>DASSZE010000016.1:0-55901 GCA_035713675.1 Gaiellaceae bacterium | reverse complement strand
AGCGCCGGATGCGCCTTCGCGATTCGAATGCCGTTGGCCACCAGGCTCGCGCGGCCGTGCGTTGCGTCGTTGAGACCCCCGGTGGTGTGATGGCGGATGGCATGCATCAGCCTCGGTTGAGTCGCCACGAGACCGGCGACGACGACCAGCACCGCCCCGAGCGCGAGCAGTGACTTCCAGCGCCAGACGATCGCTGCGACGACGAAGACCGCAACGCCGAGCGCCGAGAAGCTCGACTGCGAGAACGAGATGAGGAGGCCGAGCCAGGTCACGGCGGCAAACGCAAGGGCCAGAACCCCCTCCCGAACCGAGCGCCCCCGAATGATCAGCACAACGGTCGGAATCAGCGCGATCACGAGGAAGCGGCCGTAGATCGAGGGATCGAAGAAGACCGAGTTCACCCTGAAGAACGCCGCGTAGACGTTGATCGTCTGCAGCTTCAGGTTCTGCGAAATGTCGCGCGTCGCGTACTGGTAGAAGCCGACGCTCACGAAGACGAGGGCCATCGCGACGAGCTCGAAATAGAGATACCGCACCCGCGATCTCCGCCACGGCAGGCGCGCGATCGAGATCGCGAGAATCGTGAAGGGGACGTAGAAGGCGAGCAGGTCGAGCGCCGCGGTGTGCACGTCGACGCTCCACTCGAGCGAGAGCCCGATCCACACGAGGTAGAGCGCGAGAGGCCAGGACGCGAGGCCGAGCTCCCGGGCGCGCTCGTCTCCGTCGACGAGCTCCCACAGCAGCAGCAGGGCCGCGCCGGCCGCAACCGCGTAGAGCGGCACGAGGAGGTTGTGGTGCACGAAGTGCACGCGGAACGGGATGAAGGCGAGAGTCCCGTAGGCGATCAGCCACGGCTCACGCCGGAAGAGCCACGCGAGGAGCGGGCCGACCACGATTGCCCCGCCGATTCCCGCCAGGAGCTCCGGCACGCTCGCGGGCGAGAACGACGCCACGAGCAGGACCGTGCCCACGCCCGCATAACCGAGGCCGGCGATCCGGTTTCGTCGAGTCCGCGCGACGAGCAGCACCGCGAGACCGATGCACGCGATGGGTCCGGCGATCTCGGAGAGCCCGATCACTACGGTCTCACCCGGACAAGCGCGGTCGCCGAGTGTCCACGCTCGGTCACCACGAGGCGGTACGTCCCCGGGGTGGTCGGAGCGCGCAGATGCAGCAGCCTCCCGCGCCGCAGGCCGCGCTGCCGGCCGAGGCGCCACTTGTAGCGCGACGCGTCGGTCTCGACTCGAACGGTCAGCCCCTTGCCGGCTCGCACGGCGATCCGCCGTGGCGCGAGGTCGATGTAGCGAACGACGACGGTGACGTGTTTGCGCGCCGAGCGCGGGGTCTCGTTGCCGGCGTCGTCCCGTGCGGCGATCGAGAGCACGTATCTGCCTTCCGAAACCGCTTGCCCGGTGCTCGGGATCGTGCCGCCCCACTTGATCCGGTTGTGCGTTCTCGTGGGACGGCCGACGACAAGCTGCTGATTCCCCAGGTACACGACGGCATGAGCCGGCTCGCTCAGGGCATACCGAATGGCGATCGAGCGGCCCGGACCGGCGAAGAGCACGGCCTTCTCCGCGCCGGCGGACAGCACCGTCGGCACCTTCGTGTCGAGCGTTATCCGGTTGATGAACTTGTACGTGTGATGCCCGTTCTCCAGGTGGAGCCAGGGGTAGTAGACGCCGTCAGGCGCCAGCTGTCCCGAGCTCGTACGGCCGTCCCACCTGAAGGTGTGCGCGTGGCGGGGGATCATGCGGAACCCCGTGACAACGGTGGCGACGTGATGGTGGTGGGAGTCCACGATCGTGACCGTGACCTTGTCCGGGTGGCGAAGCCTGAAGCGAACCGCCGCCGTGCTCGTCGAGCAGTGACAGCGCGGCGAAAACACCTTGGAGACGAGCGTCCCGTAGACGGGGCTCTTGATCAGCTTCAGGTGTTCGGTGATCGCGAAGGCGGCAGCGGTCGCCACCAGCAGGCCCAGGAGGGTGACCGTCGTGAGAACCCGCTGCAAAGCCCGCTGATTCTAAGACGCTGGGGTTAAGGAAGTGATTAGGCCTGTTCGGGCGTGCCGCGCGGCTCGCCGAGCATCGCCAGCGCCGTGTAGATCCCGAGCCCGACGACGAGGGCGGCGAGGCCGGCGCCGAGGATCCAGTTCGCCTCGGGCACGTTGAGCAGCTTCAGCCCGCTGATGATGAGGATGCCGCCGAGGCCGGCCCGGATGGTCAGATCCGGCACCTTCAGCGTCCAGCGGCTCGAGATCAGGATCCCGGGCACCGAGCCGAGCAGCAGCCAGGCCGTCGCATGCAGGTCGACGTCGCCGACGATCAGGTGACCGACGCCGGCGACCCAGAGGAGCGCCGCCGCGTGGAAGATGTCGGTGCCGACGATCCGCGGCATCGTGAGCGGGTAGACGAGCACCATCATCAGTCCGAAGTAGGTGCCGCTCCCGACCGAGGTGAGGCCGACGATGTAGCCGAAGACGGCGCCGGTGATGATCGCGATCAGCTTGTCGCGGCGGCTCATGATGAACGGCTTGTCGCTGGGCTGGATCCCGCGCTTGATGAACGACTTGGCGAGGAAGCCGGCACCGCCGCCGATCAGCGCGACGCCCACCGCGTAGCCGAGGATCGTCTGGGCGTTCGCGAGCTGGTTCCGGAGCACGACCGACGTCACGACGCCGGCGATCGCCATCGGCCCGGAGCCCGCGAAGAGCCAGAAGGCGAGGTGCCCGTGCACCGTCTTGAGCCGGCGGTGCCGGAGCGCGCCGAACGACTTGAAGATCGCGCCGTGGAAGATGTCGGTGCCGACGGCGTACGTCGGCTTGAAGCCGAAGACGATGATCAGGATCGGCGTCATCAGCGAGCCGCCGCCGACCCCGGTCAACCCGACGATCAGGCCGAGGCCGAGGCCGGTGAGCGTGAACTGCCAGGTCATGACAACAGGCCGCGCTCGTGCAGGAGCGCGAGCACGCGGTCGGCCGCAGTCTCGGCGTCGAGCTCGGTCATGTCGAGCCGCACGTCGGGCTCCTCGGGCGACTCGTATGTCGAGTCGACGCCGGTGAGGTTGATGACGCCGCCCGTCTCGGCCTTGGCGTAGAGGCCCGTGGTGTCGCGCTCCGCCGCGATCTCGGCCGGCAGGTCGACGAAGACCTCCACGAAGTCGCCCTCGTCAAAAAGGGAACGGGCGGTCTCGCGCTCGGCGCGGAACGGCGAGACGAGGGCGGCGAGGACGATCAACCCCGCGTCCGTCATCAGCCGCGCGATCTCGCCCGCCCTGCGGTTGTGCTCGGCGCGGTCGGCGTCGGTGAAGCTCAGGTCCTTGGAGATCCCGCGCCGGAGGTTCGCGCCGTCGAGCAGGACGGTGTGCCGCCCGTCGGCGAAGAGCCGTTTCTCGAGCGCGTTCGCTATCGACGACTTGCCGGCGCCCGGGCGCCCGGTCAGCCAGACGACGAACGGTCTCTGCGCCTTGAGCCCGGCGCGCGCCCCGCGGTCGACCTCGAGCTCCTGCAGGCGGACGTTCTCGCTGCGCAGCAGCGCCCGATCGAGCAGCCCCGCGCCCACGGTGTGGTTGGTGATCCGGTCGACGAGGATGAAGCCGCCGGTGTCGCGGTTCTCGACGTACGGGTCGAACGCGACCGGTTGCCCGAGCTCGAGCTGGACGACGCCGATCTCGTTCAGGTCGAGCTGCGTCGCCGCGATCTGCTCCAGCGTGTCGACGTCGAGCTTGTACCGGATCGGCGCCACGGTCGCCGGCACGGTGCTCGTGCCGACGCGCATCAGGTACGTGCGCCCGCGCAACAGCGGCTCCTCCGCCATCCAGACCACGGTCGCCTCGAACTGCTGGCCGACGGGAGCCGGGGAGTCGGCGGCCGCGATCACGTCGCCGCGGCTGACGTCGATCTCGTCCGCGAGGGTCAGCGTGATTGCCTGGCCGGCGACGGCCCGTTCGAGGTCGCCGCCGTACGTGACGAGCCGCTTCACGGTCGTCTCGGTCCCGCGGGGGAGCACGACGACGCGGTCACCGGGCGCAACCCGGCCGCCGGCGACGGTGCCGGCGAAGCCGCGGAAGTCCGAGCTCGGCCGGTTGACCCACTGCACCGGGAGCCGGAACGGCGCGTCCTGCATCCGCTCCTGGTCGACCTCGACGGTCTCGAGGTACTCCATCAGCGTCGGGCCGTCGTGCCACGGCATCGCGCCCGAGCGCTCGACGACGTTCTCGCCGTGCAGCGCCGAGAGCGGGATCAGCGTGAAGTCCTCGAGCCCGAGCTGCTCGGCGAAGGCGCCGTACTCGCGCTCGATCTCGCGGAAGCGCTCCTCGGAGTACTCGACGAGGTCCATCTTGTTCACCGCCAGCGCGACGTGCCGGATCCCGAGGAGCCAGACGAGGTAGCTGTGCCGCCGGGTCTGCGTGAGCACGCCCTTGCGGGCATCGAGCAGGATCAGCGCACAGTCGGCGGTCGACGCGCCCGTGACCATGTTCCGCGTGTACTGCTCGTGGCCGGGCGTGTCCGCGACGATGTACTTGCGCGTGTCGGTCGAGAAGAAGCGGTAGGCGACGTCGATCGTGATCCCCTGTTCGCGCTCGGCCGCGAGCCCGTCGAGCAGGAGCGCGAAGTCGAGCTCCTCGCCCTGCGTCCCGACGCGCCTGGAGTCGCTCTCGAGCGCGGCGACCTGGTCCTCGAACAGCATCTGCGACTCGTAGAGCAGCCGCCCGATGAGCGTGCTCTTGCCGTCGTCGACCGAGCCGCACGTGATGAAGCGCAGGAGGCTCTTGTGCTCGTGCGCGTCGAGGTACGCGTCGATGTCGCGCTCGATCAGGTCCGTGTTCAGAAGTACCCCTCCACCTTCTTCTTCTCCATCGAGGCGGCCTCGTCGTAGTCGATGACACGGCCCTGCCGCTCGGACGTCCGCGCGAGCAGCATCTCCTGGATGATCTGCGGCAATGTCTCGGCCTCCGACTCGACCGCGCCCGAGAGCGGGTAGCAGCCGAGCGTCCGGAACCGGACCCGCTTCTGCATCGGCTCCTCGCCGGGCTCGAGCCGCATCCGGTCGTCGTCGACCATGATCAGCGTCCCGTCGCGGACGACCACCGGCCGCTCGGCCGCGAAGTAGAGCGGCACGATCGGGATCTCCTCGCGGTGGATGTAGAGCCAGACGTCGAGCTCGGTCCAGTTCGAGAGCGGAAAGACGCGGATCGACTCGCCGCGGCGGTGGCGCGCGTTGTAGAGCCGCCAGAGCTCGGGCCGCTGGTTCTTCGGGTCCCAGCGGTGCTGCGCCGTGCGGAACGAGAAGATGCGCTCCTTCGCGCGCGACTTCTCCTCGTCGCGGCGCGCGCCGCCGAAGGCCGCGTCGAAGCCGTACTTGTCGAGCGCCTGCTTGAGCGCCTCCGTCTTCATGACGTCGGTGTGCACGACCGAGCCGCTGTCGAAGGGGTTGATCCCGCGCGCGAGGCCTTCCTCGTTCACGTGCACGAGCAGGTTGAGCCCGTGCTCCTCGGCCATCCGCTTCCGGAAGGCGTACATGTCCTGGAACTTCCACGTCGTGTCGACGTGGAGGAACGGGAAGGGCGGCGGCGCCGGCCAGAACGCCTTCTCGGCGAGCCGGAGCATGACCGAGCTGTCCTTGCCGATCGAGTAGAGCATGACCGGGTTCTCGGCCACGGCGACGACGTCGCGCATGATGTCGATCGCCTCGGCCTCGAGCCGCTCGAGATGCGTCAGGCGGACGCGGGTGGTGCTCAGGACTTGACCTCGGGCAGCAGGTTGAGCTCTTCGAGCCGGGCGAGCACCGCGGCCGCCGACTCGGTCGGCGTGCGGCCGGACGTGTCGAGGCGCAGCTCCGGGTCGAGCGGCGCCTCGTAGGGTGCCGAGACGCCGGTGAACTCCTCGATCTCGCCGGCGAACGCGGCCGCGTAGAGGCCCTTCGGGTCGCGCCGCGCGCATTCCTCGAGGGGCGTCGCGACGTGGATCTCGACGAACGGCGCGTGCGGCTCGACGAGCGAGCGCGCGTGCCGCCGCATCTCTTCGTAGGGCGAGATGGCGGACACGATCACGACCGCGCCGGCCCGCGCGAGGCGGGACGCGACCCAGCCGATGCGGGCGATGTTCGTGTCCCGGTCCTCCTTCGAGAAGCCGAGTCCCTTCGAGAGGTGCGTCCGGACGATGTCGCCGTCGAGGTGGTCGACGACGAAGCCGCGACGCTCGAGCTCCGGCTCGACGTTGTTCGCGATCGTCGTCTTGCCCGCGCCCGAGAGGCCCGTGAACCAGAGGACGAAACCGCTCACGTGTGCAACCCGCATTCGGTCCGCTCGGTCCCGGCCCAGCGCCCTTCGCGTCCCTCGCCGGGGAGCGTCGAGTGTGCGTCGCCGATCGACGCGTAGCCCCGGTCGTGGAGCTTGTTGTACGGAAGGTCGCGCTCCTTGATGTACGCCCAGCAATCGTCGTCGGTCCAGTCCGCGAGCGGGTTGGCCTTCCAGAGCTCGTGGCTCTCGTCCCAGCCGAGCTTCGGTGCGTCGGCCCGCGTCGGCGACTGGTCGCGGCGGATGCCGGTGATCCAGCAGTCGAGGTCGAGCAGCGCGCGGTTGAGCGGCTCGAGCTTGGCGATCGCGAGGTAGAGGTCGGGGTTCTTCTCCCAGAGCCCGTCCTCGACCGGCTCGCCCGCGAAGGCCTCGATCGTCGTGTCGTGGCGTCGCTCGATCTCGCGCCAGAGCTCGTACGTCTCCGGGAAGAGGTGACGCGTGTCGATCGCGAACACGCGCGCCCGCGGCTCGCGGTCGAAGAGCATGTCGAGCAGGACGGTCTCCTCCTTCTGGAAGGAGCAGGCGAGCGCGACGCGGCCCGGGAACTCGCCCAGCACATGGTCCAGCACGAGCTCGGCCGACCACGTCTCGACGTCAGTTGGCAGGCTGGGTTGCTGCTCAGGCGCCGGCAAAGCCGGCACCTTCGCCGACGTCGCTCCGTCGAGCCTACGCGACCGGCTCGCCACCGAGCAGCACCTCCTTCAGCGTGTCGCCGCGCAGCCCGAGGCGCAGCGTCTCGAGCGGGATCACTTCGTCCGGCGGGATGTTGCCGAGGTTGACGTTCGTGCCGAAGTGCTTCACGAACCACGCCTGGCTCTCCTTCGTCGGCGCCTCCCAGATCAGCTTCTCGAACGGGACGGAATGCTCGATCTCGTCGACGAGGCCCGTGCGCAGCTCGCCGCTCGGGCGGTAGATGCCGGCGGTGCCGCCCTCGCGTCCCTCGGCGATGACGAGCCAGGCGCCGGCGTCGAGCTCCTCGCGCATCCACTGCACCCACAGGTACGGCGCGATGTTCACCTCGGCGTCCTTCGAGCCGACCTCCGAGAGGACGATGAAGTCCTGGGCGAAGTCGGCGATGAGCTCGAGCTTGCGGTCGCGCGGGATCTCGATCGTGCCGTCGGAGATCTCGACGTGCGAGAAGCGGTAGTCGCGCAGCCAGCGCTTGAGCTCGTCGATCTTGTCCCGCGCGTAGACCGCCTCGAAGAACGTGCCGCCGCACACGACGGGCGTCTCGAAATGGCGGTAGAGCGCGATCTTCTTCTCGAGGTTGTTCGTGACGTAGCCCGTTCCCCAGCCGAGCTTGACGATGTCCACGAACTGGCCGGCCGTGTCGAACAGGCCCTCGATCTCGCGCAGGTTCAGTCCCTTGTCGATGACGTGGGTGAGCCCGGTCTCGCGCGGCTTGCCGGGCCGCGTGGGCACTCCCAGGAATCCATCCTCAAAGCCCGGCATCGCGCTCCTTCAGGGTAGTGGCCGACATTCATCGGCAAGGTACCTAATCGATCGAATAGTAATCGCTTATGCCGCCCGCACACTATCCTCCCGCGCATGCGTTGGCTCGCAAAGGCGGCTCTCCAGCGAGGGCTCGGAGTGCTGCCTCAGGGAGAGCGCCTGAACTACGTCTTCCAGCGGCACGTCCTCCACTCGTTCCCGGTCGGGGACGCCGCGCTGAAGCAGAAGTTCACGCGCGCGTGCAGCCACCTGGCGCTGTACGAGGAGCACGGCCCCGGCGTGCCGGCCGCGGAGGCGACGTTCTTCGAGTTCGGCGCCGGCTGGGACCTCGCCATTCCCCTCGCGTACGTGATGCTCGGCGTCGGACGGCAGATCGTGATCGACATCCGGCCGAGCGCCCGCGCCGAGCTGGTGAGCGACACGATCGCCGCCTTCGAGCGGCTTCGGCCGGAGCTGGAGCAGACCGTGGGGCGAAAGCTTCGCGACCTCGACGGCCCGGTCGCGTCGGTCGCCGAGCTCGAGCCCCGCTTCGGGATCCGCTACCTCGCCCCGTGCGACGCGCGGGCGACGGGGCTGCCCGCAGGATCGGTCGACTTCGTCTCGAGCACGGACACGTGCGAGCACATCCCGCGAGACGACCTCGCCGCGATCTTCGCCGAGATGCGCCGGCTCCTACGGCCGGGCGGCGCCTTCAGCTGCCGCATCGACCTGCAGGATCACTACGCCTATTTCGACCGCAGCCTCTCGCGCTACAACTTCCTCCGCTTCTCGGATCGGACGTGGGCGCTCGTCAACTCGCCGATCCACTTCCAAAACCGGCTGCGGGCCCCGGACTACCTCGGCCTCGTGCGCGACGCGGGCTTCGAGGTCGTCGTGGACAACCCGTCGGGGCCCAGCGCGCAGGGACTGGCGGAGCTGGAGAGGTTGCCGCTCGCCGAGCGCTTCCGCGTCTACCCGCCGGAAGACCTCGGCGTCACGATCCTGTCCTTCGTCGCCTCCCCGCCGCCGGCCGAGCTGTAGCCCGGGCATCGAGACCGGCATCCGGTCCTACCGCGGATCAGTGCTGATGCGGTCGGCGGTGGACGCGCGTATGGATGGCCGCGATGAGCGGCACGGCGAGCTTGTTCACCGACATCGTCGGCTCGACCGAGAAGGCAGTGGAGCTCGGCGACGAGGAATGGGCCGAGCTGCTCGAACGCCACAACTCGCGCGTCCGGGACGCTATCGCACGCTTTCACGGCCGGGAAATGGACACGAGCGGCGACGGCTTCTTCGCCGTGTTCCCGGACCCCGGACGGGCGATCGACGCCGCCAGGCGCATCCAGTCCGAGCTACGCGCCCTCGAGCTCGAGGTGCGCGTCGGCGTCCACGTCGGCGACTGCTGGGTCGCCGACGACAAGTGCACCGGCCTTGCGATTCACATCGGCGCCCGCATCGCCGCCCTGGCCGGACCCGACGAGATCCTCGTCTCCGAAGCGGCGAAGGACCAGGCCGGCCCGAGCTATCGCTTCAGCGACCGCGGCGAGACCAGTCTGAAAGGTGTCCCGGGACGGTGGCACCTCTACGCCGTCGCGGACCGCGACGGCCTGCCGGCTCACCAGAGCTCGCCGCCGGTCAGCACGTAGACGAAGGGCACGATCGGCACCAGCAGAAACACGCCCCACGCGAGCTTCTGCACGCCGCCCAGATCACGCCGGCCGAGCAGGTTGATCCACGCCAGCACCACCGCGAGCGGGTGGATGAAGCAGACGACGATCTCGAGCAGCTTCTTCATGCGTGCAGCTTGCCCGGACGCCGACTAATGAAGCGCGTTCCAGCGGGCCGTGAGATCGCGGCCGTCGATCTCCTCCGCCGCCTCGAGCGCCTTCCCGGCCCGCTTCGAGCTGCTGCGCCCGAACGCTCCCAGCAGAACCCACTTGCGCGTGAGCCGGACGAGCCTGAGCCGGTCGTCCACGAGGTCCGGCTGCCGTCTCGGGTCGAGGTAGAGGTCGACGGCGACCTTCTCCACGAGCCGCGCGTCGGCAGGTGCCCCGGTCGCCTGCTCGATGCGGTGCGCGACGAGGGACGAGAGCACCTGGATCTCGCGGACGCCGGTGCGGACGGCGATCCCCACCGAGACCGAGCTCGAGGCGACCATCGCCCACGGGACGCGCGTGAACTTCGCGCCGCGGGCGACGATGCGGACGACCGGGGTCGCGAGGACGACGACCCGTTGCACCTTTTCTGCGAGCTCCTCGCTCCCTTCCTGTCCGGAGAGTCGCAGCTTCCCCTCGGCCGCCGAGGTCACGCGATCGTCGCCGAGCAGCACGCGGTCGACCGCAGCGTCCACGAGCCGGCCGACGGCGTCCACGAGCGCGCTCAGCTTCTCCGCGACCGTCATCGGTCGAAGACCTCGCGGAGCAGCCGTTCGATCTCCTCCGGAGTCGCCGGCTTCGGGTTGGCGCGGTTGCCGCCTCGTTGCGCCGCGTCGGCGGCCACGAGCGGGAGGTCGGCTTCCGGCACGCCGAGCTCCCGGAGCCGCGTCGAGCCCGCCAGCGCCGCGAGCTCCTCGACGCGAGCGGCGGGATCGTCCGGCGCCCCGATCGCCTCCCCGAAGCGCGCCACCGCTTCCGGTGCGTAGGCGGCGTTGAAGCGCAGCGCGGGCGGCAGGCAGATCCCGTTCAGCGTCCCGTGCGGGAGTCCGTAGCGGCCGCCGATCGCCTGCGCCATCGCATGGGCGAGCGCGAGCATCGAGCCCGCGAGCGCCGCGCCGCCGTGACAGGCGCCCCGGAGGAGCGCCGTCCGCGACTCGAGATGCTGCGGAGCCGCGACGACGTGCGGCAGCCACTCCGAGACGAGGCGCGCGCCGGCGAGCGCGTGCTCGTCGGCCCCGGCGTTGTGTCCCCGCGCGTAGAGCGCCTCGGCGCAGTGGGCGAGCGCGTTCATCGACGTGCCCACCGTCGTCTCCGGCGGCAGGTCGAGCGTCAGCTCCGGCTCGTAGGCGATCGCCGTCGGATGCGCGCCGCCCCCGCCTCCGCGCATCAGGCGCTGCGGGTCGCGCACGCCGAAGTAGCTCGTCCACTCGGCGCCGGCGTAGGTCGTCGGCACCGACACGAGCGGCAGCCCGGCTCCGGCGGAGATCGCCTTTCCGAGGTCGATCGCGCTGCCGCCGCCGACGGCGAGCACGCCGTCCGCGTCCCGCCCCGCCTCGACGGCCTCCTCGACGCGATCCGACGGGACCTCGTTCCACCGCGCAATCGGCCTGGGGTCCAGGTCGAGCGTGTCCCAGCGTGGGCTCGCGACGAGAAGCGGAGACGAGACGCCCGCGTCGGCGCACGCCTCCGGGAGCAGGTCGAGACCCCAGCGGACGATCACGACAGCCGCTCGCGGGCGAAGGCGGCGAACGCCTGCGCGACGCGGGTCTCGGCGCGGCCGGTCGCTCGCACGAGCTGGACGTCGCGCGCCGGCTCGAGGCCCTCCACACGCGCGACCGCGAGCGTCCCCGCAGCGAGGTCGCCCTCGATCGCGATCCGGGAGATGAACGTGGCGCCGAACCCGCCGAGCACGGCGGCGCGTGCGGATTCCTGCAGTCCGAGCTCGAGCTGCACGTTCAGATCGCGGAGCCGCAGGCCGAGCTCGCGCAACTCGTCGTCGATCATCTGCCGGATTCCGGCGCCCTCCTGCATGAGCACGAGCGGCTCCGCCTTCAGTTCGTCGAGGCTCAGCGTCTTGCCGGCAGCACGGTGCCCGGCCGGGACGGCGAGCACGACCTCGTCACGGTAGAACGGCTCGAACGAGACGCCGCGGTGGCGGACGGCGGCGCCGACGACCCCGAGCTCGAGCTCGCGCCGCCCCACCTGCTCGACCACCGTCTGCGTGTCCGACACCGTGAGCGCGACGTGCGCGTGCGGGTGAAGCTGCTGGAACTCGCCGAGCAGCAGGGGCAGGACGCTGCCGCCCGGCCCGGTCGAGGCGCCGATCTCGAGCCGGCCCGTGACCTCGCCCTCGGCCTCCTCGCCGAGCTCCGCGAGCATCTGCTGCTCGAACGCGAGGAGCCGCTGCGCGCTCCGGTAGAGGCGGGAGCCGGCCTCGGTCGGCTCGACCCGCCGGCCGGAGCGGTCGAGGAGCTGCTGCCCGACCCGCTGCTCGAGCGAGCGGATCTGCAGGCTGACCGCCGGTTGCGTCACGCCGAGCTGGTCGGCGGCCTGTGAGAAGCTGCGCCGCTCGACGACTGCACAGAACGCCGCGAGCTGCTTCGTGTCCATAAGGACACGTTATAGCCCTCGCGGGCTTACGATCGACGCGTGCCTGAGACGACGGGTCTCGAGGACACCCTTGTCCGCGGCTACCGGCAGCTCGTGCTCGAGACGCCGGAGCGGCCGCGCGACGTGGTGCTCCGCGCGCTCGACATCCTCCTCTCGTCGCTCTTCCTGCTCGTCTCGCTGCCGATCTCGCTCGTGATAGCCGTCGTCGTGCTCGCGACGAGCGGGACGCCGATCCTGTATCGCGGCGAGCGCGTCGGACGGGGGGCGCACGTGTTCACGATGTACAAGTTCCGCACCCTGCGACGCGGCGCGGAGCTGCGGCTCGGTCCCCACCTCGGCGAGGAGCTCGTACGGCGCACGCAGGCCGAGTTCACGCCGGTCGGCCGCTGGCTCAAGGCGACGCAGCTCGACGAGATCCCACAGTTCGTCAACGTCCTGCGCGGAGACATGTCCCTCGTGGGGCCGCGCCCGATCCGGCCTGTCTTCTTCGAGGAGCTCGTGCACGAGCTGCCGTCGTACTGGCAGCGGCTCGTGGTCCGACCCGGCCTGACGGGACTCGCTCAGGTACGGCGCGGCTACGAGACCTCGATGGCCGAGAAGCTCGCGCACGACCTCGAGTGGATCGCCGACCGCTCGGTGCGCCTCTACCTCCACACCGTGTTCGCGACGGCGTGGCGTGTGCTGAAGCAGTCGGTCGGAGGACTGCTGCACCCCGACGCTTAACCTAGGCACGTGTGCGGGATCTGCGGGATCGCGACGACACGCGGCGGCGCGGACGTCGAGGCGCTGCGCGCCATGGCGGAGCAGCTCGTCCACCGCGGGCCCGACAGCGCGGGCGAGCACGTCGACGGAGCAGTCGCGCTCGCGGCGCGGCGGCTCTCGATCCTCGACCTCGAGCACGGCGACCAGCCGATCGCGAACGAGGACGGAAGCTGCGTCGTCGTCCAGAACGGCGAGATCTACAACTACCCGGAACTCCGCCGCGGGCTCGAGCGGGCCGGGCACGCGCTGCGCACGCAGTGCGACACCGAGGCACTCGTCCATCTCTACGAGGAGCACGGCGTCGGCTTCGCCGAGCGGCTACGCGGGATGTTCGCGGTCGCGATCTGGGACTCGGCGCGCCGCCGGCTCGTGCTCGCGCGCGACCGCTACGGGATCAAGCCGCTCTATTACCGGCACGCCGGGGACGAGCTTCGCTTCGCCTCGGAGGTGCGCGCGCTCCCGCGCGGCGAGGTCGACCTCGACGCGCTCGAGTGCTTCCTCGCCTTCAACTCGATCCCGGCGCCGTACTCGATCTTCCGCGACGTGCGCAAGCTCCCGGCGGGACACGTGCTCGTCTGGGAGGACGGCGCGGTCACGCTCGAGCGGTACGCGCGGCCCGGCCCGGCCCCGGACGACGAGTTGCGCGACGGTGACGAGGCGGAGCTCATCGAGGAGCTCCGTGCACGCATGCGCGACTCGGTGCGGGCACATCTGCTCTCGGACGTCCCGGTCGGCGTCCTGCTCTCGGGCGGGGTCGACTCCGCGGCGCTCGCGGCGCTCGCGGCGCAGGAGACGCCCGAGCCGGTGCACACGTTCACGATCGGCTTCGCCGAGCGGAGCTTCGACGAGCGCGCAGACGCGCGGCTCGTGGCCGAGCGCTACGGGACGGAGCACCACGAGCTGCTCGTGCGGCCGGAACCCGAGCTGCTGCTGGAGGCGCTCGCCGAGGCGTTCGACGAGCCGTTCGCGGACTCGTCCGCGCTCCCGACGTATCTCGTCTCGCAGCTCGCGGCCGAGCACGTCAAGGTCGCGCTCTCGGGCGAAGGCGGGGACGAGCTGTTCGGGGGCTACTACACGTACTCGGCCGACCTCTTCGCCGACCGGCTCGCACCGCTCGCCCGCATGGCGCGCCCGCTCGTCGAGGCGCTGCCGGTGTCGACCCACAAGGCGAGCCTCGACTACAAGGCGAAGCGGTTCGTGCGCGCGGCGCACCTGCCGCCGCTCGAGCGGCACCACGGCTGGAAGGAGATCTTCTCCGCGGACGTGCGCGCCGAGCTGACCGGGCGGCCGACGTCGTTCGATCCCGTGGACGTCTACCGCACGCGCTACGCCGAGACGAAGGGCGCGCCGCAGCTCGCTCGGCTGCAGGACGTCGATTTCGGCGTCTACCTCGTGGACGACCTGCTGGTGAAGACTGACCGCGCGTCGATGGCCCATTCGCTCGAGGCGCGCGTCCCGTTCCTCGACCCACTCGTGACGCACCTTGCGTTTGCGCTGCCGACGCGGCTCAAGGTGCGGGGGCTCGCGAAGAAGATCCTGCTGCGGAAGGCCGTCGAGCCGCTGCTGCCGAAGGAGATCGTGCACGGGCGCAAGCGCGGCTTCTCGATCCCGGCGGCGGCGTGGCTCCGCGGCGAGCTCGAGCCCTTCGCGCGTGAGACGCTCTCGCCGGAGGGCCTGCGGCGCCAGGGCTTCTTCCGGCCGGAGCCCGTGACGCGGCTGATCGACGAGCACGCCGCCGGCAAGGAGGACTGGAGCCGCCAGCTGTGGGGGCTGCTCGCGTTCACGCTCTGGTACGAGCGGCACGTCGAGCAGGAGCCGCCGCGGCTGCGCTCGGCGCGGATGGAGGCGCTTGCGGCGTGAAGCTCGTCACGCTCCTGGGGCGACGCCGGCGAGGGAGCCAAGCGCGCGCCGCGAAGGGCAGTACATGACGCACGACCGAGCGGCGCGCGCGGAAGCTGGAAGCGTCGCCGGCGGAGCCGACGACGCCCGGCAAAGGCGCGGGGATCCCGCCGCGAGCGTCGTCAGCCTTTCGCGGAGCCCGGCTCTCCCGGGCGGGAGCGAAAGGCGGCCAGGGACGTGAGGGTCTGGATCGACATCACCGCGCCGGCGCACGTGCTCGTCTTCGGGCCGCTCGTCGAGATCATGCGCGACCGCGGCGACGAGGTCGGGATCACGGCGCGCGACTACGCGCAGACGCTGGAGCTGCTCGACCTCCACGGCCTCGAGGCGGACGCGGTGATCGGGCGGCATGCCGGCCGGTCGCGGCTGAGGAAGGCGCGGCAGATGACGCGCCGGCTCGGCGCGCTCCGCCGCTGGGCGAAGGGTCGCGGCTTCGACATCGCACTCGCGCATGGCTCGCACGAGCTGACGATCTCGGCGCGGCGGCTGGGGATCCCGAGCTCGACGACGTTCGACTACGAGTTCGCGACGCTCCAGCACCAGCTCGGCTGCCGTGCGGCGACGCGGGTCGTCGTGCCGGCGGCGATCCCGCCCGAGCGCCTGAAGCCGTACGGCGTCGAGCCGCCGAAGCTCGTCCAGTACCCGGGACTGAAGGAGGAGTACTACCTCGCCGGCTTCGAGCCCGACCGCTCCTTGCTCGAGCGGTTCGGCGTCGACCCGGCCCGCGTGCTCGTCGTCCTGCGGCCACCGCCGGACGTGTCGCTCTACCACCGGCACTCGAACCCGCTCTTCCCGCAGACGCTCGACCACCTCGGCCGCGCCGAGGACGTGCACGCGTTCGTCCTGCCGCGCACCGAGGAGCAGCACGCATACGTACGGCGGCTCGAGCTGCCGTCGGTGATCCTTCCGGACGGCGCCGTCGACGCGCAGAGCCTGATCGCGCTCGCCGACCTCGTGGTCTCGGCCGGCGGGACGATGAACCGCGAGGCCGCGGCGCTCGGGGTTCCCGTCTACACGACGTACGGCGGCCGGCTCGGCGGCGTGGACGAGGAGCTGATCCGCGACGGCCGCCTCAAGCCGCTCACCGACCCACGCGCGCTGGAGCTCACGAAGCGCGACGCGGCGGCCTCGCCGCGGGTGAGGCGCGACCCGCACGAGATGCTGCGGCTACTGCTGTCCGCTCTGGACGCCTGAGCGGCGACGACGCACGAAGAGGCCGGCGGTGGAGAGCAGGAGCAGGCCGCCGAGACCGGAACCGCCCCACATCGCGTAGCCCTGCGACGCGGTCGACACCACGGCCGGAGCTGCGCCCGCGGCTCCGAGCGGCTCGTCCGGGAACGCGGGGAAGCCGAGCGGCAGGGTCGCTGCGGCCGAGCTCGCCTTCGTCACGTGCAGTAGGTGGCGAGCGTCGACCAGATTCGGATCGATTCGTCTCGCGCCGACGTACTGGTCGGCCAGGTTGGGCTCGTCCAGGCTGTCGAAGCGGACGAGCGTGCCCGTATGCGGGGCATCGATGATGTAGCCGTTGTCGACGTAGATCCCGACGTGTCCGGGCGCCTTGCGCGTGCCGTCGGAGCCGATGAAGAAGACGAGGTCGCCGGCTTGGAGGTGGTTCGGCGCGACCCAGACGCTGCCGGGCGCGTGCCACTGGGCCGCTGCGTAGTGGATCAACGGGATGTGGAGCTGCGCGAAGACGTACTGGACGAAGCCCGAGCAGTCGAACCCGGTCTTGGGGCTCGCGCCGCCCCACTGATACCGGATGCCCAGATACTGGAGAGCCGTCGCGACGACCGGGTTCTTCCGCACTGCCGCCGGCAGGCCGCCGGCGCCGGTGAAGGGCGAGGGAGAGGCCGGGTAGTCGGGCGGCGGCCTCCGAGGCTGCCGCTGCTCATTCGTCGGCGGCGTCTGCGAGGCGTTGGCTGTCGAGGCGGCATGGTTGACGGTCGGCGGGGCCTGGCCGTCCGCCTGCGGGTGGGTCGGCTGCGGCGCCGGCTTCAGCTCGGCGATGGGCTCAGGGGCGGCCTCGAACCCGACCGCGATGGCCGTTCCGGCCGGAAGCGGGCCGTGCGGGGCGACGAGCGTCATGACGAGGATCGCTCGAGCTCGGCCCACCTTCCGCTCGGTCGTGACCTGCGCCCAGCTCCCGACAGTCACCACCTGGCCGGGACCGAGACTGACGGCAGCTCCCTCCACCACGAGCCCCGTCACCGTGCCCCTGCCTCCGAGGCCCGAGACGGAGGCGGCCGTGACGGCCCCGCCGAACAGCGAGACCGAGGACAGGGTGACGCTCGTGTTGCTGCACGTCGTCCCGCTCGCGGACAGGGAGCCGAACGCGACGATCGGAGTGCCGGCCGGATACGCCGAGGGGCCGAGGCTCGACGCCGGCGTGCCCAACGCCAACGGCCGGCGGCCCGGCTCCTCGATCACCGCGGCTCCGGCTCCCACGCAGCGGACAGGGAGGTAGGACGGGCTGAGCCGTGCATAGCTCGGAGCCGGCGTCGTCGTCGCCGTGCTCGTCGTCGTGGTGCCGGTCGTCGTCGTCCCGGTGTCGCCCGCGCGCGCCGAAGCGACGCCGAGACCTGCAGCGACGACGGCCAGGACAAGGAGCGCAACTCCATGCCGCACCGCCGCAGTGTGACGAAGACCGCCTCCCTCTGCCGACCTACTTTGGTACGGGTCGAGCAGAGGCGAACGAGGGGGTTGGTCGATCTCGCCGACTGGGCGTCAGCAGGTGTGCACGAGGACGGGCTTCCCGCCGTCGAGCGGAACCCGCCAGAGAGCGCTCGGGCAGGAAGAGTGGGTCCGAGGGCGCGAGACGACCAGCAGCTGCTGCGAGTTCGGCGACCAGGCGACACTCGCCGGGCCGTACGGGCCTCGAAGCTTGAGCAACGTTCGCACCTTCTTCGTCGTGACGTCGATGATCGCAAGCCTGCTCCTGGAATCCGGATAGGCGATCCAGCGGCCGTCGGGAGACCAGCCGAAGACGGTGCTCGAGGCATTGCGGAGGAGCGTCGTGCTCGCGCCGCCCTGCGGGGACACGAGCCGCCAGGCTGCGCTGGTTGCTCCGGTCGCGAGGTAGGCGATCCGGTTGCCGGCAGGCGACCAGAGCGGACTCTCGCCGTTGCGCTCCAGCAGCCTGAGGTGGCTGCCGTCGGCCGCGGCGATCCAGATCGAAGACTTCGCCTCGGCGTTCTTGCCCGAGCTGCGGCTGAACGCGACCTGCGTCCCGTCGGGCGAGAGACTCGGCTCGGTGTTGAGGAACTTCCTGCCGCCGAGAACGCCGACGACGGCGCCGGACGGAACGCTGCGGATCGTCACCGAGCCGCCGGCGCAGGCCATACAGCCCGGCGCGGTCGTCGCGGTCGCGACGCGATCGCCTCTCGCGTCGAGGGAGTACGGGACGGGCCCCGCCCTGGTGAGGAGCTTCGGCTTCTGACCGACCGTGATCGTGTGGACCCCGTCGTCGCTTCCGTAGACGAGAAGGTTCGGCCCCACCCAGTCGAGCTGGCCGGGCGGGTCGCCGAGGTTGTTGGGGCAGCGCTCACCGCAGACCGTGCGGGGGAGCTGGTGGAGGTTCTTGCCGTCGGCGTCCGAGGCGCAGAACGCCCGCAGGGTGTTCCAGCTGCCGGTCGCATGCCCATTTGGCGGCGGGGGCCAGCGGTAGCCGAACCACGCGATCAGAGTCCCGTCGGGAGACCAGGCGGGGGCGTTCACCGTCCCGCAAGGCGAAACCGGCTTGGTAGCGGCACCGCCGGCCGCACCGCAGCCGATCGCCACGGCGATCGCGAGCGCGGAGCCAAGGACCGCCACGGAGCGGGATAGCCGGATCATGGCGCGCCGAAGCGTAGTCCGGCCCGCCAACAAGGGACCAATCGCGCTCAGAACTCGACCACGGGGTCGCCGACGCGAAACCGTTTGCCGACAAGGGCGTTGACGTCTACGGCGCGCACCGTGACCTGGCGCCGGGTCTCTCCCGGGTCAGCCCGACGTCCTCGTCGTCCCCCTCCGGCCGGTCAGCCGGCCGCGTCGGCGAGCCGCGCGAGTAGCTCGGGGCCGTACCGCTCGAGCTTGGCCGGGCCGATGCCCGGGACCGCCGCGAGCTCTGCGATCGTGCGCGGCGTCCGCGCCGCGAGCTCGGCCAGCGTGCGGTCGTTGAAGACGACGTACGCCGGCACCTCGTCCGCCCGCGCCCGGGCGAGTCGCCACTCCCTCAGCGCCTGCACGGTCGGCGTCTGCGGAAGCGCGGCGCGTTCCTGCTTCGGCAGCGACGGGGCGGCCGCCCGCACGCCGAGCTCGTCGAGGAAGCGGCTCGGCTTGCCGTCCCACGTGACGAGCAGGTGCCGCTTCGCCCGCGTCAGGCCGACGTAGAAGAGGCGCCGCTCCTCCTCGACGACGCCGCGACGCACCGGCAGCTCGCCTTCCTCGACCCGCGGCAGGAAGACGGCTTCCCACTCGAGGCCCTTCGCGCGGTGGAGCGTCAGGAGGTGGACGCCGCGGCCGGCGCTCTCGCCGAAGCGCTCGTGCAGCAGCGCGACGTAGCCCTCCACCTCGCCGCCGTGCTCCTCGGCGAGCCGCACGAGCCGCGCCAGGTCCGCCTGCCGCGTCTGCTCACGCTCGCCGAGCTTGTCCGGCAGCTCCGCGAGCAGCCCCTGGCGCACGGCGATCCCGCGGACGACCTCGGCGGCAGGCCCGCGCACGCCACGCAGCGCCTTCAGCAGCTGGCGCGCGGCGTCTCGCGCGAGCAGCGACGCGCCCTGGAACGGGATCCCCGCCTCGTGAAACGCCTCCTCGAACTCGCTCGTGCGCGCGTTCGTCCGTACGAGCACCGCCATCTGCTCGAGCGGCAAGCCGTCCGCGTGCAGCGCGCGCACGTGCGCAGCGACGTCCAGTCCCGGGCCGACGACCGGCTCGGGACCGTCCGGCACGGTCGCCGCGAGCGTCTTCTCCGAGCCGCCGAGCTGGGGCACGAGCCGGTTCGCGAGCTCGAGCACCTGCGGTGTCGAGCGGTAGCTCCGCTCGAGCCGCACGACGTGCGCGTGCGGGAAGCGCCGTGGCAGCGCAAGCAGCCAATCGGCGCTCGCACCCGTGAAGCCGTAGATCGCCTGGTAGTCGTCGCCGACCGCGCACAGCTCGTCCCGCTCGCCGAGCCAGAGGTCGAGCAGCGACTGCTGGAGCAGGTTGACGTCCTGGTACTCATCGACGGTGAACGCACGCCAACGCTCGTGCACGACGGCCCGCGCCTGCCCGTTCCCCTCGAGCAGCCGCACCGCGCGCTCGAGCAGATCCTCGAAGTCGATCAGCCCCTCGGCCGCCTTGCGCCGCTCGTACTCCCGGAAGACCCGGAGCATGAGGTCGGGCGGGATGGGCGGCTCGTGGCCGGCGAGGCGGTCGCCGTACGTGTCGGGCGTGAGACGCCGGTTCTTCGCCCACTCGATCTCGGTCGCGAGGTCGCCGGCCGGCCGGAAGCGGAACGCGCCGGGGAGCGTATTGCCGATCCGGCGCAGGAGGAGCGCCTTCGTCGAGAGGATCCGTCCCTGGTCGCCCTCGAAGTGGCGGAGCAGCGCCAGGGCGGCCGAGTGGAAGGTCGAAGCGCGGACGCCGTCGACGCCGAGCGCACGCAGCCGCGCGCGCAGCTCGCCCGCGGCCTTGTCGGTGAACGTCACGGCGAGGACGTGCTGCGGCGGGAAGGCACCGCTTGCCACCTGCCACGCGATCCGGCGCGTGATGGTCGTCGTCTTGCCCGTTCCGGCGCCGGCGAGGATGCACAGCGGCCCGCGCGTGCTCTCCACGGCGGTGCGCTGCTCGGGGTTCAGCCCCTCGAAGATCGTCCCGGCGTCCAGGGCGCGGAGGCTAACTGCGCCACCGGCCGGCGACCGTGACGGAAAGGTCAGAGGTTCGTGTCGTCGGTGACGCGCTGGTCGAGCTCGAGCCGATAGCTTCCGGTGTCCGAGAGATTCGGCAGCTCGATCCGCTGCGGCTCGCGCACGATCGTCCGCAGCTTCCCCACCACCTCGAGCGTGTCGCCCTCGTCGGCTAGCCGCTCCAGGTCGGCCAGCTGCTCCGCGAGCCACTCGGGATCGACCGGCGGCCGGCTGAGCCGCAGGATCTTCGGATGCGCCGTCTCGCCGACGGACTCGTTCTCGCCCCACAGCTCCTCGTGGATCTTCTCGCCGGGCCGCGCGCCGGTGAACACGATCCGCACGTCGCGCGCGGAGGTCGCCGGGTCGTCGGGCAGCCGCGGCTCCTTGCCCGAGAGGCGGATCATGTTCTGCGCGAGGTCGACGATCTTCACCGGCTCGCCCATGTCGAGCACGAAGACTTGACCGCGGCCACCGATCGACCCGGCCTGGACGACGAGCGACACCGCTTCCGGGATCGTCATGAAGTAGCGGGTCATGTCCGGGCGCGTCACCGTCAGCGGGCCGCCGCGCTCGATCTGCTTGCGGAAGATCGGGATCACGCTGCCGGACGAGTTGAGGACGTTGCCGAAGCGCACCGCGACGAAGCGCGTCGAGACGTCGCGCCGGTGGCCGAACGACTCCACGATCCACTCGCACAGCGCCTTCGACTGGCCCATCACCGTCTTGGGGTTGACGGCCTTGTCGGTCGAGATGAAGACGAAGCGCTCGACACGGAACTCGGCCGCCAGCTCGACGAGGACCCGCGTGCCGCCGACGTTGTTCCGCACCGACTCGAGCGGATGCGTCTCGAGCATCGCGACGTGCTTGTACGCCGCGGCGTGGAACACGACCGTCGGCTTGTACTTCTCGAACACCTCGCGTCGCAGCGCCTTCGCGTCGCGGACGTCCATGAGCTTCGGCAGCGCTGCGGTGAAGTCGCGCTCGGCCGCGAGCTCGCGCTCGATCTCGAACAGCGGCCCCTCGGCGTTGTCGACGAGGATCAGCCGTGACGGCCGGACGCGTGCGATCTGGCGGCAGAGCTCCGAGCCGATCGAGCCCCCTGCGCCGGTGACGAGCACGGTCTGGCCCTCGAGGTAGCCCGCGACCTCGTGGAAGTCGACCTCGACCTGCTCGCGGCCCAGCACGTCCTCCACCTGCACGGGGCGGATCTGACCGGCGAGGCCGGCCTCCCCCGTGATCAGCTCGTAGAGGCCCGGCAGGGTCTTGACGACGATGCGCAGCTGCTGCGCCGTCTCGACGATCCGCCGGCGCACCTCACCGGAGACGGACGGCATCGCGATCAGCACCTCGTCGGGGCGGTGCTCGCGCAGGACGCGCGGCAGCTCGTCGATCGTGCCGAGGACGCGGACGCCGAGGATCCGCGTGTGCCGCTTGCGCGGGTCGTCGTCGACGAACCCGATCGGCGTGTAGGCGAGCATCCGCGAGCGCTGCATCTCCTGCACGATCAGCCGCCCGGCGTCGCCGGCGCCCACGACGAGCACCTCCTTGCCGCGCGCCACCATCGTCAGGCCGGGCCGCTCGACCACGGTGCGCGCGAGCAGGCGCGAGCCCGCGACGAACGCGAGCGTGAGGAGGAGGTCGGTGGCCGCGATCGACCGCGGCAGGCGGAAGCCGTGCACCGGCGAGACGAGATAGACGGTCACATCGGCAATCAGGCAGGCGATGACGACGCCGCGGGCGATGGCCCACATGTCCCGGATCGAGACGTAGCGCCACCACCGGTTGTAGAAGCCGAAGGCGACGAAGACGACGAGCTTGATCGCGACCACGAGCAGGATCGTCCGGTTGAACAGATGCTGGTAGCCGGGGTGATGCGACAGCCCGTTGTCGAAGCGCAGCTGGAAGGCGAGCCACCAGGAGGTCGCGACGATCACCGCATCGACCAGGAGCTGCCAGATCCGGTGCGGCGAGATCAGGGTGCGCATCGGCTCAGACTTAGCCCGCTCCGGTGCCGGCAAAGCCGGCACGTGCGCTCCCGGCCGGCTCCGGCGAGCCTACGCCGGTACTCGGCACGGCCGACCGCACGACGTCGACGACGCGCTCCTGCGCCTCGGCCGGGATCCCGGGCCAGAGCGGCAGGGAGAAGTTCTCCGCCGCGGCCTGCTCCGTCACGGGCAGCGACCCGGCCTCGTAGCCGAGGAAGCGCAGGGACGGCTGGAGGTGGAGCGGCGTCGTGTAGTACGTCGCGGACGCGATCCCCGCCTCGGTGAGTGCCGCGCGGATCGTGTCGCGCTCGGTCGAGCGGCAGACGAAGAGGTGGTAGACGTGGCCGGGCTCGTCCTGCGGGATCTCCACGAGGTCGCCGAGGCCGAGCTCCGCGTAGCGCGCGGCGGCCGCACGGCGTCCCTCGTTCCAGCCCGCGAGCTCCGGCAGGAAGATGCGCAGGAACGCGGCCTGCAGCTCGTCGAGGCGCGAGTTGTAGCCGACGGCGTCGAACTCGGTCTTGTCGCGCGAGCCGTGGAACGAGAGGAGCTTGACGCGGTCGGCGAGCTCCTCGTCGTTCGTCGCGACGAGACCGCCGTCGCCGAGGCAGAAGAGGTTCTTCGTCGGATAGAAGCTGAAGGTCGAGATCGTGCCGTGCTGCGCGACGCCGGGCGCGCCGAAGGCCTGTGCCGCGTCCTCGAGCACCGGGACTCCGAGCTCCACGAGCGGCCGAACGTCGAGCGGCCGGCCGAACAGATGCACCGGGACGATGGCCCGCGTGCGGTCGGTCACCTTCGCGGCCGTGTCCTCGAGATCGAGGTTGAGCGAGGCGAGGTCGATGTCGGCGAAGACCGGGGTCGCTCCACGGCGTGCGATCGATTCCGCCGTCGCATAGAAGGTGAACGCCGGGCAGATCACCTCGTCGCCCGGCCCGACGCCGAGCGCGTCGAGCGCGATCACGAGCGCGTCGGTGCCGTTCGCGACGCCGATCGTGCGCTTCACGCCGAGGTGGGCGGCGGCTTCGTCCTGGAAGGCCCAGTACTGCGGGCCGCGGATGAAGCCCTTGCCGTCGAGCACCTCCCGGAAGGCGGCCTCGAGCCGCGGGATCAGCGGCTCGTATTCGGCTCGGACGTCAACGAGTGGAATCGTCTGCACGCGCGCCCACTCTAGCGGCCGTCGTCCAGCGATAGACCAGATACGCCAGTCCGACCACGATCAGCGCCACGACGCCGTACTCGACGTAGCGGAAGCTGTGATCGAAGCCGCGATAGCCCGTGCCGAGCCCGTAGCCGGCGCCGGCGAAGGCGAACGCCCACACGGCGGAGCCGGCGAGCGACAGGAGCGTGTAGGGCACGAGCGGCATCTCGAAGATCCCGGCGGTGATCGAGACGAACGAGCGGACGACCGGCACGATCCGGCCGAGGAAGACGCCGAGGTTCCCCCAGCGGTCGAACCACGCCTCGGCCCGGTCGAGCCGGTCGGGCGAGAGGTGGAACCAGCGGCCGTGGTTCTCGAGCAGCGGCCGGCCGCCCCAGCGTCCGATCGCCCAGCCGATCAGCGCGCCGGCGAGGTAGCCGAGCGTTCCCGCGAGCGCGAGCGCGACGTACGCCCCGGCGCCGAAGCCGATCCGGGAGCCGAACAGCGTCACGCCGTGCGCCGCCGAGAAGACTCCCGCCGCCACCGCCCCGGCGTAGAGCATCACGAGCTCGCTCGCGGCCGGGAAAAGGGCGTCGATCGCCATCAGCCCGAAGACGGCGTAGAGGCCGTGGTTCGCAACCGCGGAGGTGAAGCTCGACGAGACGCTCGCCAGGAGCACCGCGGGGACTCTACTTACCCGAGTGAGGGCGGAATGAGAAGAGGGCGGAGAGAGAGCTCGTTCCGACGGAGCTCGTCGCCCTGACATCGATCCTGTAGCGGCCCTTCTGGGCGCGACGGCCGGCGATCTTTCCCTTCCAGGTCGCGTGCTGAGGGCCGGCCGAGAGCGGGCCCGAGCGCAGGGTCGCGACCGGCACGCCGTTCGGCCGCTCGACCCGCACGACGACGTCCGCGGCACGCGCCAGCTTGTACGTCGCGGTCGGCAGGCCGCGGCTACCGAGCGTGACCGCGAGCGACGAGAGCGTGTCGTCGAGCGAGAACGAGCGCGACGCGCTCGTCGTGACGTTGCGGTCGTCGGTCGCGGTGACGGCGAGCGTCCAGGTCCCCTCGGGCGCAGGCGAGCCGCCGGTGCTTCCGTCCCAGGTGACCGTGTGCAGGCCTGCCGGCTCCGGCCCACTCGCGAGCGTGATCTTCGTGCCACCCGGCCCGGACAGGGTCGCCGAGACGGCGGAGGAACGGGGGAGCCGGTACGCGAACGTCTCGGTGTCGCCGACTCCGTCGCCGTCCGGCGAGAGGACGGGGCTGGAGGGCGGCGCCACGTACACGCCGCCGTAGGAGAGGACGAGCGCGTCGGAGACCTTGGGCCGCAGCCCCTTCGAGGGCTTCGTGAGCAGCGTCCCGTCGAACGCCAGGCCCGCGGACGGGCCGGCCCCGAGCCCGAACGCGGTCGTCGCACCGAGCCGCGACAGCGCGACCGCGAGCTCGTAGCTCGACATTCCGATGCTGTATGCGGGGTTCGTCCCCTCGACCGAGACGAGCAGGATCCGGCCGTCGGGGAGCTGGCCGACCGCGCCGCGCGGCTCCCGCAGGTTGAGCCGGCGCGAGTCGAACGCCTCGCCGGCGTGGAAGACCGGCTTGCCGTTCCGCACGAGCAGCGGGCCCCCGCCGACGGCGCCCGCGAGGGCGCTCCAGTCGGGCGAGAGCGACATGCGGACCGCGACCTCTTCTCCGACCGGCGCCTCGGCCCTGAGCTGTGCGGTCGAGACGGAGCCGCGCGCCACGAGCACCGCGCCGCCGCGCGGGATCCGCGTCGGGCCGACGCTCGCGACCTGCGTGACCGTGCCGGCGAGCGCGGTGCCGAGCGTCACGGGCGGGAACGAGCCGATGACCTCCTCCACGACTCCGGCCTCCTTCGGCGTCGCCGTCCCGTAGGCCGGCGTGTAGAGCGTGAACTTACCCCTGCCGACCGGCGAGTTCAGGGTCAGCGGCCGGCGCTGGCCGCCTCCCTGCCAGGTGCCGGCGAGCGAGACCTGCGCGATCGACAAAGTGCCGTTAGCGCCGATGCCGAGGCTCGAGCGTCCGGCGGCCGGGGCGCTCTCGACGACGCCGCCCTGCATGAGGATCCCGCTGGGCGCACCGGTCTGGGAAGCGAAGTAGTCGCCGTCGATCGCCACGGTCGTGGCGCCCGCGGCCGTCCGCTGCTGGAGGTGCGTCAGCTCCTCCGTCCCGCGCAGGACGCCGTTCGACAGCGCCGGCTGGAGCGAGTAGAGCGTGCCGTCCGGCTTCGGCGCCGTCACGACGTCGAGCACGATCGGGCCGCGCGAGCTGAAGTCGACCTGGCGGCTGTACGTCACGCCGGGCATGAGCAGCGAGGTCGAGACCGACACCTGGCCCGAGCGCCGCGGCGACCCGGTCGCGGCCGACGCGATCGCCGACAGGAGAAGCGCCGCGAAGACGGCGGCGATGAGGAGCTTGCGCAGCACGACCCGGCGGCCAGGGTAGCGTGGCTCGGGTGGAGGCTTCGCTCGAGCAGCGCGTCAGGCGCGCCGTCGGCCGGCATCAAGCGGTTCGAAAGGTCGACCTCGCAGGCTCGCGGGCCGAGGGCCGGGCGACGGAGCGCTCCGACTGGGACTTCGTCGTCGTCACGGACGATTTCACGGCTCTCGCCGGCGCCCTACCCGGCCTCTGCGCCCCGCTGGCTCCGATCGCGATGCAGTGGGACCGGCTCAGTCCCCACCAGTGCTGGATGCTGATGCTCACGGGCCCCACGAAGGTCGACCTGCTCTTTCCCGACGAGCCTCACGAGCTCGAGCGGCCGTGGGAGCCCACGCGCGAGAACCTCGCCGCGATCGACGACCACTTCTGGGACTGGGCGCTCTGGTTGCGCAGCAAGGAGGCGGCCGGGAAGCGGCAGCAGGTGGAGGCCGAGCTCGACAAGCTCCACCGGCACCTCCTGGGCCCGCTGGGCGTGAGGACGACGCCGGCGTCGGTGACCGAAGCGGTCGCCTTCTATCGCGACGCGCGGGCGGCCGCCGAGCTCCGCCTCGGTAACGAGGTGCCGCGCGTCCTCGAAGCCGCGGTCGCCGCCGCGGTGCTCGCCTAGGCCCAGACCTTGACCGGCCGGTAGAGCGTGTCGCGCTGGACGGCGGTCTTGCCGAGCGAGCGGATCAGGTGGACGAGCTCTTCGGCGCTCGTCCGGTGTGTCGTGCCTGCGGCCGAGACGACGTTCTCCTCGATCATCACGGAGCCGAGGTCGTCGGCGCCGAAGCCGAGCGCGACCTGGCCGATCTTCTTGCCCTGCGTCACCCAGGACGAGCCGATGTGCGGGACGTTGTCGAGGTAGATCCGGGAGACGGCCTGGGTCAGGAGATAGTCGAACGAGGTCGGCCGGGCCTCGACCGGGACGAGCGAGACGAGCCGGTTGCCGTCGTCCTGGAACGTCCACGAGAAGAAGGCGCGGAAGCCGCCGGTCTCGTCCTGCAGCTCGCGGATCCGCCGCAGGTGCTCGACCCGCTCCTCGAGCGTCTCGACGTGGCCGTACATCATCGTGGCCGTGGTCGAGATACCGAGCCGGTGCGCCTCCCGCATCACGCCGAGCCATTCCTTCGTCTTCGTCTTCTTGGGCGCGATGATCTCGCGCACACGGTCGACGAGGATCTCGGCGCCGCCGCCCGGGATCGAGTCGAGGCCCGCGTCGCGCAGCCGCGCAAGCGTCTCGGGCACGGTCAGCTTCGAGCGGCGCGACGCGTGCACGATCTCCGACGGCGAGAGCGCGTGGAGGTGGATCGGGTAGCGCGCCTTGATCGAGGAGAAGAGATCCTCGTAGTAGTCGACGCCGAGGTCGGGGTGGTGGCCGCCCTGCATGAGCAGGCCGGTGCCCCCGAGCGCGAGTGTCTCCTCGATCTTCTTGAAGATGACCGGCTTCGGCAGGAGGTAGCCCTCGCGCCGGTCGCCCGGCCGCCGGTAGAAGGCGCAGAAGTCGCAGTCGGTGACGCAGACGTTCGTGTAGTTGAGGTTGCGGTCGATGATGAAGGTGACCTGCTCCGGGTCGTGCTTCCGGTTCCGCACCTCGTTGGCGGCGCGGCCGACGGCGACGAGATCGCGCGAGCGGAGAAGCTGGACCGCCTCCTCGTCGGTGATGCGCTCGCCCTCGCTCGCCTTGTCGAGGATCTCACGCAACGGCGGCACCCTGGGTCTGGACGAAGCGGAGCTCCGGCACCGTCTCGAGCAGGCCCGCGTCGCGTGCGAGCTCGAGGAACGTGTAGAGGCCAGCGCGCTCGCGCGGGCCGAAGCGGTAGCGGAGCTTCTCGAAATAGCGCGCGAGGAAGCCGGCTGGATAGCCGTAGCGCTCGGCCGCCTCGTGGGCGAGCTGCTCGGGCTCGGCACGCGCGAGCCGCACCGAGGAGACGAGGGCGTCCTCGAGCTCGGCGAGCCCTTCCGCGAGCGGCTCCGGACAGGCCCAGACCGCGAACACCATCGGCAACCCCGTCCGCTCGAGCCAGAGCCGGCCGAGGTCGTGGTGCGGCGTCGGATCCTCGAACGCCGAGCGCAGGGCCGCGTCACCGATCAGGAGCTTCGCCTCCGCCCCCCCCGCGTCGTACGCCTCGAGCGGCGCCTGCTCCGCCTCGGGCAGCAGCACCTTCGTGAGCGCGACAGACGTGGCCGACTCGGGCGTGACGGCGACGCTGCGCACGCGCTCGAGCGGGACGCGCGACACGAGCTGGATCGAGTCGACGGCGCCCTCCGACGCGACGCAGAGCCGCGGGAGGAGCCGCAGTCGGTGCGCGTCCTGGGCATAGGCGATCGAGGAGATCGGCGCCGTGTCGAGCTCGCCCGCGACCAGCATCCGGTTCAGCTCGGTCGGCACGCCCTGCACCTCGTCGACCTCGGCCTCGACGCGGTAGAAGACCGGCGCCATGTTCACGTACGAGATGCGGCCCAGCCTCACCACGGCCGCTCCTCGACCGCCGTGATCGCTGCCTCACGGCTGACGTACGCGCGCACCTCCGAGACGACGCCGTCCTCGAGCAGGATCACCTGATGGCGCCCGTCGAGATGCGGGTCGACGACGAACGTGTCGTCGCGCTCCCAGACGATCTCCGGCTTTGCCTCGATGCCGTTCTCGCGGGCGCGCCGGAACATCTCGAGCACCTCCTCGCGGTTGCGGCAGAGCTCGCCCGGATAGCGGCCGACCCAGACCACGTCGGGCGCGAGCAGGTCCGAATGGGGCTCGAACCCGCCGCTCTCGAGCGCCTCACGCACGCTCACCATCGGCGCAGCTCGTTGTAGAGGCTGTCGCGCTGCACCGGCGTCCGGCCCGCGTCGCGGACGAAGCGGACGAGCTCCGCCACCTTCTGCTCGGTGCCGGCGCTCGCTCCCGCCGCCTGGAAGATCTTCTCCCGCACGACCGTGCCCTGGACGTCGTCGGCGCCGAAGTGCAGCGCGACCTGCGCGAGCGGCAGACCCATCATGATCCAGTAGGCCTTCACGTGCGGGATGTTGTCGAGCAAGAGGCGCGCGACCGCGATCACCTTCAGGTCGTCGGCGCCCGTCGTGAAGCGGAAGCCGCGGCGCTCGAAGACGGTGTTCTCGGGGTGGAAGGCGAGCGGGATGAAGGAGAGGAAGCCGCCCGTGGAGTCCTGCTGGTCGCGCAGCCGCAGGAGATGGTCGACGCGCTCCTCGTAGGTCTCGACGTGGCCGTAGAGCATCGTGCACTGGGTCGTGATCCCCATCCGGTGCGCGGTGTCGTGGACGTCGAACCACTCGTCGGGGTGCTCCTTGCCGGGCGCGATGAGCGCGCGGACGCGGTCGGCGAAGATCTCGGCGCCGCCGCCGGGCATCGAGTCGAGGCCGGCGTCCCGCAGCGTGCGCAGAACCTCCTCGTGCGAGCAGCCTTCGAGCCGGGAGATGTGGTGGATCTCGGACGCCGTGTAGAACTTGAGATGGACGTCCGGCAACGCCTCCTTCAGCTTGCGGAGGAGCCCGGCGTAGTACTCGAGGTCGACGTGCGGGTTCTCGCCGTTGACCGTGTGGATCTCGGTGAAGCCGAGCAGCTCGTGCTGCTGGACGGCGTCCTCGACGAACTCGTCGGCCGTCAGCGTGAACGCGTCCTCCTGCTTGCGCGTCTTCGCGAAGGCGCAGAACTTGCACTTCACCCGGCAGACGTTCGTCTGGTAGAGGTTGATGTTCTGGACGAAGTAGACCTCGTCGCCGCCGCCACGCTGCCGGCGCGCGAGGTCGGCGAGCTCACCGAGCGCGAGCAGGTCGTCGGTCTCCATCAGGGCGACGCCGTCGTCGAAGTCGAGCCGCTCGCCGGCGAGCACCTTCTCCCGGATCGGGGCGAGCGTGTCGAGCGTGTCGAGAACAGCCACCAGGCCTACCTTTCGCGATCGACGACTGCGTGCGTCAGGGCCTCGAGCTCGTCCCGGTGGAGCTCACCGTCGAGCCGCGCCCTGGCCCGGCTAGCGTAGTCGAGCGCCACGCCCCGAGCCTCCTCCAGAGCGCCGGTCGCTGCAACCCGCACGAGCGCCCCGTCCATCGGGCCCCCGGCAAGCGCGGCGCGGACGACGGCGTCCCGCTGCGCCGCGAGCAGGAGCGGCAGGGTCGGAGTGCCGTCGCGCAGGTCGGTGCCCGCGATCTTTCCGGTCTCGATCGTCGCGCCCGAGCAGTCGAGCACGTCGTCGGCGATCTGGAACGCGATCCCGAGCGCGAGGCCGTACGCGCCGGAGCCGCCGCCGAGCCGGCAGGCCGCCTCGAACAGCTTCCCGGTCTTCAGTGCGCAGCGCTCGAGATACGCCTCGACGCTCGTCGCAGGATCGCGGGTCTGCGTGCGCTGCAATGCCTCGCCGCGCGCGAGGCAGAGCGTCGCGTCGGCCAGGACCTCGACCGCCTCCGCGTCGCCGGTCGCGCTCAGCTCGGCGAAGGCGCGGGCGAAGAGGTAGTCGCCGGTCGCGCGCGCGGCCGCCGGCCCGTACACCGACCAGGCGGCGGCCTTGCCGCGGCGGAAATGGGCGCGGTCGATCAGGTCGTCGTGGACGAGTGTCGCCATGTGCACGAGCTCCACCGCGACGCCGGCCGCGAGCGAGGGCTCCGCGCCGGGCGGCGCCGCGAGGAAGACGAGCGCGGGCCGCAGCCGCTTGCCGCCGGCCGCGAGCGCCTCGTTCCCGACGGCCGCGACGAGGCCGGGATGCGTGGCGACCGTGCGGGCGAGCCGCTCCTCGAGCGCGTCGAGATACGCATCGAGCCCCGGCACCGTGCGGATGTCCTCGAGCGTCCCGGTCACGCTTCTCCGCTCCGGCGCCGCGCAGGTCGGCGCCTCCGCTCCTTGCCGAGCTCCGTCGAGCCTACGCTCATAGCCTCCCCTGTGTGCAGGGCCACGATACTCCCGGCGAAGAGCCGGAACTCGACACTGCCGAAGCCGCACGTCTCGAGCAGCGCGACGAGCTCCTCGGGACCGGGGAAGCGCCGCACGCTGGCGGGAAGGTACGTGTAGGCGTCGCCGCCGGGAAGGAGGCGGCCGAGCAACGGCACGATCCGGTCGAACCAGACACGGTAGAACGGAGCGAGGAAGCCTCGCGGCGTCGTGATCTCGAGGATCCCGAGCCGGCCGCCCGGCCGAAGCACGCGGCGCAGCTCGCGGAGCCCGGCCTCCAGGTCCTCGACGTTCCGCACGCCGAAGCCGACGACGGCGGCGTCGAAGGACGCGTCGCCGAACGGAAGTGCGAGCACGTCGCCCTGGATCCACTCCAGGTCGGGCGCCTTGCGGCGGGCGCGCTCGAGCATCCCATCCGAGAAGTCGACGCCGACGACGACGCGCGCGCCGGCTGCGCGGGCCTCGAGGGCGAGATCGCCCGTGCCGCAGCAGGCGTCGAGCACACGGTCGCCGGGCCGGACGGTGGCCCGGATCGTGGCCGTGCGCCAGCGGCGGTCGAGGCCGGCGGTCATGACGCGGTTCATCGCGTCGTAGACCGGCGCGATCCGGTCGAACATCCGCTGCACGCCCTCCGCCGGCAGGCGGCCGCTCTCGACCGTCACGTGGTCTGTCCCCAGCGAGGCGAGAGCGTCTGCTCCAGCCCGATCAGGTCGAGGGCGCGGGCGACGACGAAGTCCACGAGTTGCTCGACGGTCTCCGCGCCGTGGTAGAAGCCGGGCGCGAGGAAGAGGATCGTCGCGCCGGCCTCGCGCAGCGTGAGCATGTTGCGGAGGTGGATCGCCGACAGCGGCGTCTCTCGCGGCATCAGCACAAGCCGGCGCTCCTCCTTGATCGCGACGGACGCAGCGCGGTGGATGAGGTTCGACATCGCTCCGGACGCGATCGTCCCGACCGTCCCCATCGAGCACGGACAGATCAGGTACGCGTCGACCTTCGCCGAGCCGGACGCGTACGGCGCGCCCCAGTCCTCGGGGTCGTAGATGCGCGCCGCGCCGTTCGCGTGCTCGAGGAGTCGGGCGAGCGTCTCGTCGCGGGAGAGCTTCGCGTCGCCGAACAGCTCTGTCCCGAGCACTTCGATCCCGGCGCGCGAGGCGCAGACGCCGACCTCGCAGTCGGCCGCCGCGAGGGCCTCGAGGAGACGAGCCGCGTACGGGGCGCCGGAAGCGCCGGTGATCCCGAGGAAGACGTGCATTCCTCGGGGATTGTGGCTGCTAGTGGGTCCCGTGGGACGATTCGAGGAAGATCGCGAGCTGGTGCAGTCGCGCGTCGCCCAGTGAGGCGAACGACGGCATCGGGGATCCCGGCGTGACCGAGGAGGGATTCTGCAGGTGCTTGACCTGCGTGGCGATGCCGAGGTTGCGCGAGGCGATGTTCGTCAGGTCCGGCGCGCCGAGGTTCGAGCCGCCGGAGCCCGCATACGTGTGACAGGCCGTGCAGCCGGACGTCGCGAAGAGCTTCGCGCCGGGCACCGCCGCCGGCGGCAGGTTCTCCTGCTGGATCCACCGCGGCACGTCGAGGATGACCTCCGACGCCAGCGCCTCGTTCGCCGTGGCTCCCTTCCAGGTCAGGATCGCCATCGAGAGGATCGTCAGGGCGCCCGCGACCATCGCCACCGGCCGCGCCGACGGACGCCGCTCGCGGCGGCGGTCGAGGAACGGCAGCCCGATGAGGAGGACGAGACAGATCGTCGGCACGCCGACGGTGCCGAGGAAGACCGACTCCGGCCACTTGAAGATCCGGAGCAGGTAGAAGAGGAAGTAGAAGTACCAGTCGGGCCGCGGGACGAAGCTCGTCGTGCCCGGATCGGCCGGCGCGTTGAACTCCGGCCCGAGCAGGCCCGGGTGCGTGCCGTCGTGATGCGGCCCGAACGACGTCCACTTCCAGATCGCGGCGAGCCCGATGATCACGGCGACGACGACGAGGCTCATCACCGTGTCGTGGAACATCGCGTACGGGTAGAAGGGCTTCCCGCGCTTCTTGACGTCTTCCTTGTAGCGGGCGAATCCGGCGCGGTCCTCGTCGACGCGCGACGGCTTCTCCTTCGGGTGCTGCACGACCGCCACTAGCTCTGCCCTCCCGGCTCGGCCTGCGCGGCGACGCCGTTGCCGTTGCGGGGCACCGGCCGCGTCAGGCCCGGCCGCAGCGGCGCGTGACCGTTGTCGGCCGGCTCCATCCCCGCGGCCTCCCTCGACCACGGCGGCGAGGTGACGCCGAGCCGGATCACGAGGTAGAGGTGCAGCGTGATGAGCCCGATGATCGCGCCCGGGATCAGCAGCATGTGCATGGAGTAGAAGCGGGTGAGCGTCTCACCGCCGATCTCCTGCCCGCCGCGTAAGAACTGCGCGAGCCACGGCCCGAGGAACGGCGCCGTCCCGTTCAGGTTGATCCCGACGACGCTCGCCCAGTACGCCGTCTGATCCCACGGGAGCAGGTAGCCGGTGAAGCCCTCCATCATCCCGCTCACGAGGATGAGGACGCCGATGATCCAGTTGAGCTCGCGCGGGTACTTGTAGGCGCCGAACAGGAAGACGCGGCCCATGTGCAGGAACATGAGGATGATGAAGACGCTCGCACCCCAGCGGTGCATGCCGCGCACGAGCCAGCCCATCGTCACGTGGTCGGTGATGTTGACGATCGACTCCCACGCGACCGGCTTGCCCGTCGCCGGGTCGGTCGCCGCCGACGGCGTGTAGTACATCGCGAGGATCACGCCGGTGATCGCCTGCACGAGGAAGGCGGTCAGCGCGGCCGAGCCGAGCGTCTGCATCCAGTTGATGTCCGACGGGACGTTGCGGAAGAGGAAGTAGCGGACGCCGCCGACGAGGCCCGAGCGCTCTTCGAGCCAGTCGACCGGGTACATGACCGCCGCCTCCATCCGCTCCCGGCGGATCTCGGCCTTCGTCGGCTTGCGCTTGTACGTCGTGGCCATCTAGTGGTGGGGCGGCTGGAGGGGATAGAACCACGCCTCGGGACCATCGACGTGCTGGCCCGGGCCGGTCTGCTTGTACTTGTAGATCTGCGCCTGGCCCCCGGTGCCCACGACGTGGGAGACCGAGTAGGTGCTGAGGAGGATCAGGCGTCCCTTGTCGATCTCGAAGCCGTAGCGGTCGAGCGCGCGCACCGCGGGGCCGGCCGTGCGGTTGCCCTCGGTGTCGAACTGGCTGCCGTGGCACGGGCAGCCGTAGCCGGCCGGGATGACCGGGACGAACTCGACGGGGCCGTTCTGCGTGTGCTGCTTGATCGTCGGCTTGCCGAGGGTCGGCCCCTGCGGACCGTTCGCCTGCGTCGGGCAGCCGACGTGCGTACAGCGGTTCGAGATGATCGTGAAGCTCGGCACTTGCTGCTTCGTCTGCGGGTCGGCGACGGTCCCGTTGTTGCGCACGAACGCCGCCCGCCGCGATACCTCTCCCTGGGCGGGATCGACGATGAAGGTGGCGATGAACCACGACCCGACCGGGAACGTCGAGACCGGGCCGAGGTCGACCTTGTGCTGCTTCTGGCCGAGGAAGGACGGGAGAACCGCGAAGCCCGCGATCGGGACGGTGATCAGGCCGCCGATCACGGCACCCAGGCCGAGGGTGGCGCCCTCGAGGAAATGGCTGCGCGTGACCGCGGTCTCGGGCACGACCGGGAGCGCGACTCCTTGCTGGTCGGCCGGCGGCGCGGTCTCGCCGGCGCCCGCCACCACCATCTCGCGGCGCTCGGGCTCGACGCTGACCGGCTCCCCGCGCAGGTCGCGCGTCGCATCGCGTGCCCAGAGGATGCCGAAGACGATCGCGATCACGGCGCCGATCGAGGAGATCAGCTCCGGGTTGATGACGAGCCCGACGAGGATGACGACGATGCCGATCGCAAAGCCGATCGGATACACCGTCGGCGGCGGCAGGTGCGCTTCCTCGGGGAGCGACTCTTGCTCGTTGACGGGACTCGGCTGCTCCGGCTCCACCAAGGCGAAGTCTTATCGGAAACGTAGGCGCTGCGAGAGGGGAACCTACGGCCTCGTGGCAGGTGCCGCGTACAGCTGGTGCACCAGGAGCCCGAGCGCCTGATCGGTCGCCTGGTACGCAGGGCTCTCGGCCACGTTGTCGAGCTCCCACGGGTCGCGGCGCAGGTTGTAGAGCTCGCGCCAGCCGTTGAAGTAGTCGACGTACAGGAATTGCTTCGACTGGACGGCGATGTACGGCGGCGGGCCGCTCGGGAGCTTGCTCTTGCCGAGGTACTCGACGAGGAACGACTTCCGCCAGCCCGGGATCCTGTTCCCGTAGAGGAAGGGCAGGAAGTTCCGCCCGTCCTCCGGGAGCCCGGGGGTCACGCCCGCGATCGCGCTGATCGTCGGCGCGAGGTCGACGTTGAGCACGGGCTGGGAGTTCGTCGTGGCGTGCGTCGTCCAGGGCGCACGCACGATCAGCGGCACGTGCGTCGACTCCTCGTAGGGCCAGATCTTGCCGCCGAGCCGGTGCTCGCCCCAGAGGAAGCCGTTGTCGCTCGTGTACAGGATCACCGTGTGGTCGAGCTCGTGCCGCGCCTTGAGCTCGGCCACGATCCGCTTCACGCCGCGGTCGAGCGCGAGCAGCGCCTCGAGCTGCCGGATCCGGACGTGGTTGATGTAGAGCTGCGCCGCCGCCTTCAGCATGTCCTTGTGCCAGAAGCGCCACGGCTCCTTGCCGATGTTGCGCTGGTTGAAGGCGGGCGAGTTGATCGGCGCGATGTTCTCGAGCTTGCCCTGGTCCCGCTTGGCCGGAATCGCCGGCAGGTGCGGAGCGACGGGCGCGTAGTAGAGGAAGAAGGGCTTGCGGGCGCCGTGGATGAAGTCGACGGCCTTCTGCGTCAGCACGTCGGTGGAGTAGTCCTTCGGCTGGTGCCCGAACTGGACGAGCTTGCCGTTCTCGTTCAGCGTATAGTCGTAGTACGCCTCCATCGGGATGCTGTCGAGCGCCTGCCAGTCGTCCCAACCCGGCGGGATGCCGTGGTGTCCCATCGTGCTGTAGGCGTTGATGTACTTGCCGACGAGCGCCGTCTGGTAGCCCGCTCCGTGCAGCCACGTGGCGAGCGTCGAGTTCGCCTTGAACGCGCCGACGCTGTGCGGCCCGAAGTTGTCGAGAACGCCCGTGTGGTGCGAGTACTGGCCGGTGAGGATGCTGGCCCGCGACGGCCCGCACAGGGAGCTCGTGACGTGGTAGTCGGTGAACGTCACCCCGTGGTCGGCGAGCAGCGACTTCACGTTCCGCATCACCGAGGTGCCGTCGACACGCTCGTCGTCGCTGAGGATCACGACGACGTTCAGTTTCTCGGGCTGCTTCGGCCGCGCCTGTGAGACGGGGACGGAGGCCGCGGAGACGACGGCCGCTACCACGCCGCTCAGGACGACCAGCGCGCGCAGACGGCGACGAATCGGGGCGAAGAAAAAAGAGGAACGCACAGGAAAGCGGCCTGCAGTCTGCCACAACCTACGGCGAGTCGGGAACGAGTCTCAGATGCCGTACTCGGCCCAGCGGCGATCGACGAGCGCCTTGATCTCGGCGCTCATCTCGATCTCCTCGGGCCACGGCCGCGCGCCCTCCTCCGGCCACTTCGCGGTCGCGTCGATGCCGAGCTTGCCGCCGAAGAACTGCCGCTCCGGCGCGTGGTCGAGATGGTCGAGCGGTCCCTCCGACAGGACGACGTCGCGCTTCGGGTCGACGTTCGCGCCGGCGTAGAAGAGCACCTGCTCGTAGTCGTGCACGTCGACGTCCGCGTCCACGACGACGACGCACTTCGTGAGGCTGAGCATGCCGAGCCCCCAGATCGCATGCATGACCTTGGCCGCGTGCCCGGGGAACTGCTTGCGGATCGAGACGACGCAGCAGTTGTGGAAGACGCCCGCGATCGGCAGGTCGTAGTCGACGATCTCGGGCAGCGTGGTACGGATCGCGGGCAGGAAGATCCGCTCCGTCGCCTTTCCGAGCCACGCGTCCTCCTGCGGCGGCTTGCCGACGACGATCGAGGGATAGATCGCGTCGCGCCGCATCGTCATCGCGGTCACGTGGAAGAGCGGGAACGGCTCGGCAGGCGTGTAGTAGCCGGTGTGGTCGCCGAACGGGCCCTCCTCTCCGACCTCGTCCTTCTCGATGTAGCCCTCGAGCACGATCTCGGCCCGCGCGGGCACCTCGACGCCGACCGTCACGCCCTGCACGAGCTCGACCGGCTCGCCGCGGAGGAAGCCCGCCATCATCAGCTCGTCGATGTGCTTCGGCAGCGGGGCGCTCGCCGAGTACGCGGTGATCGGGTCGAGCCCGAGCGCGACGGCGACCTCGATGCGGCCGTCGGTCGCGAGGTAGTCGGCGCGCCCGTCCTTGTGGATCTGCCAGTGCATGAAAGTCGTGTTCCGGTCGACGACCTGCATCCGGTACATGCCGACGTTGCGGCCGCCGGTCTGCGGGTCGTGCGTGAGGACCGCCGGGAGCGTGATGAACGGCGCCGGGTCGCCCGGCCAGCAGCGCTGGATCGGCAGGAGGCCGAGGTCGACCTCGTCGCCGCGCAGCACCACCTCCTGGCAGGCGCCCTTGCCCACGGTCTTCGGGCGCGAGTCGGCGACCGACTTCAGCTTCTGCAGGCCGCGCACCTTCTCGAGCAGCCCGCTCGGCGGCTGCATCTCGAGCACGTCCGCGACGCGACGTGCGACGTCGTCGAGACGCTCGACGCCGAAGGCGAGGCACATCCGGCGCTCGGTGCCGAACTGGTTGATCAGGAGCGGATGCTCGGCGCCCTTCGGGTTCTCGAACAGGAGCGCCGGGCCGCCGGCCTTCACGGTGCGGTCGACGATCTCTGTGATCTCGAGGTCGGGATCGACCTCGGCCGAGACGCGGGCGAGCTCGCCTTCGCGCTCGAGCAGCGCGATCCACTCGCGCAGGTCCTTGGTGGGCACGCGCCGAGTCTACGTCTGCGCCGAAAGCGCGTACTCCACGGCTGCGTCGAGCGACATCGCGCGCCCCTCCCGAGTCGCTCGCTCGAACTCCGGGCCGGCGACGACCGAGACCTGGGGTTCGTATACCGCTCGATCGTCCACCAGGGGATCGAAGCTCCCGCGTTCCGCCTCCGCCTCGGCAGCGCCCCAGAACACGCCCGCCGCTTCCCCGTGTCCCTCCTTCGCCGCCGCCCAGGCGAGCAGCGCGAGGCCGACACAGCACAGCTTGCCGTCGCCGATCTCCTGCGCGATCGAGATGGCGTGTCGCAGCCGGGGACGGACGTCCCCGCCTCGGCCGGACATCAGTCCATATTCGGCTGCCTGAAGCAGCGAGCCGGCCTGCCACCACCGAAAACCGATCTCTCCGGCCTCGCGCGCCGCCCGATCGACGAGCTCGATCGCCTCATCCGGGTTGCCCTCGTGGAACGCTACGCCGCCGAGGATCCGCGACACCTGAGAGGCATTGAACGGTTCGCTGTCCATCGCGAGCGATCGCTCGCAGAGCTCCCGCGCCCCGACCAGATCTCCCGTTCTGCTGGCCTCGACAGCCAGCCGAGCCGTGAGGTGCGCAACGTTCCAGCGATCGCTCAGCTCCTCGTATTCAGCCAGCGACTCCTCGATGTAGCGGTGGCCTTCGACGAAATACCCGGCGACATACGTAGAGCTTGCGAGAGCCCGCAACGTCCATGCGTGCAGCTCGGGAGGGAGTCCGCTGCTTCTCTCGAGTAGCTCGCCGAGCCATCGCCGGCCCTCGAGAGGATCGCTCGTGACCCAGAAGTTCTCGAGCCTCACCGCGAGGCCGAGGGCGCGCTCGATCTCGTCCGCCGCGATCAGCCACTCGAACGCCGCACGGAGATTTGCGAGCTCCGGAATGAAGAGCTCGTGTTGGCCCACGCGACCTGCCGCCATCGCCTCCGGCCAGAGATTCGCCGCTTCAGCGAGGTCGATGAGAAACGCGGCGTGACGTCGGCGGACGGCGTCCGCCTCGCCCGACGCCTCGAGACGCTCCGCCGCGAACTCGCGGATCGTCTCGAGCATCCCGAAGCGGCCCGACTCCCAGCGGCGGACGAGGCTCTTGTCCACGAGCGACTGCATCAGATCGAGGTCGGCGTCCGCCACCCGCTCGGCCGCCTCGAGCGTCCAGCCGCCGCGGAAGATCGAGAGCGCGGCGAGCAGCGTCCGCTCCTCGGGCTCGAGCAGCTCGTACGACCACTCGATCGTCGCGCGAAGCGTTCGCTGGCGCGTCTCGGCGTCGCGGCCGCCGCGCAGGAGGTCGAGCCGGTCGCCGAGACGCTCCAGCAGCTGCTGCGTCGAGAGGAGCGAGGTGCGGGCGGCGGCGAGCTCGAGCGCGAGCGGCAGGTCGTCGAGGCGCTCGCAGAGCTCGTCGAGGTGCTCGCCCGGCTCGAAGCCCGGCTGCGCCGCCCTCGCCCGGGCGACGAACAGCTCCCGCGCCTGCGCCCGCTCGAGCACGGGCACCGGGTAGACGTGCTCGCCCTGCACGCGCAACCGCTCGCGGCTCGTCACGAGCACGTCTGCGTGCGGGCATTCGGAGAGGACGGCCGCGACCTCCGGCGCCGCCTCGACGACGTGCTCGAAGTTGTCGAGCAGGAGCAGCAGCCGCCGCCCGTCGACGATCTCCGGGAGCGGGCCGCCGCCGCCGAGCGCACGCGCAGCCGCGGCGCCGACGTCGGCCGGATCGGTGAGCGGCGCGAGCGGGACCCACCAGACGCCGTCCGGGTACGCGTCGGCGAGCTCGCCCGCGGCGTGAAGTGCGAGCCGCGTCTTCCCCGAGCCGCCGGCGCCCGTGAGCGTGAGCAGCCGCGCGTCGTCGCGGGCGAGCAGCTCCCGCACCTCGGCGAGCTCGTGCTCGCGGCCGAGGAACGGCGTCGCCGGGATCGGCAGGTTCGTCCGGTAGAGCGTCTTCAGCGACGGAAAGTCGTCGTCGCCGAGCTGGAAGATCCGCTCGGGCGCGCTCAGGTCCTTGAGGCGGTGCTCGCCGAGATCGCGGAGCTCGCCGGCGTCGAGGAGCGCAGCGGTCGTGGTCGAGACGAGCACCTGCCGGCCGTGGCCGGCAGCGGCGATCCGGGCCGCGCGGTGGACGTCCGTGCCGACGTAACCCTCGTCGGTGAGCAGCGGCGTGCCGGTGTGGAGCCCCATCCGCACCGGCAACCCCAGCTCCTCCTGCGCCTCGCTCGCGGCCGCGAGCGCACCCGGTGCGGTCGGGAACGCGACGAAGAACGCGTCGCCCTGCGTGTCGACCTCGACGCCGCCGTGGCGCGAGAACGCCTCGCGCAGGACGCGCCGGTGCTCCGCGAGTGCGTCCGCGTACCCGTCGGCCCCGAGCTCGTGCAGAAGCCGCGTCGAGCCCTCGATGTCGGTGAAGAGAAAGGTGACGGTGCCGCTGGGCAGCTCGGCCACGGGCCCGAGTCTACGACCGACCGGAACCGCGTCCTAGTCCCGAGCGCGCCGACGCTTGCCGGCCCAGTGCGTGAGCTCGCCGAGCGCGATCACGAGCACGAAGATCGCGCCGGTTCCGAGCATCATGAGGACAACCTTCTTCCCCTCCTCGGCGGCGGTCTCGACGGCGAGCACCGAGTGGAAGAACAGGGCGAGCACGGCGGGAACCTACCTCAACGGTCGACCACGAGGTCGCCGAAGTTGGCCGAGCTCTTGCCGAACTCCCACCAGCCGCGCACGTGGGGCCGTACGAATGCCGTGCTCCGGCCGTAGACGAGCGGGATCACGGCGACCCGCTCGGCGACAGCGTAGCGGTCGGCCTCGTGGAACCGCTCGAGCCGGCCGCGGTCGCTTCGCTCCTGACGTGCCGACTCGATCAGCTGGTCGAACACGGGGTCGGCGAAACCGCCCTCGTTCGTCCGGCTCGTCGACTGGAAGAGGAGCCGGAGGTAGTACTCCGGGTCGGGGTAGCCGGGCAGCCAGCCCGTGATCCGGATCGGCGCCGTCTGGATGCGCTCACCCGCCGACATCGCCTCCTCCTCGCGCCACGACCACGACGCGACGGAGACCCGGTCGCCGAACACCTCGCGCCAGCCCCCGGCGACCACCTCGAGGATGTCCTCCCAGACCATCATCCCCGCGAGCTCGATCTGGCCGTCGAAGCCGGAGCCCGCGAGGCACCGGCGCGCGAGGTCCGGGTCGTAGCCGAGCGCGATGTCCGGCGTGTGGCCCTGGAGCGCCGGCGGGACGACGCCGCCCGTCGCCACGACGAGGTTCGCCGGACAGACGGCGGCGAGCGCCTCGCGGTCGATCGCATGGGCGAGCGCCCTGCGCAGGAGGAGGTTCCCTGCCGCCGGATGCGTGTGGTCGAAGCGGATGTACGCCGACCAGGCCGGCGAGCCGAGCAGGGCGTCCTCACGCACCGCGCCGGGCATCAGGTCGGCGAGCCGGGGCGTGTACCGGACGAGGATCAGGTCGGTCTCGCCGCGCTCGTACTCCGGCAGGGCGTCGGCGATCGCGGTCCGGTAGAGCTCGACCTCGGCGACGTTGCCGGGCCGCTCGGCACGCCGCCGCAGGACGAGCCGCTCGTCCGTCCGCTCCGCGACCTCGAACGCGCCGCTCACGACCCGCGCCTCCGCGGCGCCGTCGATCGCGTGGCGCGGCTGGGGCCCGCCGTCGGGCCGATTCATGACGCTCATGAAGTACGGCGCCGGCGCCGTGAGCCGGAACTCGACCGTGCGGTCGTCGAGCGCCCGCACCCCGACGGCGTCCCAGTCGGCGTTGCGCCCGAGGTAGACGTCCTCGCCGTTCTCGAGCGCGAAGTAGATCGCGACCGACGAGCCGGGGCTCTGGGGGTCGAGGACGCGCTTGATCCCGAACTCGACGTCGTGCGCGGTGAGCGGTGTGCCGTCGGACCACGTCAGCCCCTCGCGGAGGTGGAAGACGTAGCGGAGGCCGTCGTCGGAGATCTCCCAGCGCTCGGCGAGCGAGGGGACGATCGTCCGCTCCGGCCAGGCCTCGACCAGCCGGTCGAAGAGCTGCATGCACGCCTGGATGTTCGGCCACGCGATCGCGCTCTTCGGGTCGAGATCGTTCGGCAGGAAGCTCGTCGCAACGCGCAGGCGCTCGGTGGCCGTGCGGGTCTCGGGCGGCGTCCAGTGCTCGAACGCGCGCCGGTACGCCTCGTTCGCCTCGGCGAAGCGGAGCGAGGTGTGGAGCGCGAGCGCGAGCTTGAAAAGGACGAGCGCGATCTCCTGCCGCTCGCCCCGGCGCTCGAGCAGCGGCAGCAGATCGCGGTAGTGCTCGATCGCCTCGTCGAGCGCGTACTCGAGCCGCGCCTTGTCGCCGGCGCGCAGGAGATAGTCGGCGGCCTTCTCCTCGTCCTCGGCGCGCAGCCAGTGGTACGCGAGCAGGCCGAGGGCCTCGGCGTCGCGGGCGGAGTAGCGCTCCTCGAGCCATTCCGCCGCGCGCCGGTGCAGGCGCGTCCGCTGCTCGCTCAGCAGCGTGCGGTAGGCGGTCTCCTGGATCAACGCGTGCCGGAAGCGGTACTCCGGCTGCGGCCAGCGGCGGCTCTGGCGCAGCAGGCCGAGCCGCTGCAGCTCGTGGAGAGACTCGGCGAAGGCTGCAAGCGTCGCCGGCAAAGCCGGCGACGCGCGGCCGGTAGACCCCGACACCTGCGGCGTCGGTGGGACGTCGCCGACGACGCCCTCGAGCAGCGGCAGCGCGAAGGTGCGCCCGAGCGCGGACGCGGCGGTGACGAGGTCGCGGGCGGGCGCCGAGAGCCGGTCGAGGCGTGCGAGGATCGCCTTCTCCACGGTCGGCGGCACCTCGACCTCGACCGCGTGGTCGAAGCGCCAGCCCTCGCCGTCGCGGACGAGCGCGCCGACGTCCGCGAGCGAGCGGACGAGCTCCTCGAGGAAGAACGGGTTCCCGTCGGCGGCCTCGAGGACGCGCCGCTCCAGCTCGGCGGGCAGCGTCGCCGGCGCGACGAGCGCCGCCAGCAGCTCGCCGTCGGCGTCCCCTAGTGGGCCGAGGTCGATCTCGCGGAGCAGATGCGGAAACTCGCGACCGGCGTGCTCGCGCAGCCCCCACGAGGGATGGTCGCGCTCCGGGCGCAGGGTGAGGACGAGCAGCACCGGCGCGTCCTCGGCGAGCGAGAGGAGCTGCTCGAGCAGGAGCACCGACGTCGGGTCCGCCCAGTGGAGATCCTCGAGCGCGAGCACGAGCGGCGCGGTCTCCGCGAGCCGGGCGAAGAGCTGGCCGACGACCTCGAAGGTCCGCCACTGCAGCGCCTCCGGCGACAGCTCCGACGTCCGCGCCTCCGCCTCGCGCTCGAGCGCGACCTCGAGCAGGCCGCCGAGGTACGGATAGAGCTCGTCCGCGCGTCCGTCGAAGAGCTGCTCGAGCCGGCGGCGGAGGCCGACGCGCACACGCAGCTCGGGCTCCTCGACGCCGGCGCCGATCCACTCGCCGCGGAGGAGGTCGCGGAACGGCCAGTACGGCAGCGACTCGCCGTACGAGACGCAGCGTCCCTCGAGCCAGGAGGTCCCGTCGCGCTCGGCGAGCTCGCGCAGCTCGGCCAGCAGGCGGCTCTTGCCGATGCCGGCGTCGCCCGCGACGACGAGCACGCCGCCGCGCCCGGAGCGCAGGGCCTCGAGCGCCTCGCGACCCTGGCCGAGCTCGCGGGAGCGGCCGACGAGCCGCACCTCCATGCCGGGGGCGCCGCGCTGCGGGCGACCCGCGGCAACGATGCCGGCGACCGGCCACGCGGCCACGGGCCCGCTCTTGCCCTTCAGCTCGAGCTGCTGCGGTTCACCCCAGTCGAAGAGCCGCTCGACGGCGTGGTGGGTCCGGTCGTCCACGAGGACGGAGCCCGGCTCAGCGGCGGACTGCAGCCGTGCCGCGACGTTGACCGTGTCGCCGAAGGCGGCGTACTCGACGCGCGAGCCGGCGCCGACCTCGCCCACGACGACTGCGCCCGTCGCGGCTCCGACGCGGACGCCGAAGCCCTCGGCGCCCCAGCCGCGCCGCACCTCGCGGGCGTACTCGTCCATCTCCGCCACGATCCGCAGCGAGCAGAGCACGGCGCGCTCGGCGTCGTCCTCCCGCGTCGTCGGCGCACCGAAGAAGGCGAGGACGCCGTCGCCGGCGAGATCCTTGACGTGCCCGCCGAGCGACTCGACCTCCCCCACGATCCGAGCCACCGCCTCGCCGACGACGAGCTTCACGTCCTCCGGCTCCAGCCGCTCGGCGAGCGCGGTCGAGCCGACGACGTCGGCGAAGACGGCGGTCAGGACCTTGCGCTCCTCGCGTACGGCCGTGCTCATGAGCAGAGGTTGGCGGAGGAGCGCGCGGGGATCAAGCGGGACGGCGCCCGGCGTGCGCTGCTAGCGCGGCGTCGACGGCCTCGTCGCCGGCCGCCGAGCGCGCGGCCGCCTCGAGCGGCCGCGGGTCGGAATGGAGCCGCAGCGCGTTCCGCGCCTCCTCCAGCTCGCCCCGCCCGAGCAGCGCGGCGGTCGCCGCCCAGAGCGCGCCGTCGCCCTCCGCTTCCTCGGCCCGCAGCTGGCTGCAGAGCGAGATCAGGTCCGCGAGATCCGCGACGGCCGCGACCTCCCGCAGCGCCGAGATGCGGGCGACGCCGTGCGCGTAGAGGTAGTCGCCGAGCAGGAGCGCGGTGTCGTCGTCGCCCGGCGCGAACAGGCGCGGCCGGCCGTGGTGGACGAGGTAGCCCTCGTAGATCGTCTCCAACCCGAGCGCGTGGCGAGCCTCGCCGAGGGAGGAGAAGACCGGATTGCGGTCGCATTCGGATTCGGGCAGCAGGCAGTCGCGCCAGAGCGAGCTCTCGGCGGCCGCGTCGACCGCCATCGTCTCCCAGACGTCAGCGGGCAAAGGACTCCACGGCGACGACCGTCCGCTCGATCTCCTCCTCGCCGTGCGCCGTCGACGGGAAAAGAGCCTCGAATTGCGACGGCGGGAGGTAGACGCCCTGCTCGAGCGCGTGTCGGAAGAGCGCGCCGTAGCGATCGGTGTCGCACGCCTGCGCCTCCTCGAAGTTGCGTACCGGGCCGTCCGCCATGAAGAGCGTGAGCAGCGCGCCGACGCGCTGGACGCGGCCGAACGGAGACAGGCTCTCCTCGAGCACGGCCGCCCGGCGCTCCAGCTCGGCGTAGATGTCGCGGTCGCGCAGCCGCCGCAGCACCGAGAGCCCGGCCGCGGTGGCGAGCGGGTTCCCGGCGAGCGTCCCGGCCTGGTAGACGGGGCCGCTCGGCGCGAGCAGGTCCATGATCTCGGCCCGCCCGCCGAACGCCGCAAGTGGGAGCCCGCCGCCGACGATCTTCCCCAGCACGGTCAGGTCGGGCAGGACGGCGTAACGCTCCTGCGCCCCGCCGCGCGCGACGCGGAAGCCGGTGATCACCTCGTCGAAGACGAGCAGCGCGCCCGAACCGTCGCACAGCCGGCGCAGCGTCTCGAGGTAGCCGGGCTCGGGCGGGACGACGCCCATGTTCGCGGCGACCGGCTCGACGACGATCGCCGCCAGCCCCTCGCCGTGCTTCAGCACCGCCTCGGCCGCGGCGTCGAGGTCGTTGTACGGGATGACGATCGTGTCCGCGGCGGCTCCGGTCGGCACGCCGGGCGAGGCGGGGATCCCGAGCGTCGCGAGCCCGGACCCGGCGCTCGCGAGCAGCGCGTCGGCGTGGCCGTGGTAGCCGCCCGCCGTCTTGAGGATCCGGTCGCGCCTCGTGTGGGCGCGCGCGAGCCGCAGCGCGCTCATCGCCGCCTCCGTGCCGGACGAGACGAGCCGCACCTTCTCGACCGACGGCACCGCGTCCACGATCTCCTCCGCGAGCTCGACCTCCGCCCCGGTCGCCGCACCGAAGCTCGTCCCGCGCAGCGCCGCCTCCCGCACGGCCTCGACCGTCTCCGGGTCGGCATGACCGAAGACGAGCGGCCCCCAGGACATGACCCAGTCGAGGAGCCGGCGTCCGTCGGCGGTCTCGACGTACGCGCCCTTCCCGCTCGCGACGAAGACCGGTTCGTCGAGGCCGACTCCACGCATCGCGCGTACGGGCGAGTTCACGCCGCCGGGAATCAGCTCGAGCGCGCGCCGGTAGAGCTCGGAGCGCTGAGTCAGAGCCACGCCGCGAGGTCGCGCGTCCAGTAGCTGACGATCAGGTCCGCGCCGGCACGCTTGACCGCGGTGAGCGACTCGAGCGCCGCCGACCGCTCGTCGAGCCAGCCGGAGCGGGCCGCCGCCTTCACCATCGCGTACTCGCCGGAGACGTTGTAGGCCGCGAGCGGCGCGTCGAAGGCCTCGCGCGCGGCGCGGATCACGTCGAGGTACGGCAGCGCCGGCTTGATCATGATCGCGTCCGCTCCCTCGGCGAGGTCGATCCTGCATTCCCGGATCGCCTCGCGGGCGTTGGCCGGATCCATCTGGTAGCCGCGCCGGTCGCCGAACGCCGGCGCGCTGTCGGCCGCCTCGCGGAAGGGCCCGTAGAACGCGGACGCGTACTTCGCCGAGTAGGCCAGGATCGGCGTCGACTCGAGGCCGTGGTCGTCCAGGCTCTCGCGGATCGCGGCGACACGCCCGTCCATCATGTCGCTCGGCGCGACGACGTCGGCGCCCGCCTCGGCGTGGCTGACAGCGGTGCGCGCAAGCAGGTCGAGGCTGCGGTCGTTGTCGACGCTGCCGTCGACCACGACGCCGCAGTGGCCGTGCGACGTGTACTCGCAGAGGCAGACGTCGGTGAGCAGGACGAGGTCGGGGAAGCGCGGCCGCAGCGCCCGCAGGGCGATCTGGACGATGCCGTCCTCCTCCCACGCGCCCGTCGCCTCCTCGTCCTTCACCTCCGGGACGCCGAAGAGCATGACCGCCCCGACTCCGCTCTCGGCGAGCGACTCCACCTCGTGCAGGACGCCCGTGATGTCGAAGCGCGCCATCCCCGGCAGCGCGTCGTTCGCGAGCGGCTCCGGCGCGACGAAGAGCGGCATGACGAACTGGTCGAGCGAGAGGCGCGTCTCGCGCACGAGCCCGCGCAGCGAGGCGGTGCGGCGGAAGCGGCGCAGCCGCGTGACCGGGAACGTGCTCATCCCGGCGAAGGGTACGCCGCTCAGACGCTCGCCGCCGGGGGCCTCTCCGGAGGCGCCGGCGGCTGCACGGGCTCGACCCCGATCTCCACGAGCGGAGTGTCGGTGTCCCACTTCGCGAGCTCGACCCGCTCCGCGAAGAACTCCCACGCGGCGCGGGCGGCCGCGAGCAGCGGCAGGGCGACGAGGATCCCGGCGAAGCCGTAGATCTCACCTCCTGCGAGCAGGCCGAAGATCACGAGCAGCGGGTGGAGCCGGAGCGTGTTGCCCATCACCTTCGGCACGACGACGTGGCCCTCGAGCTGCTGGATGCCGAGGAACATCAGCGCGACCCAGACCGCCGAGAGCGGGTGCTGGAAGAGCGCGTAGATGACCGGCGGCGCCGCGCCGAGCCAGGGACCGAGGTAGGGGATCAGCTCGGTCACGGCGGCCCACGCGCCGAAGGCGGCTGCGTACTTCCCGACGTGTGGCACCAGCCCGACGACGTCGAGGATGTACAGCCCGAGCCCGACGCTGACGCCGATGATCAGCGAGATGAGGAACTGGCCCTTGACGTAGCTCGCGACGGCCTGCTCCATTCGCACGATCAGCCCACCTCGGCCGCGCGGCGGGAAGCGTCGGTCCACGGCCTCCGTCAGCCTGTGCATGTCGAGCAGGATGTAGATCGAGACGACGACGACGAGGAAGGCGTCGAAGAGGAGGGTCACCACGGCGATCCCGGCGCCCTCGGCCCAGCGCAGAGCCCGCGTCGTGTACTTCTGGACGTCCTTCGTCCCGACCTGGTTGAGGAACTTCTGGCCCTGGCGCTCGACGTGGACGCTGCTCAGGTGGTGGTGGTCGAGCCAGAGCTGGAAACGGCGGAGATCCTGCTCCGCGCCTGTCCGGGGCGGGCGTCCGGAATCCGTCGTAAAGTAGTTGTCGACTCGGTGGGCGGCCGTGCGAGTCTGCTGCACGACCACCGTGGCGAGAGCGAGGATCGCGAGTGCGACTACCGCCGCGAACGCGACATAGACGAGCGCAACCGCTCCTCCACGCGGGATCCGGGCCCGACCGAGCCCGCGGACGAGAGGGTTGAGGAGCAGGGCGATGAGCAGCGCCACGAGGAAGAGGAAGAGCACGTGACGCACGGCTCCCGCCACCGTCCAGACCAGCAGCAACAGCAGAGGCAGCAGCACCAGCTGCGCCCAGCGCGGGATCTCGATGCGCACGGACCCGGGCGGGGACATGCGAGCGATCGTATCGCCGGCGTCGGGCTGATCCAGGGAAATCTGGCGCTTCAGTGGTTGGAGGAGCCGCGGCAGTTCGATACGCTGCCGCGCGACATGCCGTCCTCGCGCCCCAACGGGAGGCGGCGGGTCGAACGCCGGTCGGCGCGCTCTGCGCGTCGGGCCCGGCGCGTGACCCTCCTCGTCCTCCTCTCCGCGGTTTTCGTCGTGGCCCTCGCGCTGACCGCTTTCAGCGGCCGCGCCGCGCAGACGTCGATCCTCATCCCGCACCGCAGCCTGGCGACGGCGGCGCAGACGCGTCCCACGCCCGAGATCGTGGCGCTGCGCGGGCCGGTGCGCCTGCAGCTGCCGATCTGGCAGCACCGGGTGACGGCGATCGGCTACCACTCCGCGAACGACGGCGCGCTCTCGCTCTCGCCGGTCGGCCACCAGGCCAACGAGGGTCTCGTGCAGCGCGTGATCCACGGGATCTTCGGCGGCGGCGGCGGCTCGCCGAAGTGGTACCAGCTCGGCGGAGGAGGAACGTCGGCGATCGACGTCGGCGCGCCGGTCGGGAGCGACGTCTACTCCCCGGTCGACGGCACGGTCGTCGCGATCCGGCCCTTCGTCGTCGAGGGAAAGACCTACGGCTCCGAGATCGACATCCAGCCGCAGACCGCGCCGTCGCTCGTCGTCGCCGTCTCGCAGCTCGTCGCCGACCCGGCGCTGACGGTCGGCACGCCGGTCGCCAGTGGCGCAACGAAGCTCGGCCGGGTCGCCGACCTCGCCGCGATCGAGCGGCAGGCGCTCGCCCGCTACACGAACGACGCCGGGAACCACGTGACTGTCGAGGTTCGGACGGCGCCCACCCTCGCGACGAGCTAGGAAGCCGTCCGGCATTGAAGATCCTCTTCCTCGCGGACGTCTTCGGCGTCCCCGGGCGTCGCGCAGTGGAGGAGCACCTCTCCGCGCTCCGCGAGCGCTACGACGCCGATCTCGCGATCGTGAACGGCGAGAACGCCGCCGACGGCGCGGGCATCACGGGCAAGCTCGCCGACAAGCTCCTGGCGGCCGGCGCGGACGTGATCACGCTCGGCAACCACACGTTCCGCCGGCCGGGGATCGGCGCCTACCTCGCGGGGAGCGAGCGCGTGATCCGGCCGGCGAACTCCGGCTCCGAGACTCCCGGTCACGGGCTGGCCGTCGTCGAGGCGCGGAACGGCGTCCCGGTCGCGGTGCTCAACCTGCTCGGCCAGCTCTTCCTCGACACGCCGGTCTCGCCGTGGGAGGTCGTGGACGGGCTCGTCGAGGAGGCGCGCGCCGCAGCGCCGGTCGTCGTCGTCGACTTCCACGCCGAGGCCACGAGCGAGAAGGTGGCGCTCGCGACGTGGCTCGACGGCCGAGTCACCGCGGTCATCGGCACGCACACGCACGTCCAGACGAACGATGCGCGCGTCCTTCCGGCCGGCACCGCGGCGATCACGGACGCGGGGATGACCGGGCCGCACGACTCGGTGATCGGCGTCCGCTCCGAGCTCGCGATCGGCCGGATGCGCTCGCGCCTGCCCGTCCGGTTCGAGCCGGCCGAAGGCGACGTGCGACTGGAGGGCGTCCTCGTCACCTGCACCGAAGCCGGGCGCGCCGAGGCGATCGAGCTCGTCCGCATCCCGGCCTGACCGGCCGGGTCCTCGCGAGCCACGTCTTGGTGCCAGGCACCGGGACATGGCCGTTCAAGCCATAGAAAAGCTCAAAAGGCAGCCGAATCCGGCGAGTTCCGCAACGACCGTGTCCGCTGCGGACACGGCCGCGTGCCTGGCACCGGGACGTGTCCGGTCAGGACGGGAGGCCCGGCACCGCGATCTCCGGGCCCGGACGCGGCTCGGCAGCGAAGGAGATGTCACGCCGCTCGCGTTCCTGCGTGACGAGCCGCCGCAGCGGCAGCCCGGGCGCGAGGAGGGTGAGCGCGGCGAAGGGATAGAACCACGGGATGTACGTGTAGAGCCAGTAGGTCAGGACGAGCTCGAAACCCGCGAGCAGCACGGCGGTCAGCGCTGCGAGCTGGAGCGGCGACTTGCGGCGCGGGAAGAAGGCGAGCGCGACCGCACCGACCAACAGCACCACCTGGAGCACGCGCTGCACGAGGTGTAGATCCGGCAGGCCGCGCGCGTGGTACTGCCCCCAGTCCCACAGCGACCACGGCGCGGCGCGTCCGACCTGGAAGCTCACGGTCCGCGACCAGAAGACGTGCGCCTCGTGGAAGGGATCCGGCGACAGGAGCAGGACGGAGAAGGCCACGAGCGTCGCCCCGGCGAACCCGAGAGCGAAACGGAGGCTCGGCCGCCGGCCGGGGTACGTGAGCCAGAGCGGAGCCACGATCAATGAGGCGAACTTCGTCCAGCCCGACAGTGCCGCCAGCGCCCCACGCGCGGCCGGTCTCGACACGAGCCAGAAACCCCAGACGAGGAAGCACGGCATGATCGCGTCGTTCGTGTTCGAGTTCGAGACGTACTGCGTGAAGGGATAGGCCGCCCACGCGAATGCGAGCACGGCGGCGAGCCGCTGCCCGCCGAAACGCAGGCCGACGAGCCAGAGCGCGAGCAGCGTCAGCAGGTCGAACGCGATCGCGGTGAAGTGCGACGCGGGCAGGTCGTCCCATTTTCCGCTCCAGCCGAGCGCGAGGTAGCCGGGGATGTACGACTCGTACGCGACCGGCCCGTACGTGTCGCCCTCGGGGTTCGCGCTCTCGCAGCGCCCGTTCGTCTGGATCCAGTCCCGGATCTCGCCCGAGGCGTCCGCGGACCCGCACGCCTTCAGCTTCGCGCCGTTCGGCGCCACCTTCTCGACGGGAAAGTTCCCCCACGGCGCCTGGCCCTTCACGATCCGCTCGGCGCCGATCACGCCCGAGTAGCCGACGTCGATCACGTTCGAGCGCTCGACGTTGAGGCCGATGCGAAAGCCGGCGAGGAAGATCGTCGCGCCCAGCAGCGCCCACACCGGCCAGACGGGCGCGCCCGCCGTGCCGCGGTTCGTGAGCCCGACCCACAACCCGCGCACCACGACCCACACGAGCAGCGGATAGAAGAGCGGGACCGACGTGAAGACGTCTCCGTGGTTGAAGAACCAGAGCGACGCGGTCGGCGAGAGCAGGAAGAGCAGATCGAGGTTGCGGAGCGAGAGCAGCCGCCGCCAATCCGCGAGGCCGACGAAGAAGACGAGGCAGAAGGCGCCCCAGATCCAGGGGTTGTTGATCGCCGTGCCTCCGAACGCGCCGGGTGACCCGCGCGCCATCCCCCACGCGACCTGTGGCCCGGTCCATGCCTCGGTCACGGCTCCGGTCGCGTCGAGCACCTTGCCCTGCGCGATCTCGCCGGCCGAGCCCCACCAGATGCTCACCGACCACTCGCCGGTCTTCGGGTCGTACGTCTCCTGGTCGCTCCGGTTGGAGTGCGGATAGCGCGAGAGCCACGACGCGACCTTCGGGAAGCGCTCGAAGGCCTTCAGCGCGCTCGCCTGCGTCAGTCGGGACTTCGACTGCGCCCGCGTCGGGGCGAACGGCGTCTGGATCAGGTGCCCCTTGCCGTCGTAGACCGGCGCCGTCGGAGCCGTCCCGGTCGAGGCGAGCGACGCGGGGGCGGCGGCGAAGGCGGCGAACGCGGCGAGGGCGGCGGCGAGGAGACCCCTCACCGCACGAAGGCTACTCAGCGCTTCGCCCGGCGGAACGACCAGAGCTTGTTGCCGACGAAGTTGAGCGGCGTCACGAGCACGATTGCGATCGCCTGGGCCGGGAACTTGCCGAGGCCGGCGTGGGCGACGAGCAGATGCAGCACGGCGAGGTTGGCGCCGAGGGCCGCGAGTGAGACGAGGAAGAACCGCATGCCCTGGATGCCGAGATGGCCGCGCTGGTCGCGGAACGTCCAGATCCGGTTCCACGAGTAGTTGCTCGTGACCGCAACGAGGAACGAGCACGTCGCCGCGACGAGGTAGTGCAGCCCGGCGTGCAGCAGTGCGGCGTAGACGGCGAGGTTGACGAGGTAGCCGACCGCGCCGACCACGCAGAACTTGCCGAGCTGCTGCCAGTTCCGGACGGAGCGGAGCGACGCGAGCACCCGCGAGTGCGCCGGCGGCGGGATCGGGGTTGCGGCCGGGCGTCCCACGGTCGCCCGCGAGGGTAGCGCTCCGCCGCCTCAGGCCGCGGGAGCGAGCTCGATCCGGGCGCTCGCCGGCTCGACCTCGACGACGGCGCCGTCCCGGATCACGAGCAGCGCGGCCACGTTGCCGTCGCGCGCGACGCACAGGTCGTGCAGCGGGCCGACGTGCCGGCCTTCGCTCGCGACGCCGGCGCCGAGTAACGCGCGCAGCGAGCGCGAGCGCTCGCGATAGAACCCGACGTCCTCGAGCAGGAGGAGGGCCGACGGCACGGCGATCTCGTCCTGCGGCAGCTCCGCTGCGGCGTACGCGAGGAAGCGAAGGCTCTCGTCGCCGCAGAGGACGACGAAACCGAGCACGCGCCACGCCTTCGCGTCGAGGAGCAGGTCCACGGGCCGGCCGAGCCGGATGTCGTGGAGCTGGACCGGGAGTTGCAGCAGCTCCATGCCGGACGTCGCCCCCATGCCTGAATGATTGTCGACCGGCACGGAGCTGCGGAAACTCAAACTCCTACGGGCCCGCCACGAGGGGCACGAAGCGACAGGGGACGCTGCGCAGCACGGCCGGCCCTTCGGGCGTCCGGACGACGACCTCGAGCCACTGCTCGTGCGGTCCGCCGACCGGGACGACGAGACGGCCGCGAGGCTCGAGCTGCTCGTAGAGCGCCTGCGGCGGCTCGAGCGCAGCTGCGGCGACCGCGATCGCTGCGAACGGGGCGGCCTCCGGCACGCCGCGGGTGCCGTCGCCGAGGTGAAGCTGCACGCGCTCCCCGTACCCGGCTGCCGCGAGGCTCGCCCGCGCGCGCTCGGCCAGCTCCGGGATCCGCTCGATCGTGTGCACCTCGCCGGCGAGCTCCGCGAGCACGGCCGCCTGATAGCCCGAGCCGGTGCCGACGTCGAGCACCCGCTCCGAGCCGTGGAGCGCGAGCTGCGCGCAGATCAGCGCGACCATGTACGGCTGGGAGATCGTCTGGCCCGCGCCGATCGGCAGCGCGGCATCGGCATACGCCGCCTCCCGCAGGTCGTCCGGCACGAAGAGCTCGCGCGGCACGCGCGCCATCGCGGCCAGCACCCGCTCGTCGTCGATCCCGCGCCGCCGCAGCTGCCGCTCGACCATCCGCGCCCGCTCGTCAGGCGACACCGACCGATGCCTCCATCGCCGGCGGAACCGCGACTCCGAAGTGCTCGAGCACGGCAGGGGCGACATCCGTGATTCGCTGCAACTCGGCGTCGAGGCCGATCGTGAGGATCGGGACGACCGAGTCGCCCGCGACGAGCGACCCGTGGCTGCCACCGCCGGCGTGATGTCGTCCGCCGAGATCGGCGAGCTCCCAGCCCTCGACGGCCGAGACGAGCAGCTCCCCGGCGTTCGGGTTCGCGAGCGCCGAACGAGCCCGCCACGCCGCGTCCGGATGGTCGAGCTTCTCCACCGGCGCGTCGGCGCCGTCGCGACGGGCGATCACGTCGGATCCCTCGCGGCGGAGCGTCACGTCGACCGCCGCGAAGCCGTCGAGTCGCCGAGCCAGCTCGGCCGGCTCGACGCGCGCGTCCGGCAAGAGGTAGACCTGGCCCGCGCGGTTCGAGGCCGTGACGACGACCTCCTGCGTCAGATCCGCGAACGGCTCCTGCAGGCGCGCGACGCGCTCGACCTTCGTCTGGCCGTGATCGGAGAGGAGCACGACCGCGTACCGCTCGAGGAACTCGTCGGGGCCGCCCGCCGCCTCGAGCAGCGCGCCGATCGCGGCGTCGACCTGCTCGAGCGCCCGTTCCGCGGGCTCTCCGTCCGGGCCGCCCTCGTGCGAGGCGAAGTCGTAGCCCGAGAGGTAGTACGTGAGGAAGTCGAAGCCGTCCCGGGTGACGAGCCAGCGACCGACGGCGGCCGCATACGCGTCGATCGAGCCGCCGCGGCGACTGCGGATCGACAGCGGCGCCCCCGTCCGGTCCGACTCGAACAGGCCGTAGAAGAAGAAGCGGTGCGGCCCGAAGGCGGCGCGGGTGATTCCGGGCAGGGTCGGCAGGTAGCGGTGCGCGCCGCGATAGCACGTGATGTTCACGGCGCCCGTGACGAGGCCGGAGTCCTCGAGCGCCTCGAAGATCGTCACCGCCTGCGCCGAGAGGTGCTGCGCGTTCATGTTGAAGATCGTGTCGAGCAGCGACTGCGACAGGCCGGCCGCGCGCAGCGCCGGGAACGAGGAGCCGTACTCGACGATCCGGCGCTCCTTCCGATTCCACCAGACGAGCGACGGGACGTGATGGGCGCCGGGCCCCGCGCCGGTGGCGATCGAGGTCAGGCAGACGGGCGTCAGCGACGGGAAGACCGATGTGGCCTGCCGGTACTCGGCGTGATCGGCGAGGAAGGAGAGCGCCGGCGCGCGGCCGCCCTCGACGGCCCGCTCGAGCGCCGCCGGGGTCATCCCGTCCACGACGATCAGGACGACCTTCTTCGGCACGCGGGGACTACTCGTCGCGGGCGAGCGTTCGCAAACCGGCGTACGTCTCGGGCCGCGTCCGCCTCAGCCGCGCCGCGAGCGCGGGCAGCGCCACCGCCTCGAGGTAGCCCACGACCGGGATGAAGGCCGCGCCCGCGAGGACGAGCGCCCCGCCGCCGACGAGCGTCCCGGTGCCGCCGCGCGTGCCGCCGCGCCGCAGGGCTCCGCCGACGACCTGGGCCGCGCCGAGGAGCCCGAGGAGGCCTGCGACCGCCGCCACGGCGACGTCGATCCAGCCGCCGGGCTGCCATTCGTCGATCGCGAAGCCCAGTGCCCCGCCCGCGATGACCGCGACGACCGCCCCCGCGAGGAGCACGCGAACGCCGCCGAGCACCGCCGCGACGAGCACTCCGGCCGCGGTGCCGAGGCCGGCGCTCACGCCGATCCAGTACCAGGAACCCACGCAGGAACCGTAACCGCACCCGGCCTTCGTCCGTTGTGGCCGAGATCCCGCACAGGAGGTAGTCGCTTGACCCCGAACGACCGTCCGCTGCTCGTGTTCTTCACGTCTCGCCGCTCGGGGCCCGCCCGGCGGATGGAGAGCCTCCTCGCGCACATCGCGCGCAAGGAGCGTGACCGTCTGCGCGTGAGCAAGATCGACGTCGACGAGCAGCCCGAGCTCGCCGAGCGGTTCCGGGTGGAGCAGGTGCCCTCGCTCGCGCTCGTCGTGAAGAAGCGCGTCGTCTCGCGGATCGACGGCCGCGCGACCGCGCCGCGGATCGAGTCGATGCTCGAGCCGCACCTCGGCGACATCGAGGTCGCCGCCTAGAGCGAGCGCAGCTCGAGCTGCGCGATCACGGCCAGCCCGAACTCGGCGGCGCGCTTGCCGTCGACGACGCGGTGGTCGAACGTGACCGAGACGTTCCCCATCCGGCGCACGACGACCTCGCCGTCGCGCACCACCGCCCGGTCCTCGATCCGGTGCACGCCGAGGATGGCGACCTCCGGGTGGTTGACGAGCGGCGTCACGAACAGCCCCGCCGCCTTGCCGGCGCTCGTGACGGTGAACGTGCCGCCGCGTAGCTCCTCGGGCTTCAGCGTCCCCGCGT
>DASSZE010000015.1:0-23965 GCA_035713675.1 Gaiellaceae bacterium | reverse complement strand
GCGGGCTCGGACGCGGGCGCGACGCGGACGAAGGCCGAGCTGCGCGACGGCGAGTGGGTGATCGACGGCTCGAAGATCTTCATCACGAACGCGGGCACCGACATCAGCGCCTGCGTCACGATCACCGCCCGCACCGGAGAGAACGAGATCTCGAACCTCATCGTCCCGAACGGCACGCCCGGCTACGAGATCTCGGCGCCGATGCACAAGCTCGGCTGGCGTGCGTCCGACACGCGCGAGCTCTCGTTCCGCTCCTGCGCGGTCCCCGAAGGGAACCTGCTCGGCGAGCGGGGCCGGGGCTTCAAGCAGTTCCTCGACATCCTCGACGGCGGCCGGATCTCGGTCGCGGCGATGGGCGTCGGGCTCGCACAGGGCGCCTACGACCTCGCGGCCGCGTATGCAAAGGAGCGCCGGCAGTTCGGCCGGCCGATCGCAAGCTTCCAGGCGATCCAGTTCCAGCTCGCCGACATGGCGACGGAGATCGAGGCCGGCCGGCAGCTCGTCCTGCGCGCGGCGTGGCTGAAGGACGAGGGGAAGCCGTTCGCGCTCGCGGCCGCGCAGGCGAAGCTCTACACGGGGCTGCTCTCGAACCGTGTCGTCGACGCCGCGCTCCAGATCCACGGCGGCTACGGCTTCATGGAGGAGTTCGCGATCGCGCGGCTGTACCGCGACCAGAAGATCCTCGAGATCGGCGAGGGCACCAATGAGGTGCAGCGCATGGTCATCGCGCGCCTGCTCGGCTTCTAGTCATGGCCCTCGTCCCTCTCACTGTCGTCGACAACGAGCTCGAGGCGGAGATGCTCTGCGGCCTGCTGCGGGCCGACGGCATCTCCTGTGCGCATCAGAACTCGAGCGTCGGCGCCGCGCAGTACGGCGCCGAGGTCGCCGGAGTCGTGTTCGGGCAGGGCTCGCCGACCGAGGTGCTCGTGGAGGAGGCGCAGCTCGAGGAGGCGCGGAAGCTCCTCCCCGATCCTCGGTAGCGGTCAGCCTGGACACGCCGCCAGTAACCTCCGCGACCGCCCTGAGTGGATCGGAGGCACAATCGAAGACGTGATTCCGGTGCTCGCCGCCGTCGTCGCGGCCGCGTTCTTCATTCAGGCCGTCGTCCGCCTGCGCCGCCGCGGCAGGGCCGACCTCGCCGGCCGGGACAGGGTCGCGCTCTTCGCCGCCGGGCTCGGGGTGAGCCTGTTCGCGGTCGTCGGGCCGCTCGACCGGCTCGCCGACGACAAGCTGCTGTCGGCGCACATGGCCCAGCACGTCCTGATCGGCGACCTCGGCCCGGCGCTGATGATCACCGCGCTGCGCGGCCCGCTGCTCGTCTTCTTCGTCCCCGCCGCGTTGCTCGCGCCGCTCGCGCGCAGCCGCCGGGTGCGCGCGGTGGTGGGCACGTTGCTTCGCCCGCGCGTCGCCTTCACGCTCTGGGCGGCGAACCTCGCGATCTGGCACGTGCCGTACCTGTACGACCTCGCGCTTGCGCACCAGGGCGTGCACGACTTCGAGCACCTGTGCTGGGCCTTCACGGGAGTCCTCGTCTGGACGCTCCTCGTCGATCCGGGCTCGCACAAGCGGCTGACCGTCGGCGGCCGGGTCGCGCTCGCCGTCGCGATGTTCGCCGCCGGCCAGATCCTCACCGACGTGCTCGTCTTCTCGTTCACGCCGCTCTACCCGGCGTACCACGGCGCCTACGGCGTCTCGGCGGTCACCGACCAGCAGCTGGCCGGCATCGTGATGATGGTCGAGCAGCTGGCCACGCTCGGTACCTGCGTCGCCCTGCTGCTGCGGCCCCGCTGGAGCCGCGACCGCGCGCGTGAGCTCGCCGAGTCTGCCCGGCCGGTCGCCAAAGGCGACCGGGACCTTCCGCCGAGCGACGGCAGCTTTGCCGCCGTCGCTCCCAGCGAACAGTGAGCCCGGCGGCGTTCAGCTTCGAGCCGATCTTCCTCGCGCTCGCCGTCGCCGCGGCGGTGCTCTACGTTCGCGCCGCGCGCACCGACCCGCCGTCGACGTGGCGCGCGGTCGCGTTCGGCTCAGGGGTCTTCCTGATCGCAGCCTCGCTCAACTCGCCGCTGGAGACGATCGCGTCGAAGTACCTGCTACTCATGCACCTGCTCCAGAACGCGCTCATCGCGGACGTGGCGCCGCTGCTCGTCGTGCTCGGCCTCACCCCGCGGATGCGCGCGGAGCTCGGCCGCCGCGGGCTCGACCGGCTCAAGCCGTGGTGGATCCTTCCGATCTGGCTCGCCGCCTGGTACTGCACGCACATCGCCGTCTTCTACGACTGGGCGCTCCGCACCGGCTGGGGCCTGAACGTCGAGCACGGGATCCTGATCGCCGCGGGGCTGCTCTTCTGGTGGCCCATCGTGACGGGACGGCTGTCCCCGCCGGAGGGCCTCGGCTACCTCGCGATCGCCTTCGTCGGCTCGTCGTTCCTCGGGCTCGCATACATCTTTTCGAGCAGGTCCTTCTACTCGTTCTACGAGCACGCGCCGCGGCTGTGGGGCTTCTCCCACGTGAGCGACCAGAACCTCGGCGGGATCCTCATGAACGGCGAGCAGACGCTCGTCTTCCTGCTCGCGATCGGCTGGTTCGTGCTGCGGCTGCTCGACGAAGAGCACGCGCAGGTCTCGCTTTCGGATTCATAGCCGCGACGGGTGTTACCGTCGCGCCGTGCTGCTCCAGCAGTTCCTGAACGACGATCTCGGTTGCGCCTCCTACCTCGTCGGCGACGAGCACGCGGGCGTCGCGGTGGTCGTCGACCCGCCGTACGCGATCGAGCCCCTGCTGGCGGGAGCCGAGCGGCGCGGCGTGCGGCTCGTCTGCGTCCTCGAGACGCATACGCACGCCGACCACGTCTCGGGACACGGGCGCCTCGCGCTCGAGCACGGGATCCCGGTGCGCGTGCACGCGGCCGCCGAGGCGGCCTTCCCGCACGAGCCGCTCGAGGACGGGACGGAGATCGAGCTCGGCGACGTCGTCCTGCGCACGATTCATACGCCGGGGCACCGGCCGGAGCACTGCTGCTTCGCGGTCGTCGACCGCTCGCGCGCCGACGAGCCCTGGCTCGTGCTCACCGGTGACTCGCTCTTCGTCGGCGACGCGGCGCGCCCCGACCTCGCGGTCGAGGCTGCGGAGGGTGCGGAAGGCCTTTTCCGCTCGTTGCGGCGGCTGGTCGAGCTCGGCGACGGGGTCGAGGTCTTCCCGGGGCACGTGGCGGGCTCGCTCTGCGGCGCGGCCATGAGCTCGAAGGCGTCGACGACGATCGGCTTCGAGCGCCGCTTCAACCCGGCGCTGCAGGCCGAGCTGACCGACTTCCTCGCCGGAGCGACCGGGCCACAGCCGCCGCGGCCGCCGAACATGGAGCGGATCGTCGAGCTCAACCGGGGCGAGTTCCTCGGGGCGCAGCCGCCGCTCGCGCGGGTCGACTCGGTGCCGGAGGAGGCCGTGGTGCTCGACGTCCGGCCCACCGAGGTCTTCGCAGCCGGTCACCGGCCCGGCGCCGTCGGGATCCCCGTCTCCGGCTCCGGCTTCGCGACGAAGGCGGCGTTCGTCCTGCCGGAGCGGCCGATCGTCCTCCACGCGACCGACGAGGAGGGCGCCGCGCGCGCCGCGCGGGCGCTGAGCGCCGTCGGCCTGTTCGGAATCGCGGGCTGGCAGGAAGGCGGCGGCGACGAGAAGCTCGAGCCGATCTCGCTCGAGGAGGTCGAGCGCCTGCTCGCCGACGACGCGATCGAGCTGCTCGACGTGCGCGAGGCGGACGAGCGCCACGAGGGCCACATCCCCGGCTCTCGTCATCTCCCCTATCGCACTGCTCGGGCCGCGGCCGAGGCGGGCCTGCTCGACGGCCGGCCGGTCGTCACGATCTGCGAGTCCGGCCCGCGTGCCGCAGTCGCCGCGAGCGTGCTCCAGGCGGCGGGTGTCGAGGCGCGTCCGGTGCTCGACGGCGGCCTCGAGGACTGGCGCGCCCGCGGCGGCGAGGTCAGCTCGTTCCGCCGCTGCGGCAGCTAGGAGAGCTTGGCCGGACGGTGCTCGTCGCAGGGTGCGATGGGCGTCGCGGGCAAGGACGCAGGGAGCGTTCGTAGCCGGAGGCTACGGACGCGACCGAGGACGCAGCAGCCGGCGTAGCCGGCCGACGAGCGAAGCGAGGAGTCGCGGCGCCCAGCGCGGCCCTACGGCACAGCCACTGTCCGGTCAAGCCCTCCTACACCGGAAGCCGAAGAGCGCGTCGAGTTCGAGCACGTCGACCATGTACCCGTCGCCCGGGCTCGCCGCCGCCCGGGAGGCGGCCACCGTCGTCGGCTGCGGCGACTCAGGCGATCCAGCTGACCAGCGGGATCTCCATCTCGTTCGCGGAGAGCCCGCCGTGCTGCCCGTGGAAGCGCTGCTCGAACCGGCCCGGCTCGAGCCAATAGGCGGCCTCGCCCGGCTCCGGCAGGACGACGAGGTTCGCCAGGCGCGAGGTCAGCGCCTCGGTCACGTTCCCCCCGAACAGCCCGTCCGCGAGGAGCGACTCGACCGTGCGCACCTCTGCGACTCCCGCGAGCCGCTCGGCAAGCTCCGCCTCGACCTCGTGGAGCCGGTCCGGCAGGACGTGGAGGAAGAGATCGCGGCAGGACCCGGCGGGCGCGAGCGGCTTGCCGTCGGCCCCGGCCACCAAATGGTCGCCGAGCTCGGGCCAGACGACGTTCACGTAGGTCGTCCCCTCCGGCGAGATCCCCTCCATGCCGTGGTCGGCCGTGAGCAGGACAAGCGTTCCTTCCGGCCAGGGCGCAGCCGCGATCGCCGACAGATGCTCCTCCATCAGCGCGGCCACCTCGCGCGCGTCGGGCCCGGTCATGTGCATCAGCGCGTCGGCGTCGCCGAGGTAGATCGTCCCGTAGGCGCGCTCCTCGGCCGAGAGCGCGGCGCAGAGCCGGGCGAGGCCGTCGTCGGTTCCCTCGAACGGATGGACGGTCGCGTCCTGCAGGAGCACCCGGCTCGTCTGCGAGCGAGCGATCCCGGCCGGCACCGCCACGTGGCTCGGCACCGGCAGCAGGCGGCGGTAGAGCGTCTGCTCCGGGAACAGGTCGTGAGCGGTGAAGCCGGCGTCGAGGAGCGTCCCGGGACGGTCGTCGCCGGCGAAGCAGAACCAGAGCGGGGTCACGAGCCGGTTCAGCCGGGGCTCGAGGATGTTCCACTCGTAGAGCCCGTGCTCGCCGAGCGGGAGCCCGGAGTGGATCGTCGTCGAGTGGACGGTCGTCGTCGACGGGAAGCACGACGACCAGCGCTCGACCTCGGCCCCGGCGAAGAGCGGGTGGTCGGCATGGCGCTCGACGAAGCGCCAGCCGAAGGCGTCGAAGTAGATGAGCACGACGCGCGCATGCTCGCCGAGCTTCGACTCGATCAGCCCGGGCAGCTCGTCGAAGCGGCCGCTCAATCGAGCCGCTCGACCGGGTAGCCCCACTCGCGCATCTGCGCGAGCAGCGCGTCGCAGTGCTCGGCGTCGCGGGTGAGCAGCGTCAGCTCGACTCCGGTGTCGCCGATCGGGACCCACCCCGCCTCGCGCTGGTGGGCGACCTCGACGATGTTCACGCGGGCGGCGCCGAGGAGGTCGAGCAGCTTCGCGAGCTCGCCCGGCCGGTCTAGCACCCGCGTGCGCAGGACGAGGTAGCGGCCGCTCGTGGCGAGCCCGCGCCGCATCACCTGCACCATGAGCGACGCGTCGATGTTGCCGCCGGAGAGCAGCGGGAGCACCGGCGACGAGCCGCCGCCGACGAGCCCGCCGAGCACGGCCGCGACGCTCGCCGCGCCCGCGCCCTCGACCACGAGCTTCGTCCGCTCGGCGAGGAGGACGATCGCCTCGGCGATCTGCTCGTCCTCGACCGTGACGATGTCGTCGAGCGTCTCGCCGAGGATCCCCATCGTCACGTCGCCCGGCTCCTTGACCGCGATGCCGTCGGCGAGCGTGTGACCCGCGCCGCCGGGCCGCGTTCCCGCCGCCTGGACGCCGACGATCCGCAGCCCCGGGCGCACCGCCCGCAGCGCGAGGGAGATGCCCGACGCGAGCCCGCCGCCGCCGATCGGGAGAACGACCGTCTCGAGCTCGTCCACCTGCTCCGCGAGCTCCAGCCCGATCGTCCCCTGGCCGGCCATGACGAGCGTGTCCTCGTACGGGTGGATGAACGTTGCGCCCGTCTCGTCGACGTACGCCTGCGCCGCCGCCATCGCGTCCTCGAACGCGGGCCCGGTGAGCTCGATCTCGGCCCCGTAGCTGCGGGTGGCGTCGAACTTCGCCATCGGGGAGTCCTGCGGCATGAAGACGCGGGCGGGCGCGCCGAGCTCGCGGGCCACCCAGGCGACCGCCTGGCCGTGGTTGCCGGCGCTCGCCGCGACGACGCCGGCCGCGCGCTGCTCCGGTTCGAGGCTCGAGACCTTGATGTAGGCGCCGCGGATCTTGAACGAGCCCGTCCGCTGCAGGTTCTCGGCCTTGAGGATCACTGGCCGGCCCGCGAGCCGTGACAGCGTCTCGGACGGATAGACCGGCGTCACGCGCGCGACTCCCTCGAGCCGCTCGCGTGCGAGCTCGATCTCAGGAAGCGGGGGTGCGGTCGCTGTCGCCATCGTGGATCCGGAAGACCTTGTCGAGTATTTCGCGGACGGCGGTGAGCGGGTCGAGCTCACGCGCCTGGACCTCGGCGAGCAGCCGCCGCAGCTCGGCGTCGTCGGCGACCGCCTGCTCGAGATGACGGCTTGCCCGGCTCGCCGCGACCGCGAACACCTCGCGGGCGAGATTCGCCCGCCGCCGCTCCTCCAGCAGGCCGCTCTGCTCGAGAAACGCGCGGTGCCCCTCGACCTTCTCCCAGAGCTCGGGCACGCCCTCGCCGCGCATGGCTTCGGTGAGCACGATCGGCGGGTTCCAGTCGCGGCTGCGGTCGAGGGCGAGGATGGAGCGCACCTCGTTCAGCATCGTCTTCGCCGCGGGGTTGTCCATCTTGTTGATCGCGATCACGTCGGGGATCTCCATGATCCCCGCCTTCAGCGCCTGCACCGCGTCGCCCGAGCCGGGCATGAGCACGAGCAGGACGGTGTCGGCGATCCCGATCACCTCGACCTCGCTCTGCCCCGCGCCGACGGTCTCGAGGAAGACGACGTCCTTGCCGGCGGCGTCGAGCACGAGCAGCGCCTGCAGCGTCGCCTCGGCGAGGCCGCCGAGGTGCCCTCGGGTGCCCATCGAGCGGATGAACACGTCGGGGTCGAGGAAGTGGTCGCTGAGCCGGATCCGGTCGCCGAGCAGCGCGCCGTGCGAGAACGGGCTCGAGGGGTCGACAGAGACGACGCCGACGCTGGAGCCCCTGCCGGCGCCGGAGGTGCCGGGGTCTTCCGGCCGGGCGCCGGCGGCTTTGCCGCCGACGCTTCCAGCCCCTGCGCGGACGAGGCGGATCAGCGCCGAGACGAGGCTCGACTTCCCGACGCCGGGCGGCCCGGTGACGCCGACGGAGTACGCGGAGCCCGTCTCGGGATAGAGATCCGCGACGACGCCGTAGGCGAGCGGGTCGCCGTCCTCCACGAGCGAGATGGCGCGGGCGAGCGCGCGCCGGTCGCCGTCGCGGACGCCCGCCGCGAGATCCTCCCGAGTCCAGTCCCGGCGCCCGGCCACCGCCGGAATGTACTTCCTGGAGGGGCCGGTGGAACGGTGCTCGCCGCAGGGGTGTGGCTAGGCCGCCGCGACCGGCGCCCGTTCCGCCGACGCGATCTCGGCCTCGGCGGCGGCCTCGCCGCCGAGGTTGCGCGCGAGCAGGAAGCCTGCCACCGCGGCGACGAGGAGCAGCCCGCTCGTGCCGGCGAAGATCCAGCGCGGGACGGCCGGGTCGACCGGCGCGCGGAGGAAGGCGCCGCCGACGCCTATTCCGATCCCGACGAGGAGGTAGGTGACGCTCATGACGAACGTCAGGGCACGGCCGCGCAGCAGGTCGAACGTGCCACGCTGGACGAGGAGCGCGTTGCATGTCACGGCGACGCCGTTGCCGAGGCCGTTCACGACGCAGCCGATCGCGGCGACCCAGACGTTGGGGCTCAGGGCGACCCCGAGCGTCCCGACGGCCATGAAGAGGAGGGCACCGCCGTACACGCGGGCGACACCGAAGCGGGCGAGGAAGAACGCGCTCGCGAAGCTGCCGAGCACGAGGCCGACTCCGGTCGCCCCGTAGAGGAGCCCGTACCCGACGTCGCCGCCGGAGAGCGTGTTCTTCGCGATGAAGATGGTCGCGACGGTGCTCCCGCCGAGCGCGAGCGACGCGATTCCCCATGCGACGAGCACGGCTCGCATCGAGTGGGAGCTCAGCGCCGCCACGAAGCCTTCGCGCAGATCCGTCCAGTGGCCGCGCGAGAGGGCGCGCTCGCTCTGCAGCAGCCGCGGCGGGATCCGCACGATCAGCGCGATGGAGACGACGAACGAGGCGGCGTTGATCGCGTACGCCGCCGTGGGCCCGGCTGCCGCCGTCAGCACGCCGCCGAGCAGCGGCCCGACGGCCCAGCTCAGGTTCTCGACGCTCTGGAGCAGCGCGTTCGCCTGCGGCAGCTCCTCGTCCGGGACGAGGTTCGGGACGCCGGCGTAGACGGCCGGGCGGAAGAACCCCGTCGCGAGACCCGCGACGAGCGCGAGCCCCACGACCGCGGCCGCGCTCGGCGCGAAGGGCAGCGCCACGAACACGCCGACCCGGATCGCGTCGGCGGCGATCATCAGCGACCGTCGCTCGAGCCGGTCGAGGAGCGGTCCGAGGAGCAGCCCGACGACGATCGTCGGCAGGAACTCGACGATGAGCACGGCTCCGACCCAGAGCCCCGAGTGCGGCGAGCCCGAGGTGCGGTCCTTGACGTCGATCGCGAGGGCGACGGCGGCGAGCAGCGTCCCGACGCTCGAGCCGAGGGTCGCGAAGAAGAGGTTCCGGAAACCCGAAAGCCTCAGCGGCGCGAGCTGGGCGGACGAGAGCCTCACGAGCTTGCGCCCGAACGTACCACCTGCACCCGCTGGTTACGAGACGCCCGAAAGGACGTGTCCCAAAGCGACCGCGAAGGCCTCGTTCTCCTCCGGCGTCCCGACGCTGACGCGGAGCGCCTCGGGCGCGCCGAAGCCGTCGAGCGGCCGGACGATCACCCCTTCGCGCAGCAGCCGTTCGAACAACTCGCGGCCGGCGCCGACCTCGGCGAAGAGGAAGTTCCCGCGCGCCGGCTCGGCCGGCTCGAGGCCGTGGCCGCGCAGGATCTCGCCCAGGCGCTCCCGCCCGTTGCGGTTCAGCTCCCGCCGCCGGACGATCTCCTGTGCGTCGTCGAGGCTCGCGAGCGCCGCCGCCTGCGCCGTGGTCGCGACGTCGAACGCGCGCCGTACCTTGCTCGTCGCCTCCGCCACGTCCGCCGGCGCGGCGGCCCAGCCGACGCGGAGCCCGGCGAGGCCGTAGATCTTCGAGAACGTGCGCAGCACGACGATCCGCCGCCCCTCGCGGAACAGCTCCAGGCCGTCGGCGTAGTCCGGGTCGTCGATGTACTCGAAGTACGCCTGGTCGAGGACGCAGAGGACGTGCTCGGGGAGCCGGTCGAGGAACGAGACCAGCTCGGCCCGGCCGTTCGCCGTCCCGGTCGGGTTGTTCGGGTGGCAGACGTAGACGAGCTTCGTCCGCGGCCCGATCGCGGCGAGGAGGCCGTCGAGGTCGTACGTGTGGTCGCGGAGCGGCACCCGGCGCGCCTCGGCGCCGAGCTTCGCGGCGGTGAGGACGTAGCTCGGGAACGAGGGCCAGCCGCAGACGACGTCGTCTCCTGGATCGAGCGTCGCCTGCGCGAGCAGGTCGATGATCCCGTCGGCTCCGGCGCCGACCACGAGCTGCTCGAACGCGACGCCGTTCCGCTCGGCGAGCGCCGCCCGCAGCGCCCAGACCCCGCCGTCGGGATAGCGGTTGAGCTCGAGCGCCGCGCGCTCCATCGCCTCCAGGGCGGCCGGGAACGGCGGAAACGGCCCCTCGTTCGAGGCGAGCTTGACGACGTGCTCGAGCCCGAGCTCCCGCTGGACGGCCTCGACCGGCTTGCCCGGCTCGTACGGAACCAGGCCCTCGATCGCGGAGCGGAAGAGGCTCAATCGCCCTTCCTGCGGCCGAGCTTGCCGCGCATCTGCTTCGCCTTGCGGCGCGCGATGATCTTGCCCGCCTTCAGCGTGAGAAAGCCGACGATGGCGTTTCTCCTGTTCACGATGGTCATGAGCTCCTCCTCAGGCAGTCGCGGCGGCGCGCGGCTTGCGGTTCGGAATGTGAATCGCGCGCCCGAGCGCCACGAGGCCGGCCTCCTTGATCGCCTCGGAGAGCGTCGGATGCGGCGCGATGCCGTCGGCCACCGTCTCCACCGTGGATTCGGCGTCGATCGCGACCACGCCCGCCTCGACCATGTCCGTCACGTGCGGGCCGACCATCACGAGCCCGAGCAGCTCGCCGTAGCGCGTCTCGTGGATCGACTTGACCCAGCCGACGGTCTCGTCCTGCATCACGGCGCGCGCGTTGGCGACCCACGGGAACTGCCCGACCGCGACGTCGTCGCCGTACTGCTCGCGTGCCTCGGCCTCGGTCAGGCCGACCGCCGCGATCTCGGGGTCGGTGTAGATCGGCCGCGGGATCGCGCGGTTGTCGAACACCGCGTCGTGGCCGGTCGCGTTCTCGGCGGCGATCTCGCCCTCGCGGAACGCCGTGTGCGCGAGCTGCCAGTAGCCGGCGCAGTCGCCGACCGCGTAGATGTGCGGGACGCTCGTCCGGCGGTGCTCGTCGGTCGCGACGCCTGCGCGCTTGTCGAAGTCCACCCCGGCCGCCTCGAGGCCGATCCCGTCGACGAGCGGCCCGCGGCCGACGCTGACGAGCATCAGGTCCGCCTGTACGGTCTCGCCTTCGCCGAAGTGGACGGTGAGCTGCGACCCGTCGTCCTCGACCTTCGAGCACTGCTTGCCGAGCTGGAGCGAGATGCCGCGCCGGCCGAACTGCTTCGCGAGCTCCTTCGCCGCGTCGGCGTCCTCCTGCGGGATGAGCGAGTCGAGCATCTCGACGATGGTCACCTCCGAGCCGAAGCGGCGGAAGATCGAGGCGAACTCGCAGCCGATGATGCCGCCGCCGAGCACGACGAGCCGGCGCGGCACCTGCTCCTGCGCGAGCAGCCCGGTCGAGTCGACGCAGCGGGGCGAATCGAGCCCCTCGATCGGCGGGCGGAGCGGGTACGAGCCGGTGGCGACGATCGCCGAGCGGAACGAGACGTCCTCCCCGCCCTCGAACGCAATCGTGTTCGCGTCGTCGAAGCGGCCGGTGCCCTTCACCCACTCCACTCCGTTCGCCTTGAACAGGCTCGCGACGCCCGACGTCATCTGCTTGACGACGCCCGCCTTCCACTCGTTCGCCGCGGCGAGGTCGAGCTTCGCCTCGCCAACCTGCACGCCGAACTTCGCGAAGTGCTCCTCCGCCTCCTTGAGCGCGAACGCGGTCTGCACCCACGCCTTGGTGGGGATGCAGCCCACGCGGAGGCAGGTGCCGCCGAGCTCGGGCTCCTTCTCGATGCAGGCGACCTTCGCGCCGAGCTGTGCGGCGCGGATGGCGGCGGTATAGCCGCCGGGGCCGCCTCCGAGGACGGCGACGTCAACGTCCATCATTCATCTCCCTCTCTTGTTCAGGCGGAGCGTAATCAGAGGTCTGCGACCATGGTCACGGTTCGCTCCTCGCGCTGGTGCTCGCGGAAGCCGTGCTTCTCGTAGAAGCCCGTCTGTCCCGGCTCGGCGCTGAGGCTGACGCGCGCGTAGCCCTCCTCGCGGGCGCGCGCGAGCAGCGCCTGGAGCAGCTCGGCGCCGGTGCCGTGGCCGCGGTGGCTCGGCACGACGGCGATCGTCAGCTCCGGCGTGTGCTCGTCGACGAACCCGAAGCCGGGTGCCGACGACGGGAAGAGCCGGTACCACGCCGCGCCGTAGGCGTTCGGGCCCTCGAAGGCGACCACGCCGGCGTCGCCGCGCCGGCCCCAGTTCTGGACGTAGCGGAAGACGGGCAGATCGGGATCCTCGGCGATGCGCCAGTGGTAGGCGTGGCGGAGCATGTCGCGGAGGAAGCGTGTGTCCTGGCGGTCGGCGGCGCGCAGCACCCGGTCACAGCTCCTGTGCGAGTTGAATCCGGTTGCCGTCGGGGTCGTAGACGTCGAGGAGCCGCATCTCGCCGGTCAGCTCGAGCACGATCCCGACCTCGACACCCGCCTCGCGCAGCCGGTCGGCCTCGACCTTGAGGTCGGCGACGTCGACGTGCGCGACGCCGTCGTCCGGGCTCGGCTCTCCCTGCGCGAGGCCGATCTCCATCTCGCCGCGCCGGAGGGTCGACCAGCCCGCCTCGAAATCGACCGAGAGCTCCTCGAACCCGAGCAGGTCGCGGTAGAAGCGACGGCCGTCGTCGAGGTTCCGGACGTGGTACCAGACCGTCGGCGCCATCGGCCTCTACAGGGCGAGCCCCGGATCTTCGAGGCTCTCCTTGAGGGTCTGGAGGAAGGCCGCGGCCGGAGCGCCGTCGACGGCACGGTGGTCGAACGTCCCCGTGAGCGTCACGAGCGGCCGCACGGCCGTCCCGCCGTCGACGGGGACGACGCGCTCCTCGGTCGCGCCGACGGCGACGATCGCCGCCTGCGGCGGGTTGAGCACCGCGGTGAAGCTCGCGACCGCGTACATGCCGAGGTTGGAGATCGTGAACGTGCCGCCCTCGAGGTCCTCGGCGCGAAGCTTGTTCTCGCGGGCGCGGCCGACGAGGTCGGCGCGGATCCGCGGGATCTCGCTCAGCGAGAGGCGTTCCGCCGACCGGATCACCGGCACGACGAGGCCCTGCGGCGCGGCCACGGCGAGGCCGACGTTCGCGGTCGGATGGAGGAGGATCGCGTCGTCGGTGAACTCCGCGTTCACCTCGCGATGGCGCATCAACGCCTGGGCGCAGACCCTCGTGAGCACGTCGGTGACGGTGACGCGAACCTCGGGGTCGCGCTCGCGCAGCTTCGCGACGAGTGCGTTCGTGCGCGTCATGTCGGCCGAGGTCTGGAGCTGGAAGACGGGGATCTGCCACGCCTCGGTCAACCGCCGCGCGATCGTCCTGCGGATGTTCGTGAGCGGAATCCGCTCCACCTCGCCCGCCGCCACAGGCGCTTGTAACACTGTGTCACTAAGTGGGGCTGGAGTCGGAGCCCCGGCCTCGGCGCGCTCGACGTCCTCGGCGACGATCCGCCCGTCGGGGCCCGTGCCGCGGATCGCGGAGAGCTCGATGCCGCGCTCCCGCGCGATGCGGCGCGCGAGCGGCGAGGCCTTGATCCGCCCGTTGGTCGTCGCTGCAGCCGACTCGGACACGGGCTCCGGCGTGACCTCCGCCGCCGGCTCCTTTGCCTTCGCCTCCGCCGCTTGTAACACAGTGTTACTTGCCGGCTCGGGAACGGCCTCGCCCTCGGAGCCGATGAAGGCGACCGTCTGTCCGACCGGCACCTCGCCCTCGGCGACCGCGATCTTGAGCAGCACGCCGGCGGCCTCGGCCTCGACCTCCTGCGTCACCTTGTCGGTGTCGAGCTCGAACAGCGGCTCGCCCTTCTCCACCGGCTCGCCCTCGGACTTGAGCCAGCGGACGATCGTGCCGGTCTCCATGCCCTGGCCGAGCCGCGGGAGGATGACTTCGGTCGCCACCGCCGCCGCCTAGGCCTTTCCGACCGTCCGCTTGATCGCGGCGAGCACCTCGGCGGCGTGCGGCACGACGAACGCCTCCATCACCGGCGCGAACGGCAACGGGGCGAACTTCGCGCCCACACGCTCGATCGGCGCGTCGAGCCAGTCGAACGCCTGGTACTGAAGGACGGACGCGACCTCGGCGCCGAAGCCCATCCGGGTCACCGCCTCGTGGGCGACGACCGCGCGATTCGTCTTCTTCACCGAGGCGACAAGCGTCTCCTCGTCGAGCGGCTGCAGCGTGCGCGGGTCGACGACCTCGACCGAGATCCCGTCCCGCTCCGCCTCCTCGGCCGCCTTGAGGCTCTCGTGCACGAGCCGGCCCGTCGCGATCACCGTCACGTCCTCGCCTTGCCGGTGGACGCGCGCGCGCCCGATCGGGATCGGCTCGATCTCCTGCGGCACGTCACCCTTGATCGGGTACAGCGTCCGGTGCTCGAAGAAGACGACCGGGTTGTCGTCGTAGATCGCCGACCAGAGGAGCCCGCGCACATCCTCCGGCGTGGACGCGAAAACGACCTTGAGCCCGGGGATGTGGACGAACCACGCCTCGAGCTGCTGCGCGTGCTGGGCGCCCGGCGACCAGCCGGCGCCGCCCTGCGTGCGGAACACGACCGGGACGGTGAGCTGCCCGCCCGACATGTAGCGGAGCTTCGCCGCCTGGTTCACGACCTGCTCGGCGGCGAGCGTCAGGAAGTCCTCGTACATGATCTCGGCGACGGGACGCATGCCCTGCATCGCGGCGCCGATCGCCGTGCCGGCGAGCGCCATCTCCGAGATCGGCGTGTTGCGGATGCGCTCCTTGCCGAACTCGTCGAGCATCCCGGCCGTGACGCCCATGGAGCCGCCCATCTCGGCGATGTCCTCGCCCATGATGAAGACGTCGTCGTCCTGGCGCATCGCCGTGGCGAGCGCATCGCGCACCGCCTCGCGGTAGGTCAGCTCAGGCATAGACGTTCTTGAGGGCGTCCTCGGGCGCGGGATCGGTGCCGCTCTTCGCGAACTCGACCGCCGCCTCGACGATCTCCGTGACCTCGGCGTCGAGCTCGGCGAACTCGTCGTCGGCCACGCCGAGCCGCTCGCGCAGGGTCTCGATCGGGTCGCGGGTCGCGCGCAGCTCCTTCGCCTCCTCGCGGTCGCGGTAGACCTGCGGATCGCCGATGTAGTGGCCGCCGAAACGCACGGTGTCGAGGTGGACGAAGACCGGCCCCTTGCCGGAGCGCGCGTGGTCGAGCGCCTGTCGCGTCGCCTTGTAGACCGTCTCGACGTCCTGCCCGTCGGCCTTGATCGTCTTCATCCCGAACGCCTTCGCGCGCAGGGAGAGGTCGCGGATCGGCGAGTGCTGCGACTCGGGCGTCGACTCGGCCCACTTGTTGTCCTCGAGCACGAAGACCGCCGGCACCTGCCAGAGCTGCGCGAGGTTGAGCGCCTCGTGGAAGGTGCCGATGTTCGTCGCCCCGTCGCCGAAGAACGCGACCGCGACGCGGGGCTCACCGCGCATCTGGAAGGCGAGCGCGGCACCGGTGGTGTGCGGCAGCCCGCCGCCGATGACGGCGTTCGCGCCCATGTTCCCGCGCTCGATGTCGAACAGGTGCATCGAGCCGCCGTAGCCGTGTGAGCAGCCCTCGGTCTTGCCGTACAGCTCCGCCATCAGCTCGTTCGGATGCGTCCCCTTGGCGAGCGTGTGACCGTGTGCGCGGTGCGTCGAGGCGATGACGTCACCGTCCTCGAGCGCGCGGCAGACGCCGACGGCGCAGGCCTCCTGGCCGATGGCGACGTGGAGGAAGCCGGGCAGCTCGCCGGCGCGGAACCGCTCCTCGACCTTCTCCTCGAAGCGGCGGATGAGGAGCATCTCGCGCAGGACGTCGCCGAGCTCGCTCTTGCCCAGGCTCGCTTTCTGTTCGACCCTCGCCACGGGCTCGAGTGTACGGTTCGCGCCGTGCGCCTTGTCGAGCAGTGGAACCGCATCGAAAGCGGCCTGGATCCGAGGTGGAGCGACGTCCGGCTGCGCCTCCGGGTGGGCACACAGCAGCAGCGCGAGCGCGCCGCTGCGCTGCTCGGGCCGGCCGGTCCAGGCTTCGCCGGGGACACGATCCGCTTCTACGTCGCGCGGGGCGGCAACGGGATCGGACCCGAGGCTGCGCGCCGGCTGCTCGGCCGCATCGACGCGGAGGAGATCGCGGGGACGCTGACGCTCGTCTCGGCGAGCGAAGCCGAGTCGGCGCCCGAGGTCGCGCGCTCCACTCTCGAGGCGGAGTGGAACGCGGCGCTCGAGGTGCTTCCCTCCGACTGGAGCGACCTCGTCGCCGAGCTCGAGCTCGACTCGAGCGCGGACGTCGACCGCGCCGCCGTCTTCTGCGCTCCGCTCAACCCCATCCAGTCCACCGGCAAGCCTGGCTTCCGCTTCCGCTGTGCGAGCTCGCGCGGCTACGGCGCCTCCGTGGGCATGGTCGGCCGCTGCTCCGCCCGGCTCGACGAGGCGGGCATCGGTGGCCACATCCGGCTGACGCGCGTCCTCAGCGACGTGCACCCGGTCGGGACGCAGGGCGCCACCTTCCTCGTCGGCCGCCGCCCGGCCTGATGGCGGACCCGGTCGCCTGGACTGTCGTCGAGCCCGGTTGGGCCGTCGTCGCGAGCGACGGGAGCCAGGTCGGCAAGGTCGACGAGGTCATCGGCGACCCTGAGGCCGACATCTTCGACGGGCTCGCGGTGGGAGCCGGGAACGTCCTCGACAAGCCGACCTATGTCCCGTCGGAGCAGGTCGGCCCCATCGAGGAGGGAACCGTCCACCTCACGATCGATGCCGCTGCGTACGGGCAGCTCGCGCCGTACGAGGAGCCGCCGCAGGGCGAGCACCGGCTCCCCTGACGGCAAGGTTGGTTACGGTCCGCGTGTGGTGGTAAGGAGGACGGGATGAACGGCGGAATCGGCCTTTCCGGTGCAACCAGGCGTGTAGCCGAACACGCGCGCGAGTTCGTCCGGCTCGAGATCCAGCTCGCCCAGGCCGAGCTCAAGAAGAAGTTCGCTCAGCTCGCCGCCGGCCTGGGGGTCAGCGTCACCGCCGCCGTCTTCGCGTTCCTGGCCCTGTGCTTCGGCCTCGCCGCAGCGGCGGCCGGGATGGCGACCACGCTCCCCGTCTGGCTCTCGCTCCTGATCGTGTGCGGCGGGCTCGTCCTGCTCGCGGTGATTCTCGGCCTCGTCGGCTTCCTCCTGCTGCGCGAGGGCGCGAACGCGGTCCCGGAGCAGGCGATCGAGGAAGCCCAGGTCACGTCGGAGGCGTTGCGCAATGGGCACTGAGTCCGAACTTCGCCAGGAGATCGCGGACGAGCGTCGCCAGCTGACCGAGGCGGTCGCGTCGCTGCGCACCGAGCTCGATCATGCGGCCGAGCGCGGGAAGCAGATCGGCGTGGTCGTCGGCGCGGCTCTGGCCGCGCGGATGCTGATCAAGCGCCTGCGCCGCGACGACTAGGCCCGAAGCACCGCGTCGAACCGCGTCGCGAGCGCGTCGACGATCGACGCGCGGATCGGCGCGACGTCCTCGTCCGTCAGCGTGCCTTCGGGCGAGCCGAACGCCAGCCGGAACGCGAGCGAGCGCTTCCCCTCGCCGATCTGCTCGCCGCGGTACTCGTCGAAGACCGCGAGCTCGCGCAGGAGCTCTCCCGCAGCTTCGCGGATCGCGTCGAGGAGCTCGGCCGCCGGAACGTCCTCGGCCACGACGAAAGCGAGATCCTGGCGCAGCTCCGGGTATGGGCTGACGGGATCGAACCCGACGACCTCGGGCGCGGCGTCGGCGAGCGCGTCGAGGTCGAGCTCGAACGCTCCCCATGTGTCCTCCATCACCGCGGGATGCAGCTCGCCGAGCCAGCCGTCGGCCGTGCGCGCGGCCTTCCCGGGGTGGAGGAACGGCTCGCTCGTCCGCTCGTAGGCCGGCTCGAGGCCGAGCGCTGAATAGATCTGCTCCACGGCCCACTTCGCCTCGGCGAAGCCGCCCTCGGCGATGCCGGCAACGTGCCAGTGCTCCTCGGGCAGCTCGCCGGCGCCGCGGCCGCGGTAGACGCGTGCCACCTCGAACAGGGCCACGTCGTCGGCGCCGGCATCCGCGTTCCGGCGCGCCGGCTCGAGCAGCGAGGCGTGGAGGTCGGTGCGGAGCGCGGCCGCCTCGGACGAGAGCGGCTCGGGCAGGCGGAGGTCGCCCTCCGCGACGAACGTCGGGTTGTACACCTCGGCGTAGCCGGCCCCGACGAGGGCATCCTCGACGACGCGACGCAGCCGCTGTGCTCGCGTCAGCCGGCCGAACATCGCGTCACGCCGCGGCAGCGTGAACGGAACCTCCGGCAGCTTGAACCGTGCGACCTCCTCGATCAGGTCGACCTCCCGTGTCACGTCGCGCGCGCGCCAGGTCGGCACGCGGTAGCCGCTCTTCAGCCGGTCGAAGCCGACCGGGGCGAGGATGTCCGTCTGCTCCTCCTCCGGCACCTCGAGGCCGATGAGCTCGCTCGCGCGGTCGGGGCGGAGCCGGATCGTCGCCGGCTTCGGCATCGCCGCCTGCACGTCCTCGGCCCCGGTCCAGCGCGCGCCGCTCAGCTCGACGATCAGCTGCGAGGCGTAGGTCGCGGCCGTGCCGGCCACGTACGGGTCGACTCCCTTCTCCCAGCGGTTCGAGCCCTCGGTGCGGAGGGCGTGCCGCTCGGAGCTGCGCAGGATCCCGATCGGCTCGAAGTTCGCCGCCTCGAGCAGGACGTTCTTCGTCTCCGCCGAGACCTCGGTCTCCTCGCCGCCCATGATCCCGGCGAGCCCGACGGCCCGCTCGGCGTCGGCGATCACGAGATCCTCGGCGCTCAGCGTGCGTTCCTCGCCGTCGAGCGTCCGCACCTTCTCGCCTTCCCGCGCGCGACGCGCGACGAGCCCGCCGCGCAGGAGATCGAGGTCGTAGGCGTGGAGCGGGCTGCCGAGCGCGAGCATGACGTAGTTCGTGACGTCGACGACGTTCGAGATCGAGCGAACGCCGGCGTGACGGAGGCGCGCCTTGAGCCAGAGCGGCGACTCGCCGATCGCGACGTCGCGGAACGTCCGGCCGATGAAGCGGAGGCAGCCCTCGGGGTCGTCGATCCCGATCCCGACCGGCTCGGCGCCGTCGCCCGGCGGCTCCGTCCCCGGCATCGGCAGCAGCTCGCCGCCGAAGAGCGCGGCGACCTCGCGCGCGATGCCGTAGACCGCGTACAGGTCGGCGCGGTTCCCGGTCGCCTCGACGTCGAGCACCTCGTCCACGAGCGGCAGCACGTCCGCGAGCGGCGTGCCGGGCTCGAGGGAGTCCTCGAGGACGATGATCCCGCTGTGATCCGTCCCGAGGTCGAGCTCGTCCTCGGCGAGGATCATCCCCTCGGAGATCTGCCCGCGCAGCTTGCGCCGCTCGAGCGTCAGCCCGTTCGGCAGCGTCGCGCCGGGGAGCGCGACCGCGACCTTCGCGCCGGCGCCGAAGTTCCAGGCGCCGCAGACGATCGAGTACGGCCGGTCCTCCCCCACGTCGACGGACGTGAGCTGCAGGCGGTCCGCGTCCGGATGCTTCTCCGCCTCGAGGACGTGGCCGACGCGGAACAGGCCCAGCTCGCCGTCGACGCCGACGCGCTCGATGCCGTTGACCTCGGCGGTCGAGATCGAGAGCGCCTGCGCGATCTCGGCCGTCGTCGCGTCGACGCGGACGTACTCGCGCAGCCAGCCGACCGGGATCCTCATCGGAACTGGCGCAGGAAGCGCAGGTCGTTGTCCCAGAACGGGCGGATGCCGGAGATGCCGTAGCGGAGCTGGGCCGTCCGCTCGATGCCCATCCCGAACGCGAAGCCGCTGTACTCCTCCGGCCCCCAGCCGACGAACTCGTACAGGTACGGGTCGACCATGCCCGAGCCGCCCATCTCGATCCAGCCGGAGTGCTTGCAGATCGGGCAGCCGGCGCCGCCGCAGTTGAAGCACGACACGTCCGGCTCCATCGACGGCTCGGTGAACGGGAAGTAGTGCGTGCGGAAGCGCACCTCGCGCTCCGGCCCGTACAGCTCCCGCATCACGTGCAGCAGCGTCCCCTTGAGGTCGGCGAGCGTGATGCCCTTGTCGATCGCGAGCCCCTCGAACTGGTGGAAGATCGGGAAGTGGGTGGCGTCGATCGTGTCGCGCCGGTAGACCCGGCCGATCGAGACCATGTAGATCGGCGGCCGCCGCTCCTCCATCTTGTGGATCTGCGCCGGCGAGGTCTCCGTGCGGAGGATGGTCTCGTCGTCGAGGAAGAGCGACGCGCGCGGCGAGCGCGCCGGGTGCCAGTCGGGGAAGCCGAGGGCGTCGAAGTTGTAGCGGGTCGTCTCGACCTCGCGGCCGTCGACGATCTCGTAGCCGAGGCCGAGGAAGATGTCCTCGACGTCGCGGCGCACGAGCGTCGACGGGTGGAGTGTCCCGCGCGGCCGCAGCTTCGGCGGCCCGAGCAGCTGGGCCGGGAGCGTGACGTCGACGCGCTCGGTCGCGAGCCGCTCCTCGAGCTCCGCGCGGGCGAGCTCCTTCTCCCGCCGGTCGAGCGCCGACTCGACCGTCTCGCGCACCGAGTTGAGCGTCATTCCGGTGTCGCGGTCGCGCACGTTGCGCAGCGCAAGCTTCAGCGCGCTGCTACGGCCGAGGTAGCGGATGCGTACCTCGTTGAGCGCGGCCAGCGAGCTCGCCTCGCCCGCGGCGGCGAGCGCCTCCTTCTCGAGGCCCTTGGGATCCATTACGGCTGCGACGATATCCAACGCTTTCTCCTCCTTTCTCGGGCAGGGCAAACGGGGACGGTCACGCCCCGGCTCGAGCTGAGGAGACGACGCTTCACCGGGCCGGCCGCAGGCCGGCGGTCTACCGGCTGCACGGCGGCGGCTTTGCCGTCGCCGCTCGCGGCCTCAGCGCGCCGACGCCCCGGCTGCGGGCCGGGGCGGGATAAAGGCGAAGATGCGCGCGCGAAGCATCGTGCGGATACTACCCGGGATGGGCGAATACGACCCCTGGGCGGCCGACTACGACGCGTGGGCCGCCCACATGACCGAGGACGTGGCGCACTACGTCTCGCTCGCGCGCGAGGCGGACGGGCCGATCGTCGAGCTCATGGTCGGGAGCGGCCGGGTCGCGATCGAGGTCGCCCGCGAGACCGGGAAGCCGCTGCTCGGGATCGACTCGTCTCCGGCGATGCTCGAGATCGCCCGCGAGCGGTCGGCGGGACTGCCGCTCGAGCTGCGGCTGGGCGACGTCCGCGACCTCGAGCTCGAGGAGCCCGCCGGCCTGATCTACGTCCCGTTCCGCTCGCTGCTCCACCTCCCGGGCTGGCCCGACAAGCGGCGCGTGTTCGAGCGGGTCGCCGCGTCGTTGCGACCGGGCGGGCGCTTCGCCTTCAACGCGTTCGTGTTCAGCCACACCATCGCCGCGCGGCTCGACGGCACGACACAGGACCAGAACGGCGTGGTGCACTCCCTCCGCTACGTCCCGGCCGACAACCGGATCGAGATCACGCGCGCGGACAACGGTGCGACCATCCGGCTCTGGTGGGCGACGAAGTCCGAGTGGGAAGGGCTGATCGACGTCGCCGGGCTCGAGGTCGAGGCCCTGTACGGCGGCTTCCGCCGCGAGCCCTACACCGACGAGTCGCTCGAGACGGTCTGGGTCACGCGAAAACCCTGAGCGTCTACGACCCCATCGCGCGGCTCTACGACCCGTGGAGCTCGAGCGTCATCGAGGACATCTCCTTCTATGTCGACGAAGCCCTGGCTGCGGGCGGCGAGGTGGTGGAGCTCGGCGTCGGCACCGGGCGGATCGCGATCCCGACCGCGCTCGCGGGCGTGCAGGTCGTCGGCGTCGACTCCTCCGCCGAGATGCTCGCCGTGTGCGCGGAGCGCGCGCGCGAGGCAGGCGTGGCCGACCGGCTCGACCTGAGGCTCGGCGACCTGCGCCGGCCGCCGGTCGACGAGCGCGTCCCGCTCGTGACGTGTCCGTTCCGCGCCTATCTCCACCTGCGTGACGACCGCGAGCGGCTCGAGGCGCTCGCCGCTGCGCGAGAGCTGCTCCAGCCGGGCGGGCGCCTCGTGTTCGACGTCTTCACACCGTCTCGCGAGGACGTCGAGGAGACGCACGGCCGCTGGATCGAGCGCGAGCCGGGCATCGACGAGCGGGCCGACTGGGACCTCGAGGCGCAGACGCTGACGCTCTCGGTCCGCGGCCCGCAGGGCTCGTCGACGATGACGCTGTGGTGGGTCGAGCCCGAGCGCTGGCACTCGCTCCTCGTCGAAGCCGGCTTCGACGTGCTGGCGTGCTACGGGTGGTTCGACCGGCGGCCGTTCGCCGGAGGAGAGGACAGCGTCTGGGTGGCCGGCCGAAGATGATGCGCGCAAATTGCGACAAAATCGTTTCGAGTGGGCCTTGATCCGGTGACCGGCTTCGCATAGGTTCCTTCTTGCGCCGAGCACGGAGCGCAAGTAGGTCGAAACCACGACCGAGCGGTTCTACGAAGAGGGAGCAATCCCGAGGCGGAAAGCCGGTTGGACGAGGGGGACGAAAGCGAAACCGGCTCGGCGAATTCTTTGGTCCGGCCCCGCAAGGGGCCGGACTTTTTTCTGGCCCCGGACGGCCGGTAGCCGGACGGCCGGTAGCAGCTACCGAAACGAAACGCCGCCGACTTCGTCACCAGAGTGTGGCGGGCCGCTTGGTTCAGGCCCCGGATCCGTTACGAAGTCGTGATCGTGCCTGCTACCGGTCTTTGCGCGAGAGCTCGTAGAGCGCGATCGAACCCGCCATAGCCACGTTCAGAGACTCGCCTCCGCCGGGCTGCGGGATCGACGCGCGCTCGTTGCAGCGCTCCAGCACCTCCGGCGGGAGTCCCTCCCGCTCGGCGCCGAGCACGAGCACCACGTCACCAGAGCGATCGAGCTCCGGAAGCGGGGTTCCGCCGCTCGGGACGAGTGCGACCCTCCTTCCGGCCGGCTCGTCGAAGTCGCTCAGCGGGACGCGGAAGACCGAGCCCATCGATGCGCGCAGCGCTTTCGGGGACGTCGGATCTGCGCAACCGTCCGAGAGCGCGACGCCGGCGCCGAAGGCGTCGGCCGCCCGCAGCAACGTCCCGACGTTGCCGGGATCGCCGACGCGCCAGAGGGCCAGCGTCACCGGCCGAACCCCCCGCGACAGGTCTTCCCGCCGGTAGACCGCGATCACGCGGGGCGGGTGCGCGAGCGTCGAGACCTCCGCCAGCAGCGCCGGCTCAACGTTCTCGCCCGCGACCAGCAGCTCGGCCGGCTCGAGACCGGCGGCGGCGTCGACGAGGTCCTCCCCCTCCACCGCGAACAGCCCGAGCTTGTCCCTCCAGCGCCGGTCGTGCAGCTTGCGGACGAGCTTGAGCCGCTCGTTGTCGCTCGAGGTGATCAGCTGCCGAGCGCGGCCTTCGCCTGCTCGGCGATGGCGCCGAACGCGGCCGGGTCGCTGACGGCGAGGTCGGCGAGCACCTTGCGATCGAGCTCGATCCCGGCCTTCGAGCAGCCGTGCACGAACTGGTTGTAGGAGAGCCCGTTCGCCCGCGCCGCCGCGTTGATCCGCGTGATCCAGAGCTTCCGGAACTCGCGCTTGCGCACCTTCCGGTCGCGGTAGGCGTAGACGAGCGAGTGCTCGACCTGCTCCTTCGCGTAGCGGTAGTGCGTGCTCTTGCGGCCCCAGTAGCCCTTCGCCTGCTCGAGGACCTTGCGGCGCTTCTTGTGCGCGTGGACGGCTCGCTTGACGCGCGGCATCAGCCCATCCCCAGCATCTTCTTGATCGCGCCGCGGTTCGCGCTCGTGACCTCGCGGTCCTTGCGGAAGCCGCGCTTACGCTTCGACGACTTCTTCTCCAGGTTGTGGCTCCGCATCCCCGGCCGGCGCAGGATCTTGCCGCTGCCCGTCACCTTGAACTTCTTCTTCACGGAGCTCCGTGTCTTCACCTTCGGCATCTCGTCTCACTCCTGCGTTCTTCGTCGGGCCCAGCAGCATCACCATGTTGCGTCCGTCCTGGAGCGGCTGCGACTCGATCTGCCCGATCTCCTTGACGTCCTCGGCGAGCCGGAGGAGCAGGTCGCGGCCCCGCTCCGGGTGGGTCTGCTCCCGGCCCCGGAACATGATCGTGACCTTCACCTTCGCGCGCTGGTTGAGGAATCGCTCGACGTGGCCCTTCTTGGTGTTGTAGTCGTGCACGCCGATCTTCGGCCGGAACTTGATCTCCTTGACC
>DASSZE010000014.1:0-7747 GCA_035713675.1 Gaiellaceae bacterium | reverse complement strand
CCCTCCAGAAGCCAAGGTCTCGGCGGGCTGTAGCCTTGCAGCATCGCTTCGCAGGGCGGACATCCGGGGATACGAGCCGTAAGCGTCGACGGACTGGCACCGGCGGCGTCGACCCCGGGACTCGTCCGTGAACTCGCGTTCGACACGTCGCGTGCGATGCTCGTGCGCGCACGCGCGGAGGGCGGCGTCGCCTCCGGCTGGCACCATCACGGCGATCGAGATGTGCTCGGCCATGTGATCCGCGGTCGGGCCCGGTTCGAGTTCGGGCTGGGCGGGCGCGAGTGCACGGATGTGGAAACGGGCGGGTTCTTCCACGTTCCCTCGGGGCTGATTCATCGCGATGTCAACCCGAGCGACGAGCCCCAGGAAATCATCCTCTCCTTCGTCGGCACAGGCCCGCTCGTCGTCAACGTCGAGGGCCCTGACCCCGACTGACGCAGCGCCGAGGCTTCGAGCGCGGCTTCGGTAGGCGCTACGTCTGACCGACGTTCGTGCCGCCCAGGGATAATCTCTCTCCGTCGTGACGGGGTTGACCCAGGCGAACACGGCGCTCGTGCGCGAGTCGTTCGAAGCATTCAACGCCGGTGATACGGACAGGCTGCTCGCGGTCATGGCACCCGACTTCGTGATGCACCTGGCGGAGTTTCCGACCCCGCTCGGGCCCGAAGCGTGGCGAGAAGGTTTCGAGATGATGAGACGCGCCTTCCCCGATCTCGAAGCCCACGTGGAAGACGTGGTTGCGGCCGACGACGAAGTGGCGGTCCGAGTCAGCTTCCGAGGTACCCACCGTGGAGAGTTCCAGGGCATTCCGGCCACGGGTCGCGAAGTCCGCTACGTCAGCCACGAGTTCTACCGCGTCGAGAACGGTCTCTTCGCCGAAGAGTGGATTTGCTCGGACACTGCAACGCTGTTCCGCCAGCTGACCGAGACGTAGCGGTCCTGCCTCAGCCCACGGGGATTCTCGGTGTCTCTCGGTTTGCGGTCGGCAGTTCTCGGGTGTGTAGCCCTGACGCTGGGGCCGTCCGCGGCATGCCCTCCGGTTCCGGCCCTCGCCGGCGCACCAAGCTGCCGCCCTTCCTATGCCGACTCGTGGCAGTTCGGCATGAGCGAAGTTCGCGGCAGTGCGAAGAACGGCACGATCTGGACGCTCTTCTACGGCCGACGCCTGAGGCCGAAGCGCGCGGTGCTGCGTGGGCCCAGCCCGACGCCGACCAAGATCATCTGGCGGATCAACGGGAGCACGGGCCGGAGGCTCTCGTTCACCGCTCACGGTCCTCGGGGTGCGAGTGTCAAGCCGCTGCAGGGCCCGACTCCTCACGCCGGATCGAACTGGACGCGACCCGGCGACGAATGGGGCAGCTCATGGCGGTTTTGCGCGGCGGGGTGCTGGGTCTTCAGCGTGAGGAGCGGGCGAGTTGTCGGACGGGTCACGGTTCTGTACCGGCGCTAGCTCTTTTCAGCGATCCGGAGCCGCCGCCATCGCTTCTCCGAGTTGGTTGTTGCCCGGGGTCGTCCTAGACTCGACAGCATGAAAGCGGTACTGCTCACCATCGCGCTGGGGCTGGCGTCGATGGCGCTGGCCGCCACGATGGCGCTGGGCGCGGGTGGCATCGAGAGCCCCGAATGCCCGAAGAAGGAACCGCCGGAAGCACGACACCCGGCGCTCCTGACCATCAGGGCCCTGCACATGTTCAGCCGGCCGATCCGCACACGCTGTGGCGATCTGGCGAGAGGCCCGATCTGGGACCTCGGCTACGCGGCACGGCCGGGAGACGGCCTGACGATGGTGATCGACGCGCACGACGTGACGCCTGTGCCGGGCTACGGCGCGCACGGCCCGTTCTACCGTCTGTACACGATCAAGCCGGGCGACCTCGCGAGGATCAAGTGGAAGGGCGTGTGGCGTACGTACCGGTTCGTCACCTACCCGTTCGCCAAGCCACAGCGCCTCAGGAACGGAGGCGTCAACAACAAGCCGATCAAAGCCTGGCAAGGCGAGGTGGTCTACTTCCGATGCTGCTGGCCGCGCTACACACGCAACGACTATCTGTATGAGAGAGCGGTGCTGGTCGGGCCGAAGCAGTAGACGGAGCGGCGCCGGAGTCGAACCGACCTAGCCGTGGGTTGCACGACCGTACGGGTTTTGAAGACCCGCTGGGCCACCGGGCCCGGCCGCTCCGCCACGAGGCTAGCGGTCTAGCTGTCGCCTTCGAGGTAGTGCGAGTCCCAGCCGGCAGGCCGGTATCCGGTGCCGGGCGGCCCGGCTCCGACGGAGAGGACGAGCGTCCCCGGGATGTCGGAGGTCGCGGCGCGTGAGGCGGCGTCCTCGATCCAGAGGCATGTCCCGGCCGGCGCGTCGACCTCCTCGCCGGCGATCGTGAAGCGCGCATGCCCGTCGACGACGTAGTAGAGCTCGGGCTCGCCGTCCTCGCCGTGGTCGTGCTCGGGGATCACCGTCCCGTCGTCGCGGCCGCGCCAGAGGTTGATGCCGAAGGTCTCGATCCCGAAGTGGTGCCGGATCGGGATCCAGTGCGGCCACTGCTTCGACGCGATCTCGTCGATGTGGGCCTTCTCGTAGGCAGCCATGAGCCGACCCTATTAGAGGAAGGCCCGGCAGGACAACGGCTGTGCCGCAGCCTCCTATGCGAGCCGCGCGAACAAGTCGCCGGGTGGAAGGTCGGCGAGGGAGTCGAGGACGAGGTCGGCGCCCGCGTCCTCGAGGCCGAGCTCGCGGGTCACCTCGTTCGGGATCGCGACGCAGAAGACCCCGGCCGCCTTCGCGGCCCGCACGCCGTGCGGCGAGTCCTCGAACGCGACCGCCTCGCGAGCCTCGACGCCGAGGAGCTCGAGCGCCTCGAGGTACAACGTCGGCGCGGGCTTGGCACGCGCGGGATCTCCGTCGGCGGTGCAGATCGCGTCCCAGCCGACCGCCTCCTCGAGCCGCTCCAGGTGCATGTCCACCCAGCTGCGGGTCGAGCTGGAGACGATCGCCCGCTTGAGCCCGTCGCGCCGGGCGGCTGCGAGGTACTCGGCGATTCCGGGCCGCAGCTCCTCCGCCTCGATCAGTGCGATCTCGTGCGCGTACCGGCGCTCGTGCAGCGCGTCCCAGTCGAGCGGCTGGCCGACGAGCTCCTCGAGGTGGGCCCGCGGATCCCACGGCGCGTGCGTCGTGCCGACGAGCGTGGCCCAGAGGTCGGCCGGCAGCTCGTGGCCGTGGTCGCGGTAGAGCAGCTCCCAGCCGGCGCGGGACGCGAGCTCCGTGTCGAGGATGAGCCCGTCGAAGTCGAAGAGGAAGGCGCGAACCGCCACGGCGATTCAGACTACGGACGTGGCCATCCTCGGCGTCGACGTCGGCGGCACGTTCACCGACGCCGTGCTCGTCGAGCAGGGGCGGATCCGGACCGCCAAGGTGCCCACCGCCGCGCGGCAGGAGGAGTCGGTGCTCGCGGCGGCGCGCGCGGTCGGGGCGGGTGGCGGCATCGAGCGGTTCGCGCACGGCACGACCGTCGCCACGAACGCGCTCCTCGAGCGTCGCGGTGCCCGGGTCGCGTACGTCGGCAACGCCGGCTTCGAGCATCTCCTCCACCTGCGGCGCCAGACGCGGGCTCACCTGTACCGGCTGTGCGCGGATCACCCGGAGCCCCTGGTCCCGCTCGAGCGGTGCCACGGCGTCGCAGGGCGGATCGGGCCCGAGGGGGAGCTCGAGCCGCTCGACCTCGGCTCGCTTCCCGACCTCGGCGACGCGGAGGCGGTCGCCGTCTGCCTGCTGTTCGCATTCCGCGATCCGTCGCACGAGCGGGCCGTCGCGGCCGAGCTGCGTCGGCGCCGGCCCGGCGTGCATGTCGTCGCCTCGCACGAGGTGGCGCCGGAGTTCCGGGAGTACGAACGGGCCTCGACCACCGCCGCAGACGCGTACCTCGGGCCGGTCGCCGCGCGCTATTTGCGCGCGCTCGCCGCCGCGGCGGCCGAGGCCCGGCTGCCCGATCCGTCCGTGATGCTGTCCTCGGGCGGAGTCGCCTCGGTGGACGAGGCGGCAGCGCATCCTGCGCGCCTGCTCGTCTCGGGCCCGGCCGGCGGCGTCGTCGGCGCCGGCCTGGTCGCACGGCGTGCCGGCTTCGGGAACGCGATCGCCTTCGACATGGGCGGGACGTCGACGGACGTCTGCCTGCTTCCCGGCGCGCGTGCGGCTCGGGTGGCCGAGCGCGAGGTCGGTGGCCTGCCGGTCCGGCTCCCGACCGTGGACGTGCACACGGTCGGCGCCGGTGGGGGCTCGCTCGTGTGGCGCGACGCGGGCGGTGCGCTGCGGGTCGGGCCGGAGTCGGCGGGCGCCGATCCGGGGCCGGCCTGTTACGGCCGCGACGGCGGCGCGACGGTGACCGACGCGAATCTGCTCCTCGGCCGGCTCCCAGCAGAGCTTCCGGGCGGGCTCGTCCTCGACCACGACGCTGCGGCGGCGGCGCTCGGCGATCTCGATCCGGAAGCGGTTATCGAGGTCGTGAACGCCGGGATGCTGCGCGCGTTGCGCGTCGTCTCGGTCGAACGCGGACACGATCCGCGCGACTTCGCGCTCGTCGCCTACGGCGGGGCCGGGCCGCTTCACGCGTGCGCGCTGGCGGACGAGCTCGGGATCGAGGCCGTCGTCGTGCCGGCGGCGGCCGGCGTCCTCTCGGCGCTCGGGCTCGCGGCGAGCGACGAGCGGCACGACCACGTGGTCTCGCACGTCCGCCCGCTTGCGCAGGTGGGCGACCTGCCGCCGGTGGGCGAGGCCGACCTGCGCTATCGAGGGCAGTCGTTCGAGCTGACCCTGCCGCTCGGGACGGATCTGGCGGAGCGCTTCCACCGCGCTCACGAGGAGCGGTACGGCTACGCCGAGCGCGGGCGGGAGGTCGAGCTCGTCGCCGTCCGCACCGCCGAGGTCGTGCCCGGCCCGGAGGTCGAGCTGCCGAGCAGCCAGGCCGGGCACGTGTCCGGCCCGGCCGTGGTCGAACTGGACGGGTCGACCTTGTGGATTCCCCCCGGGTGGGAGGGGGCTAGGGATGGTTTCAGCTGGGTGGTGACGCGTGTCTGACGGAATCGCGCCGATTCAGCTCCAGGTGATCGGCGCGTCGCTGCGCTCCATCGCCGAGGAGATGGGCGCCGTCCTGATCCGTTCCTCTTTCTCCGCGAACATCAAGGAGCGGCGTGACTGCTCGACCGCGTTGTTCGACGAGCGCGGTCGAATGATCGCGCAGGCCGAGCACATACCCGTCCACCTCGGCGCCATGCCCGACGCGGTCGAGGCAGTCATGCGGCTCGGGCTCGAGCCGGGGCAGACCGCGATCCTCAACGACCCCTACACGGGCGGCACGCATCTGCCGGACGTGACGCTCGTCTCGCGCACGGCTCTCGGCTTCGCAGTCTCGCGCGCCCACCACGCAGACGTCGGCGGGATCGAGCCGGCGAGCCTCCCCGCCTTCTCGCGCACGCTCGAGGAGGAAGGCGTGATCCTGCCGCCGCAGCTCCTCACCGAGGACGTGCGCGAGCGGTTCGTCCGGGCGACGCGCGGGCCGGAGGAGCGGCGCGGCGACCTGCGTGCCCAGCTCGCGGCACACCGCCTCGCCGAGCGGCGGCTCGAGGAGCTCTGTGCCCGCCGCGGCCGCGACCAGGTCGCCGACGCGATGGACGAGCTGTACGCCTACTCCGAGCGAATGGTGCGCGCCGCACTCAACCGCCTCCCGGACGGGCGCGCCGAGGCCGAGGACGTGGTCGAGGCGGTCGACGGCGACCTCGGGATCCGCTGCTCGGTCGAGCTTTCCGGCGATGAGATCCGGATCGATTTCGCGGGGACGGCACCGCAGTACGACGGCAACCTCAACTGCCCGCTCGCGGTGACCAAGTCGGCGTGCTACTTCGTCGTCCGCTGCCTCACCGAGCCGGACCTCCCGGCGTCCGGCGGCGCGTTCGCGCCGGTCACGGTGACCGCTCCGGACGGCTGCGTCGTCAACGCACGCCCGCCGGCCGCGGTGGCCGCCGGCAACACGGAGACGTCGTCCCGCATCGTGGACGTCGCCTTCGCCGCACTCGGCGAGCTCGTCCCCGTGCCGGCCGCGGGACAGGGGACGATGAACAACCTCGCGCTCGGCAACGACCGCTTCACGTACTACGAGACCGTCGGCGGCGGCCAGGGGGCGTGCCCCGACGCGGACGGGCCGAGCGGCGTCCACGTCGCGATGTCGAACACGCTCGCGACGCCGGCCGAGGCGATCGAGCTCGAGTACCCGCTGCGCGTCGAGCGGTGGGAGCTCCGCAGGGGCTCGGGCGGCGACGGAGCGCGCCGCGGCGGCGACGGGGTCCTGCGCGAGCTGCGCGTGCTCGAGGACTGCCGACTCTCGGTGCTCGCAGAGCGGCGGCGCCACGCGCCCCCCGGTCGAGCCGGTGGAGCGGACGGCGCCGGCGGCCGGACGCTCGTGAACGGCGAAGAGCAGCCGCCGAAGCTGACTCGCGAGCTTCGTGCGGGAGACGTCGTTCGGGTCGAGACTCCCGGCGGAGGTGGGTACGGCACGCGGGAGTAGGCTCCGGGCATGGAGCGCTCGGTCAAGGTCGCGTGCGCGCAGGTCGAGCCGGTCGTGCTCGACCGCGAGGCCACGCTCGACAAGCTCGAGAAGGTCGCCGCCGAGGCGGCCGGGAGCGGTGCCGAGCTCGTCGTCTTCCCCGAGACGTTCGTGCCCGTCTACCCCTCCTCGACCTGGGCGAAGGCGTTCGCCGGCTGGGAGTCCTCCGGCGCGAAGGAGACGTTCGCGCGGCTCGCCCAGCAGTCCGTCGCCGTCGGCTCGGCGGCCGAGCGCCGAATCGCCGCGGCCGCGCAGGAGCTCGGGCTCTGGATCGTCACGGGCGTCAACGAGGTGGACGAGGCCCGCCCGGGCACGATCTACAACGCCCTCTTCTTCCACTCGCCCGCGGGCGAGCTCGCGCTCCACCATCGCAAGCTCGTGCCGACGAACCACGAGCGCCTCGTCTGGGGACAGGGCGACGGCCGCGGCCTCACGGCGGTCGAGACCGGCTTCGGCCGCGTCGGCGGCCTGATCTGCTGGGAGAACTACATGCCGCTCGCCCGCGTCGCGCTGTACGAGTCCGGGGTCGAGATCTACATCGCCTCGACCGCCGACGACGGCGACGCGTGGCAGCAGACCCTCGTCCACATCGCCCGGGAGAGCCGTGCCTACGTCGTCGCCCCGTCCCACTTCCAGCGGGAGGCGGCGTACCCCGACGACTTCCCGCTCGCCGGCGAGATCGAGGGCACCGGCGTGATCGGCCGCGGCGGCAGCGCGATCCTCGCCCCCGACGGCTCGTACCTCGCAGGGCCGCTGTACGACGAGGAGGGAATCCTGTACGCGGACCTCGACCCGGCGCGTCTGCTCGCCGAGCGGCAGCGCTTCGACCCGGTCGGGCACTACAGCCGGCCCGACGTCCTCCAGCTCACGGTTCGCGCGGACGGTGCGACGACGAGTACACGTCCTTCCGCAGAATCAACCCGCTCCTGAGCGGGAAGACGTCGACGCCGTCCCACTCCTTCTCGCCGGTCGACGCCGTCCACTCGCAGACCGCGAAGTCGTCTCCGACGTAGAGGGCGCGCGTCGCGAAACGCAGCGTCGGGTTGTTGCGGAAGATCTCGGCGATGTGGTCGCGGACCGCCTCGGCGCCCTCCGCCCGCTCGTCGGCCGTGTGGTTGTGGAAGACGATGCCGGGATCGTGGAGCGCATGGATCGCG
>DASSZE010000013.1:0-27171 GCA_035713675.1 Gaiellaceae bacterium | reverse complement strand
CCGGCTCGTCCGAGGACGAGCCGGGGCGGCGGACCGGGTCGTGGGGTTGACTCTTACGGTCAACCCTGTTGAGGGCACCGATGATGTGCCCCCTGTCGGCGGGTCGAAACCTCCGGATCGACGAAAGTCGTAAGCCCTATTCGCCGCGCAGGAACGAGGGCACGTCGAGCCCTTCTTCGCCCTGCTGCTCGGGCGCGCCCGAGGGAACCGAGACCGGCGCTTCGGCGGCACCGCCGCGTCGCCGCCGGCGCTGCCCCCCGAACCCGGTGGCGATGACGGTGACACGCACCTCGTCGCCCATGGCCTCGTCGATCACCGCGCCGAAGATGATGTTCGCGTTCTGGTCGGCGGCGCTCGTCACGACCTCGGCCGCCTCGTTCACCTCGAAGAGACCGATGTCGGGGCCTCCGGTGATGTTGAGCAGGATCCCGGTCGCGCCCTCGATCGAGGACTCGAGCAACGGCGAGGAGACCGCGGCGCGCGCAGCCTCCGCTGCGCGGTTGTCGCCGCTCGCGATCCCGATCCCCATGAGAGCGGAGCCGGCCTCGCGCATGATCGTGCGCACGTCGGCGAAGTCGAGGTTCACGAGGCCGGGGACGGTGATCAGATCGGTGATGCCCTGCACTCCCTGGCGGAGCACGTCGTCGGCCATCCGGAACGCGTCCACGACCGACGTCTGCTTCTCGACCACCTGGAGCAGCCGGTCGTTCTCGATCACGATCAGCGTGTCGACCTTGTCACGCAGGTTCTCGATTCCCTGCTCGGCCTGGTGTCCGCGCCGCCTGCCCTCGAAGCCGAACGGCTTCGTGACGACGCCGACGGTCAGCGCACCGAGCTCGCGGCCCAGGTCGGCGAGGATCGGCGCTGCCCCGGTGCCCGTCCCGCCTCCCTCACCGGCGGTGATGAAGATCATGTCGGCGCCCTTGAGCGCCTCTTTCAGCTCGTCACGGCTCTCCTGCGCCGCGGCCTGACCGACCCCCGGGTCGGCGCCGGCGCCGAGGCCGCGGGTGGCGGCCGAGCCGATGTGGATCTTCACGTCCGCGTCGCAGACCATCAGCGCCTGCGCGTCGGTGTTGACCGCGATGAACTCGACGCCGGCGAGGCCGGCATCGACCATCCGGTTGACGGCGTTCGTGCCGCCGCCGCCGACTCCGACGACTCTCAACAGTGCAAGGTAGTTCCCGGCTGCGTCGCTCGCGCTCATGGCTACGAACCTAAACCTTTGGTCGAGGATTGGGGCTGAAGTCAGCGACTTCGCGCTTCGAGGGTACGTGCGCCCAGGCTCTCTGTCAACCGGAGGTCGAGCTTTTAAGACTCAACCTCTACCAGAGCCTTGGAGCAGGATCGCGGTCGGAACTCCGACGCCGGAGACCGCACGACCGGGGACGCTCACGTCGAGGTAGGTCGAGCCGGGCGGCAGCGTCGGCAGCGCGCGAGCCGCGATCGCGGCCTTCAGCCCGACGTCGGCCGTGTCTCCCAGCAGGACCTCGAGACCCGAGCGGAGGTGGAAGACGAGCAGGCCCTTGGCGTAGGTCACCGCTGCCACTCGGGAGCCGAACGGTCCCGCGAGAGCGACTGCGCGGGCGGCGACTCCCGCCCCTGCCGCCAGGGTTCCGCCGATGCTCACCGGGGTCGAGCCTGCCACCCAGACCCGCGGCAGCTTCGAGTCGGCGCGCAGCGGCAGGCGCTCGATCACTCGACCGCGCGCGGAGAGGAGCCAGCTGTCGGCACCGCGGCGCAGGACGGACGCCGGCCGCTCCGGGACGACGGTGACCCTGAGGGTGTGCGGAAACGCGCGGTCGTAGTTCGCGCTCACGACCGTCGGCAGCGCTTCGACCCGGCGCATCGCCGCGCCGCCGTCGAGACCGACGAGAGACGTGCCGACCACCGGCGCGAGCGCCTGCCGGACCTCGGCCGCAAGCCGGGGTGACCCTCCCTCCACCTCGATCCGGCTGACTGCGAAGAGCGAGGTCTCGCGCGCGAAGGCGTACGCGGCGAGCCCGAATGCGAGGAGACCGAGGCCGACGGCGAGCGAGCGCCGCGTCGGCACGAGCCGGCCGGCCCACTCGCGAGGATCGACCTGCGGCAGGCGGAGCCGTTGCGGGAGCGCTGCCGCCTCCGCACGCGCGACGGACAGTGAGAACCGAGCCCTCGCAGGCACCTTTCGGTGTTCGTCGCAGGAGCGGGCGTTCCTACAGGGCGGGCAGCTCGAGCGGACCGAGGAACTCGACCTCGTGCTCGAGACGAACGCCGAACTGCTCGTGCGCGCGCCGCCTCGCCTCGGCCATCAGGGCGAGCGCGTCGGCCGTGGTCGCGCCGTCGGCGTTCTCGATGAAGTTCGCGTGCTTGGGCGAGATCTGCGCGCCGCCGATGCGGTGCCCCTTGAGCCCGCAGGCCTCGAGCATCCTCCCGGCGCTCAGCTCGTGGTCGGGGTTCTTGAACACGCTGCCGAAGGTGCGGCGATTCGTCGGCTGCGCCGCCTTCCGTCGGGCGTTGAGCTCTCGCACCTCGGCCTTGATCTCGTCCGGCGGCCGTGGCCGCAGCCGCAGCTCCGCGCGCAGGACGACCTGGCCGTGTCGGAGCTCCGAGTGCCGGTAGCCGAGCCCGAGCCCGGTGGGCGTCAGCCAGCCGCTGCCGTCGACCGTCGCGACGAGCGCCCGTTCGAGGACGCCCGCGAAGTCCCCACCGTAGGCGCCGCCGTTCATCCAGATGCCGCCGCCGATCGTGCCTGGGATCGCGCAGGCGAACTCGAAGCCGCCGAGCCCGGCGGCCCGCGCGCGGTGCAGGGCAACTGCGTTCGTCGTCCCTCCGCCGACCCGCAGCACGTCTCCGTCCGCTTCGACGGCGGCGAGCTCGCCGCCGAGCCTGAGGACGAGCGCCTCGACTCCCTCGTCCGCCGCAAGGAGGTTCGAGCCGAGCCCGACGACGGCGACGGCCAGGGAACGGTCGGCCGCCCAGCGCAGGAGCTCCTCCACCTCCTCCTCGGACTCCGGACGCGCGAACGCACGCGCCGGGCCACCGGTGCCGAGGGTCGTGTACCGGGCGAGCTCGACTCCCTCCTCGACGTTCACGCCAGCGCCTCGAGGATCAGAGGCGCAGCGCGATCGACGTCGCCCGCCCCGAGCGTGAGGATGGTGTCTCCCGCGCGGGCCCAGCCGGCGACAAGGCGCACCGCGCTCTCGAGCGCCGGCGCCCAGCCGATCGGCATGCCCGGCCGGAGCCTCGTGAGCTCTTCGACGATCAGCCGCCCGCTGACGCCCGGCAGCGGCGCCTCGCGGGCCGGATAGATCTCCGTCACGCACGCTGCGTCGGCCGCGGCGAGCGCCTGCGCGAAGCCGTGCGCGAGGTGGACGGTTCGCGAGTAGAGGTGCGGCTGGAAGAGCACCAGGACCCGGCCGCCGTCGCGGACGGCGGCGAGATCGGCGGCAAGCTCGGCGGGATGGTGCGCGTAGCTGTCGAGGACGGTGACTCCACCGGCCTCGCCTCTCGGCTCGAGCCGGCGGCCCGCACCTCGGAACTCGGCGAGCGCCGCCGCTGCCTCCTTCCGTGCCACGCCCGCGAGCTCGAGCGCCGCGAGCGCCGCTGCGGCGTTGCGGCGGTTGTGCTCACCGGGGACGGCGAGCTCGAGCGCCGCGGGCTCGAGCGCCTCGGCACGCACCACGTGCGGCACCTCGCGGAGCCAGTGCTCGAAGAACCCCTCGACCTCGGCCCGCGAGGCGAACGTCGTGTGGTGGTCGAGGTCGACGTTGAGCAGAACGGCGATCTCCGGCCGGAGGGCGCCGACCGAGCGGTCCGACTCGTCGCCCTCGACGACGAGCCAGCCGGAGCCCGCCCGGGCGTTGCCGCCGAGCTGGGGCACGTCGCCGCCTATCAAGAAGGCGGGATCGAGGCCGAGCCGGTCGAGGCAGAAGGCGATCATCGCGCTCGTGGTCGTCTTGCCGTGCGCGCCGGCGACGACGATCGACCGCCGCAGCGAGACGAGCTCGGCGAGAAGGTCGGCGCGCGGCCGTCCCTCCACCCGGCCGGCGAAGGCGGTCGAGACGTACGCCTCCCAGCCTCCCGGCGCCTCGGGAGGATCCGGCGAGATCTCGACCGCGACATCGTGCAGGTGCCGGAGGTACGGCGTCTCGGCCCTGTCCCAGCCCGCGACCTCGGCGCCCCAGGCTCGAGCGAGAAGCGCGTAGCCGCTCATGCCGGCCCCGCCGATCCCGGCGAGCCAGATACGCCTACCGGCGAGCGGCTGCGAGGGCGACGAGCTCATCTGCGATCTCTTCCGCTGCGTCGGGCTTGGCGACGGCGCGCATCGCGACCGCCATCGCCGCGAGCCGGTCCGGGTCGGCCAGCAACTCCTCCACCACCTGCGGCGCGCGTGCCGCCTCGGCCTCGGGCACGACGGCGGCCCCGCCGGCGTCGGCGAACCAGTCTGCGTTCTTGTCCTGGTGGGCGCCGGTCGCGAACGCGCCGGGGACGAGAACGGCAGGAAGCCCCGCTGCCGCGAGCTCCCAGACCGACCCGCCCGCCCGCGCGAGCGTCACGTCCGCCGCCCCGTAGGCGACGCCCATCTCCTCGATGAACGGCCGCAGGATGTACTCGGGCCGCGAGACGCGTCCCTGGAGCTCCGGGTAGTCGCGCTCGCCGCACAGGTGGACGACGGCCGGACCGTCCTCCGCCCACGCGTCGAGGGCCAGGTCGTTGAGCAGGCGTGCGCCGAGCGAGCCGCCGAAGACGAGCACGACCTGCGCGTCCGGCGGCAAGCCGAGCCGGCTGCGAGCCTCGACGCGATCGACCGGCTCGGACGACGCCGGGATCGCGCGGCCGACCGCCCGGTATTTCTCCCCGTGCAGGCCGAGCGGGAAGGCGAGGAAGACGCGGTGTGCGAGCGGTGCAGCCATACGGTTCGCCAGCCCGAGATGCGCATCCGCCTCGGTGAGCGCGGCCGGAATCCCCTGCAGCCGCGCGGCGAGCACCATCGGCCCGGCAACGTAGCCGCCGGCACCGAGCACGACGTCCGGGCGACGCCGGCGGAGGATGCGAAGGCACGAGGCGGGAGCCCGGACCGCCTGCCCGACCGCACGGAGCTGTCGTGCGCCGGGACGCCGCGGGAGACCGGAGACGGCGAACGGGTCGAACTCGTAGCCGTGCTCAGGAACGAGCCGCGCCTCGACGCGATCCGGCGACCCGGCGAAGGTCACCAGCCCGCCCCGCCGCCGCAGCACCTCCGCGACCGCGAGTGCCGGCGCGACGTGTCCGACCGTCCCTCCGGCCGCGATCAGGAACCGCAGCTGCCGCTCGTCCTCCATTGCCACGGGCGATGTTAAGGAGGACGCCGACCCCGACGAGCATCACCACGAGGCTCGAGCCGCCGTAGGAGACGAACGGGAGCGGGATTCCGGTCAGCGGCGCGAGCCCGATCGTCGCGGCCATGTTGATCGCGGCCTGGCCGCAGACGAGGGCGGTGACCCCGGCTGCGAGCCGCTTTCCGAACGGATCCTTGGTCGCGATCGCGAGGCGCACGCCCGCGTACGCGAAGGTGCAGAACGCCGCGACGAGGAGGGCGACACCGACGAGCCCGAGCTCCTCGCCGACGACAGCGAGCATCATGTCCGTGTGGGCCTCGGGCAGGTAGTGGAGGCACTCGATGCACTGCCCGAGCCCGCGACCGAAGACGCCGCCGGAGCCCATGCTGATCAGCGCCTGGACGTTCTGGAGGCCGGCCCCGGTCGGGTCCTTCCATGGATCGAGGAAGGTGAGCAGCCGGTCACGCCGGTACGGGGACGTCCAGGCGGCGATCGCCGCGAGCCCGAACACGAGCCCATAGGCGGAGGCGAGCAGCGGCAGCCTCGTCCCCGAGACGAGCAGGATCGCGCCGACGACGAGGAGCAGGGTGAGCGCCGTGCCGAGATCCGGCTCGACGAGCACGAGCGCTGCGAAGAGGAGGACGAGGAACCCGAGCGGCCGCGCGAGCTCCTTCAGCGTCCGCGGGGGCTTGCGGCGCGAGAGGTACGCCGCCGCCCAGATGACGAGTGCGAGCTTCGCGAGCTCCGACGGCTGGAAGACGAGCGGCCCGGCGGCGATCCAGCGGCGCGCGCCGTTGACCCTGGAGCCGACGGCGAGCACGGCGAGGCAGAGGATCAGGGAGGTCACGACGAGCGTGGGCGCGAGCACGCGCAGGCGGTCGAGCTCGATGCGGGAGACCACGAGGAGCAGGCCGAGACCGACGACCGTGTAGACCACCTGCCGCTCGACGTAGCCGAGCGGGTTGGCGTTGCCGAGCGCGGCCGAGCCGGAGGTCGCGCTGTACACCATCACGAGCCCGAACAGCACGAGCGCGGCCGTCACGAGGACGAGCAGGTTCCACTCGAACTGGAGCTGCTTGTTCCTCACTTCCCGCTCCAGCGCCCGCACAGCGGGCGCCTCCGCTCCTGGATGAGCTCCGTCGAGCCTACGCTCACGTGAGCTCCTCGACGAGCCCACGGAACGCGTCGCCGCGCTCCTCGAAGTTCGCGAACTGGTCGTAGCTCGCGCAGGCCGGCGAGAGCAGGACGACGTCGCCCGGCTCGGCGTCGGCCGCGGCGTGCGCGACCGCGTTCGGGAGATCGCCCGCGCGTGCGTAGGCGCGACCCGCGGCGTCGAGTGCGGCGGCCAGCTCGTCGGTCGCGGCGCCGACGAGATAGATGGAGCGGACGTTCTTCGGCAGCTCGCGGGCGAACGGCACGAAGTCCTCGCCCTTGAGGGAACCGCCGAGGATGAGCCTGAGGGGTGCGTCGTACGCGGCGGCGCCGCGCCGGGCGGCGGCGGTGTTGGTCGCCTTCGAGTCGTTGACCCAGCGAACGCCGCGCAGCTCCCGGACGAGCTCGAGCCGGTGCGGCACGCCGGGGAAGGTGCGGAGCCCTTCGGCGATCGCCTCGTCGGGGACGCCCGCGGCGCGGGCGGCCGCGGTCGCGGCCGCAGCGTTCTCCCGGTTGTGGCGCCCGGGGATGAGCGGCTCGGCCGGGAGTGCATCGTCCGCGGAGAACTCGATCCCGTCGATCCCGAAGCCGCGTGGGACGACCTTGGCTCGGGCCTGCTCGAAGATGCGGAGCTTCGCGTCGCGGTAGGCCTCGAACGTTCCGTGCCGGTCGAGGTGGTCGGGCTCGAGATTGAGCAGGACCGCAACGTCGCAGGCGAGCGTGTGCACGTCCTCGAGCTGGAAGCTCGAGAGCTCGCACACGATCCACGTCTCCGGCTCGGCGGCCTCGGCCGCGTCGGTGAGCGCGCGCCCGACGTTGCCGGCGACTTCGACGCGCCGATCGTCGGCACGGAGGATCGCGCCGAGCAGCTCCGCGGTGGTCGTCTTGCCGTTCGTCCCGGTGACGCCGATGACCCGCGCGCCGGCGGGCAGCAGCCGGTAGCCGAGCTCGACCTCGCTCCAGATCGGGAGGCCCTGAGCACGCGCGCCGGCGACGAGCGCCGACTCGTCCGGCACCCCCGGGCTCTTGACCACCAGATCCACCCCTTCGAGCAACGCCTCCTCCTCCGTTCCAAGGCGAAGTTCGACACCGAGCGCGCGGAGCCTGCCGATGTCCGCGTCGGGAGATCGGTCGGTCGCGAGGACTTCCACGCCGCGCCGAGCGAGCGCGACGGCCGCCGCGCGCCCCGACCGCGCGAGACCCACGACGAGCGTCCGCCGCGGCAGCCATGCCTCTTCGGGCGACGGCCCGTCCGCACGTGTCCCGCTCACGACGAACGAACTCCCCCGACGGGGGGCGCGAGGCCCCTGGGGTCAGCGTACGCGCGCCGTCGTGACGCCACCGTGGAGGCTTCGTCACAGATGGGATACGGGCTCGTCGTCCGGATCTTCCGCATCCTCAGCCCAGGCGGGCGCTCACGACGGCCTCCTCGCCCGCTTCCGTGACGTCGACGCCCTCGAAACCGGCACCCGCGAGCGAGCCGGCGAACTGGTCGCCGGCCGCCCGGTCCGGTTCCGCGAAGGAGACGCGTCCGTGGGGCGCGAGCACCCGCGCGAGCTCCTCGGCCACCGCGTCGAGAGCCCCGTCGTCCGCGGCGATCCGCCCGAGGGCCGCGGCCACGGAGCCGTCCGGCAACGGCAGCACGGGTGCCGTCCCGACGAGGTACGCGACGCCGCTCGCTCCGAGGGCGTGCGCCTCGCCGAGCAGCTCCTCGAGCTCGTCGACCTGGGAGCGGACGACGTAGACCCAGCCGTCGCCGATCCGCTCGTGCGCGCCGAGGGCGAGCGCCCCGCCGCCGAGCACGAGCACGTCCTCCTCCGGCTCCAGTCGCGCAGCGTCGAGCACCGCCCGCTCGACCTCGCCCGCGCTCATACCCCGCTCCGGCGGCGGCGAAGCCGCGGCCTCCGCTCCTGGGTGAGCTTCGTCAAACCTGCGCTCACCGTTGCCCGAAGTAGTAGCGGTAGAAGAGAGCGAAGCCGACCGCGCACAGGAGGCCCCCGACGATCCAGAAGCGCACCGTGATCTTCGTCTCGGACCACGCCTTCATCTCGAAGTGGTGGTGGATCGGCGCCATGAGGAAGACGCGCCGCCCGAAGCGTTTGAACGAGAACACCTGGATCATCACCGAGAGGGCCTCGATCACGAAGATGCCGCCGATGAAAAGGAGCAGCACCTCGACCTTCATCATGATCGCGAACGCCGCGAGCGCCCCGCCGAAGGCCATCGAGCCGGTGTCCCCCATGATCACCTCGGCCGGGAAGGCGTTGAACCAGAGGAAGCCCACGGCCGCGCCGATCAGCGCGGCGCCCACGATCGCGAGATCGAGCTTCGTCAGGTTGCGGTGACCCGCCGGGCCTGACCGCACGTACGAGACGACGTTCATCGCCATGAAGGTGAAGAGCGCGATGATCCCCGTCCCGGCGAGGAGGCCGTCGACCCCGTCGGCGAGGTTCGTCCCGTTCGCCGCGCCGGCGATCACGAAGAAGAGGAACACGTACCAGCCGTAGGAGAGCGGCACCGTGATGTCGATCACCGGGATGTAGACGTCCGTGCTCAGGTGCAGGTGGCGCGCGACGATCGCGACGACGAGCGTCACGCCCGCGAGCAGGATGAGCTTCCACCGGCCCGGTAGCCCGAGCGACCGCTTGTGGGTCAGCTTGATGAAGTCGTCGAGGAAGCCGATCGCCCCGCAGGCGAGCGCGGTGAAGAGCACGGTCAGCGACTGGAGGCGATAGTGGCTGACCGGCAGGAACGCGATCGTCGCCGCGAACAGGATCAGCAGGCCGCCCATCGTCGGCGTCCCCTGCTTGGCGAAGTGGTGCTGCGGCCCCTCCTCGCGGATCTGCTGGCCGAACTCGTTGCGGCGGAGAAACTCGACGAAGCTCGGTCCGATCGCGATCGAGATGCCGAGGGCGACGGCGGCGGCGATGAGGACGCGGATCACGCGGGCGGCTCCATGAGCGCCTCGGCCACGACCTCGAGGCCGACCGAGCGCGACCCCTTGACGAGGATCGCGTCCCCCGGCCGCACGAGGCCGCGCACGACCTCGACCGCCTCGGCGGCGGTGGGCACCCACTCGTCGGGCGCATAGCCGCGCGCGAGCTCGCCCACTCCGAGCACGACGTCGACCGGCTCCGCCTCCCGCCCGATCTCCTCGTGGTAGCGGGGGCCCTCCCGGCCGAGCTCCGCCATTTCGCCGAGCACGGCGACCGTGCGACGGCCGTTCGCGCGTTCCAGCAGGTGGGAGAGCGCCGCGCGCATCGCGACCGGGTTCGCGTTCCAGGCGTCGTTGACGAGGAGGCCGCCGCCCGGCAGCTCGACCTCCTGCGAACGCCAGATCGAGAAGTCCACCTCGACCGGCTCGGTCGGCGGCTCGACGCCGAGCGCGTCGGCCGCGGTCAGCGCGGCTGCCGCGTTCGTCGCCTGGTGTCGCGCGGTGAAGCCGAACACCACCTCGTGGCCGCGCCAGCGCACGTGCGTGGTCCCGTCGCGCACCTCCGCCTCCGGCGCGCCGAAGCGGCGCACGTCGAGGCGCTCGGGCACGAACGGCTCGAGCTCGGGCGCGTCCTCCGGCAGGACCGCCACCGCGCCGTCGGGAAGCTCGTCGAGCAGCTCCGCCTTCGCCCGGGCGATGTTCTCGAGGCTGCCGAGCTGCTCGAGGTGCACGGGCGCGATCGAGCTGATCACGCCGAGGTCGGGCCGCGCGATCCGCGCGAGGTCGCGGATCTGCCCCGGCGCGCGCATCGCCATCTCCGTCACGACGACCTCGGTCTCGGGCTCGATCCGGCAGAGCGTGAGCGGCAGGCCGATCTCGTTGTTGAAGCCGCGCGGCGCCGCGACGGTGCGCAGGCGGGAGCCCAGGAGCGCTGCGAGGATGTCCTTCGTCGACGTCTTGCCGACCGAGCCGGTGATCGCCACGACGCGAGCATCGCTACGGGCACGGACGGCACTCCCGAGCGCCGCGAGCGCGGCGTGCGCGTCGTCGGGCACGAGCGTTGCCGCTGCACCCCGGGTGCGGGCGTCCTCGAGGAACGCGTCGCCGCCGGAGACGGCGACGAAGAGGTCGCCGGCACGAATCAGGCGCGAGTCGACCTGGACGCCGGTGACTGCGTCCGCATCGCCGTCCAGCCGGCCGAGCGGGCGGATCTCGGAGAGCGGGAGCGGGATCACAGAGCGCGCAGCGCGTCGCGGGCGGCTTCGCGGTCGTCGAACGGAATCGTCCGCTCCGCGAACTCCTGGCCCTGCTCGGCCCCCTTGCCCGCGATCACGACGACGTCTCCCTCGCGGGCGAGCGAGACGGCCTGGGCAATCGCGGTGGCGCGATCGGGCTCGACCTCCACCCCGTTCCGCGCGCCGTCGACGATCTCGTCGATGATCGCCCGCGGGTCCTCGCTACGGGGATTGTCGGACGTGACGATCGCGACGTCGGCGAGCTCGGAGGCGATGCGCCCCATCACCGGCCGCTTGCCGCGGTCGCGGTCGCCGCCGGCACCGACGACGACGATCACGCGCCCCTCCGCCAGGTCGCGGGCCGCACGGAGCACGTTCTCGAGCGCGGCCGGCTTGTGCGCGTAGTCGACGATCACGTGGAAGCGCTGGCCCTCGTCGACCGCCTCGAAGCGGCCGGGCACGCCGCGCACGGACTCGAGGCCGCGCTTGATCGCGTCGTCGTCGATGCCGAGCAGGCGGGCCGCAAGGAGGGCGCCCAGCGCGTTCTCGACGTTGAACCGCCCGCGCAGCTTCAGGTCGATCCCGTCGAGCAGGTGCGCGTCGGCGCCGCTGAAGGTCACCGCGTCGGGCAGCTCCGCGGCCAGCTTCCGCCCCCACTCGTCGCCGACGTTCACGACCGCCGCGCCGGTGAACAGCCGCCGCTTCGCCTGGAAGTACGAGTCCATGTCGCCGTGGAAGTCGAGGTGATCCTGGCTCAGGTTGGTGAAGACCAGCACGGCGAAGCGGACGCAGTCGAGGCGATGGAGCACGGACGCGTGCGACGAGGCCTCCATCGCGCACGAACGGTCGCCGGCGTCGAGCATCTCGCGGAACAGCCGCTGGAGGTCGATCGCCTCCGGCGTCGTCCGCACCACTCCGCGCCGCTCGCCGCCGACGCGGGCTTCGACCGTCCCGAGCAGCCCGGGCCGCCGGCCGGCGGCCGCGAGGATCGCGAACGCGAGAAAGCTCGTCGTCGTCTTGCCGCTCGTGCCGGTGACGCCGACGACCTCGAGCTCGCGCGTCGGCTCGCCGAAGAACACGGCGGCCGCGGGCGCCATCGCCGCGCGCGAGTCGCGGACGACGACCTGCAGCACCGGCAGGTCGAGCGCACGCTCGACGACGAGGGCGACCGCTCCGCGCTCCACCGCCTCTGCCGCAAAGTCGTGCCCGTCGGCGCGCTCCCCGGGAACCGCGAAGAAGACGTCGCCCGGAGTCACGGCGCGGGCGTCGTAGGCGAGATCGCGTACCTCGCCCGTTACTCGCCCGACCACCTCCACCGGCTCGAGCGCTGCGACGAGGCGCTCCAGGTCCATCTCGGCGGCGACTATAGCCAGCCGCTTCGCGTCAGCACCTCGACGGCGATCTCACGAACGCCGCGGCCCTCGGTGTCGACGAGAACGTCCTCGACCGGATGCTCCCGCCAGTGCGCCTCCAGCTCGCGGGCGCGGTCGAGATGCCAGTCGAGCGCGGCACCGAGCTCCCTGCGCCGGATCCGCTCGTCGAGCGTGGCGGGCGAGGCGGTCAGCCGCGCGATCGTCAGCGCCGCGCCCGGCAGCAGCCGCTCGGCCGCCGCTCGGTCCTCCACGATCACCGGCACGATCAGCCGGTCGACGGCCATCAGCGGCCAGGCGGTCTCGAGCGCGGCGAGCCAGACGCGCGAGTTGTACGGATCTCCCTCCTGCATGGGCCGGAAGTGGATCGCGTCGGGGTCGTAGAAGCCGAACGCGACCCCGCGCTCGTCGAGGACCTCGGTCATCTCCCAGGCGATGGTCGTCTTCCCGATGCCGGTGGGCCCGGTGACGACGATGAGCCTGTTCACCGGATCCGCAGGTCCGGCGGCACTTCGAGGTACTGGAGATCGAAGGATGCGATCTGCTCGAAGGCCGGGGCGGCGACGAGGCCGCCGTAGATCTGGCCGCGCGGCTCGTCGACGCTCACGAGGACGAGGAGCTGCGGGTTCGACGCCGGCACCATCCCGACGAAGGTCGCCACGTACGCGCCGGGGATGTAGCCGTGCGGCCCCGGCTTCTGTGCGGTGCCCGTCTTGCCTGCGACGGTGTAGCCGGGGATCGCGGCCAGCTTCGCCGTGCCCTGGTCGGAGACGACGCCCTTCAGCATCGTCCGCAGCTCCAGGTCGATGCCGCGCGGCAGGATCCGACGCCTGTGCAGCCGCGGCGCCGGCTCGCCGAGGACGTGGTCGACGAGGTGGGGCTGGATCCATTCGCCCCCGTTCGCGATCGCGGCGTAGACCGAGGCGAGCTGGATCGAGGTGACGGACACGCCCTGACCGATCGGGACGTTGCCGATCGTCGAGCCCGACCAGTACGAGGGCAGGAGGCCCGGGCTCTCGCCGGGAAAGTCGATGCCGGTCCGCCGGCCGAAGCCGAAGCGCGACATCCACCGCTTCAGCCCGGACTCACCGAGGTACCGCTCCGCGATCGTGATCGCGCCGACGTTCGACGAGCGCTGCAGGATCTGCGCGACGGTCATCCGCTCGGTCGGTCGGATCTCGGCGTCGTGGATCACGCGGTCCGCGACCCGGATCTGCGGCGGCAGGATGAACGACGTCCGCGGCGTCACCTTGTGCTCCGACAGCGCGCCGCCGATCGTCACGACCTTGAACACCGAGCCCGGCTCGAAGACGTCGTTGACGGCGTGGTCGACCGTCAGGCCGCGGCGGGTCGCCTGCGGGAAGTAGTTCGCGCTATAGCCCGGCTCCTGCGCCATCGCGAGCACCGCGCCGGTGTGCGGATCGAGCACGATCGCCGTCGCGTCCTTCGCGTGCCACTGACGGACGGTCTGCTCCAGCACCTGCTCGGCGTTGGCCTGGATGTGGCTGTCGAGCGTGAGGAAGACGTCCCGGCCGTCCCGCGCCGATCGCCGCTGGATCGTGTTCACGGCCTGCCCGAGCGCGTCCCGCACGACGGTCGCGCTGCCCTGCCTTCCCGCGAGCTGCTTGTTCAGCTCCAGCTCGAGCCCCGCGAGGCCCGTGTTGTCGATGCCCGCGTAGCCGAGCACCGGCGCGGCGACCGTGCCCTGCGGGTAGACACGCCGCTCGTCGGACTGGAACGTGAAGCCCGGCAGGTTCCGCTTCGAGAGCGAGGTTGCGCGGCCGGCGGGAGCCTTCCGCTCGACGTAGACGAAGCCGCGGCTGCGGTCGGCGAGCTTCGCGTAGACCGGCCCGGCGGGGATCCCGAGCACCTTTGCCGCGATGCGCGCCTCGTGGCGCGGATCGGCGATCTGCATCGGGTCGGCGACGACGTCGGTCGCCTGCTCGGCGATCGCGAGCGGGTTCCCGAGCCGGTCGTAGATCGTCCCGCGCCCGGCCGGGAGGACGAGGTCGGCCTTCGTCTGCGCCTGCGCGAGCCCGGCGAGCGACGACGCGCGGACCGTCTGGATCCACGCCGCCCTCGCGCCGAGCGCGGCGAAGATGACGAGGATGGCGAGAAGGAGGAGACGGAGCCGGGAGTTGACGACGCCCGCCGGCATCCTCAGCGGCTGCGCGGCATCAGGTCGAGGTAGGACACCGAGGCCGCGGGCGCCTGGACGAGGCCGAGCCGGCGCGCCGCCGCCTCGACCCGCGGCGCGGAGCTGGCCGCCGAGAGCCGGGAGGCGAGCGCCTGGTTCTGCGCCTCGAGCTTGGCCCGCTCCTGGTCGAGCTTCGAGACGGCGACGTGCGCGCGCAGGACGGCCACGTTGACGGCGACGACGCCCGCGAGCAGGAGAGCGAAGAGGGTCATCCAGACGATGGGCAGGCGGACGCGGCGGTTGGCCTGCTTGCGCCGCGAGCGTACGGGAGCCTTCGGACGCGCAGCCGTGGCGCGCCGGGGCTTCGGCACCGGATGTGCGATCTCCGCGTGCGCGAACCAGGAGTCGACTGCGGCCACTAGGCCCCCTCGGCCCCGGTCTTGACGGCGGCCCGCAGGCGCGCCGACGACGAGCGCGGGTTCGCCGCGACCTCTGCCTGGCTCGGCCGGATCGGCCGCCGTTGCAGCGCGCGCAGCTCCGGCTCGTTCCCGCAGACGCAGACGGGGAAGTCGGGAGGACAGGTACAGCCGCGCTCGCGCTCGCGGAGAAACCGCTTCACGATCCGGTCCTCGAGCGAGTGGAACGAGATGACCGCGAGCCGGCCGCCGGGCCGCAGCATCTCGAGAGCCGCGGGCAGCGCGCCTTCGAGCGAGTCGAGCTCGTCGTTGACGGCGATCCGCAGCGCCTGGAAGACGCGCTTCGCAGGATGACCGTCACCGAAGCGCGCCGGGGCCGGGATCGCGGCCTTGATCGTGTCCACGAGCTCCCCGGTGCGCTCGAACGGCTGCTCGCGGCGGCGGCGGACGATCGCCCGTGCGATCTGCCGGGCGTAGCGCTCCTCGCCGTAGCGGCGGAAGATCGTGGCCAGCTCCTTCTCGCTCCAGGTGTTCACGACGTCGCGCGCGCTCACGTCCTGCGTCGGGTCCATGCGCATGTCGAGCGGCGCGTCGGCGGCGTACGAGAAGCCCCGCTCGGGCCGGTCGAGCTGCATCGAGGAGACGCCGAGGTCCAGCAGGATCGCGTCGGCGCGGACGCCGTTGTCCGCGAGCTGCGGCAGGACGACGCCGAAGTCGCCGCGCAGCAGGCGCGCACTCACGGTCGCCCGGCTGGTGAGGCGCTCGAAGTACGTCCTCGCCGTCGGGTCGCGGTCGATCGCGATCAGCTTTCCCTTGCCGCGCAGGTCGGCGGCGAGGATCGCGGCGTGACCGCCGGCCCCGAAGGTCGCGTCGACGACGGTCTCGCCCGGCCGCACAGCGAGGCAGGCCCGCACCTCCTCGGCGAGGACGGGGACGTGGTCAGCTTCCCTGGGCTGCAAGACGTTCGGCAACATCCTCAGCACTCCCTTCGACCTCGGCGAGCTCGCGCTTCCACTCGGCGCGGTCCCAGATCTCGAGGTGGTCGTTGACCCCGGCGACGACGACGTCGCGGCCGAGCTTCGCGTGCGTGAGCAGGGCGGGCGGGATGCTCACCCGCCCCTGCTTGTCCGGCGTCGTCTCGCTGGCGCCGGAGAAGAAGTGGCGCTGCATCTGGCGGCTTTCCTTGCTCAGCGGGTGGAGCGGGCCGAGGATCGACTCGCGGTAGTTCTCCCAGCCCTCGGGAGTCCACGCCCAGAGGCAGCCGTCGAGCCCGCGGGTGACGACGCAGCCGTCCTGGAAGGCCTCCCGGAACTTGGCCGGAAGTGTCAGACGGTTCTTGTCGTCGATCGTGTGCTCGTACTCGCCAAGGAGCATGGGGCGCCTCTCCCTATCCCACCACTGCGCCCCATTCTACCCCACATCGAACCACCTGTCCAACGTGGGCGCCGTTCTCGCTACCGCACGGACGTGTCGCGCGGCCGCTCGGCGTCGAGCTCGCGCTCGGTCGGCTCGTCACGCTCGAGAGCCTCGAGCGGCAGCGGCGCGGCGACGTCCTCGGCGTCCCCGTCCCGTTCGAACGCGTGGACGCCGAGATGCGGCCTCAGGCGGCCGACGAGCGCTCGGCGGCGCGGAGCCGGGCGGCAAGCGTGCGCAGCAGCTCCTGGGCGAGCGCGGGCTCGCTGCGCAGGAGCTTTCCGAAGCCGCTGCGGCTGATCGTCATCACCAGCACCTCGCCGTCGGCGACGACGTCGGCGGAGCGCGGCGAGTCGTCGAACAGCGCCATCTCGCCGAAGAAGTCACCGGCGCGGAGGCGACGCGCCCGGCCCTTCGGGACGACGACGCGGGCTTCGCCGTCGAGCAGCACGAAGAACGACGAGCCGGCCTCTCCCTTGCGCACGATCGACGTCCCCGCCGCGAAACGGCGTGTCCGCGCGAGAGAGGCGACCCGCTTCACGTGACGGCGGGACAGGCCCGCGAAGAGCGGCACCTCGGCGAGCACCGGGATCCAGTCGCGACCCATGCCCTTGGCGTCGCGCGACATCGGGACTGCGGCGCGGGCGGCGGCGCCGGCGGCGATCTGGCTCATGGAGCGACCCTACAGCCCACGGGCGGGACGTACATCCTCAGCGGTCAACTGGTGCTCGTACGCGCCGCGACCCGTGAGGACGGCGGCGCCGCAGCGGGCGCCGATCGCGACGGCCTCGTCGACCGGCTCGCGCAGAGCCAGCCCGTACGTGAGGCCGGCGGCGAAGCAGTCGCCGCAACCGTACGCGTCCGAGACGTCCCCCGGGATCGGCGCCGCCCGGAACGGCCCGCCAGGACGAATCCAGCCGCCGAGCCCGCCCGCCGTCGTGACCACGATCTGAGGCTCGGGGTCGAGCTCGCCCTGCTCGAACCGCTCCGCCGCGTCCTCCCCGCTCCCCACCAGCACGTCGATGGGCACGCCGGCCCGCCGCAGCGTCGCGAGCTCTCTCGCGGTGGCGACGAGCACGTTGCAGCGGCGCGCGGCGTGCAAGGCGGCGACGTCGCCGCTCACGAAGTAGACCGCGTCGCAGCGGGCGAGCTCCTCCCAGGGCAGAGACCCGTCCTCGCCGGACGGGAGCAGCTTGTCGCCGAGCACCGTGATCGTCCGCTCGCCGTTCTCGTCGACGTGCGTCAGCGCCCGCCGCTGCGCCCCGTGAGCCGTGCCCGCATGAACGGTGACGCCGCGTGCTTCGAGCTCCTCGCGCGAGCGGCGGCCGAGCTCGTCGTCGGCGAGTGCGGTGAAGAGGAGGCACGAGCCGGCGAGGTTGGCGAGCTGGACGGCCGCGACGGCGCCTCCGCCGGCCGGCTCCTCCCACGTCTCGAACGCGTGCACGATCTCGCCCGCCCGGGGCATGTGGTCGACGCGGGCGAACTCCACCCACTCGACGTGCCCGACGACGGCGAGGTTCATGTTCTACCTCGAAGGAGGGGAACCGTGGGGGAACCATGGGTTCCCCCATGTTGGAACTCCACCCACTCCACGTGTCCGACGACTGCGAGTCTCACATCTCACATCTTGATCCCGGAGTACGTTTCAGTGCTCGATGGCCCGCACCGCGATCCCGCCCTTCGAGCTGTTCTACGAGGCCCACCGTCGCGAGGTGCTCGCGTTCCTGCGCCGGCGGGCCGGCCGCGAGCGGGCGGACGATCTCTTCCAGGAGACGTTCCTGCGCGCGCTGCGCGCGTACGCGCGGCTCGAGCACGGCGAGCAGCTGCGCGCCTGGGTGCTGACGATCGCGGGCAACGCGGTGATCGATGCGGCGCGGCGGGAGCGGCCCACCGCCGAGCTCGCCGTCGAACCGGCCGGCGAGGACGAGCGGCCCGCCGTCGAGGAGCTCGCGCCCCTGACCGACGGCCTGCCGCCGAAGGAGCGCGCAGCGGTCGTGCTCCGCTACGGCTACGACCTCGACTACGACACGATCGGCGCCGCCCTCGGCTCGAACGAGCAGGCGGCGCGGCAGGCGGCCTCCGCCGGCGTGCGGCGGCTGCGGAAGGAGAAGGACCGGCCATGACCGCATTCCCCACCACGCTCGACGAGCGCTTCCGCGCGACCGCGGCCGCCTCCGGCGAGCTCGACGTCGCCTACGACCTGCTCGACGACACCCCGGTCGGCCCGCTGCTCGTCGGGCTCAGCGACCGGGGCCTCTGCCGCGTCGGATTCGACCCGGAGCCGGAGGCGGAGCTCGAGCGGCTCGCGCGGCAGTTCGGCCCGCGCGTCCTGCGCACCCCCGGCGCGCTCGACCGCGTCCACCGCGAGCTGGACGAGTACTTCGCCGGCCGCCGCCACGCCTTCGACCTCGAGCTCGATCTCCGCGCGACGCCCGAGTTCCACCGCCGCGTCCTCGCGGAGCTGAACCGGGTCGAGTACGGCCACACGACCACCTACGGCGCGCTCGCCGCGCAGGTGGGAGCGCCGCGCGCGGCCCGCGCCGTCGGCACCGTGATGAACCGGAACCCGCTCCCGATCGTCCTCCCCTGCCACCGCGTCGTCGGCGCGAACGGCAGCCTCACCGGCTACGGCGGCGGCCTCGACCGCAAGGAGTGGCTGCTCCGGCTCGAAGGGGCCCTCCTTTAGCGCCGGGCGAAGGGCTGCGCGTGCTTGCGCAGGTCCCCCTCCCAGCGAGCGAAGCGTCAGCTTCGCGCACTCTTAGGCAGGTGGCGGAGCTTGTACCCCACCCCCCAGACGTTCACGACCCAGCCTGGGAGGCCGCCCCCGTCGAGCTTTCGCCGGACGCGGGACGCGTGTGACTCCAGTGTCCGGGTCGGGACGTAGGTGCGGAAGCCCCAGACGTCGCGGAGGAGTTGCTCGCGTGTGAAGACACGGTCGGGATCGGACGCGAGCTTCACGAGGAGGGCGAACTCCTTCGCCGACAGCTCCACCTCCTGCCCGCTCACCGTCACGCGGCGCGCGGCGCGGTCGATCGCGAGCGGCCCGACCTCCGTCGTCTCGATGCGCGGCGGGCAGCGCCGCAGGAGCGCGTGGATCCGCGCGAGCAGCTCCTCGTAGACGAACGGACGGGCCAGGCAGTCGTCGGCTCGGGCGAGAGCCCGGACGCGCGCCGCCGGGTCGGCGCCTCCGAGCACGATCACCGGACAGTCGGGCACGACGCCGCGGTCGAGCGCCTCGGCGTCTCCGAGCAGGAGCACATCCGGGTCCGCCGCGCGCGGCAGCTGCTCGGCGCGCTCGCACGCGACGACGTCGAACCCGTCGTTGCGGAGCTGACGCTCGAGGAAGCCGCGGACTGCCGGTTCCGCCTCGGCGAGGAGAAGCGCGGTCATGCGCCCGAGGGTAGGCGCCGCCACCGGCCTGCGCCAGATGTCCTTTCGTGCTAAAGCGTGACGATCGCTCTACAGGCGACCCGAACGGATGACGCCCCAGAGCAGCCAGATACCCAGGACGGTCGAGAGCGCGAAGCCGAGGATCGAGATGATGTTGATCCCGAGCACCTGGGGGCCCGTCGTGGCGAAGAGCCCGATGATGCTCGAGCCGATCAGGCCGCCGACGACGATGAGCGCGATCACGAGCCGGTTGAACAGCGTGTCGAGCTTCGAGAGGAGGTCGTCGAGGCCCTTGTGCACGAAGCCGACCTCGATCTGGCCGTCGCGAATCTCCTCCATGAAGTCGTGGAACTGGTGCGGCGCCTCGAGGAGGACCTGCGCGTAGCTGATCGCCTCGCGCCGCGCCCGCCGCGCGACGCGCTGCGGCGAGAAGCGCTCGAGCATCAGGTCGCGCGCGTAGGGCCGCGCCACGTCGAAGACGTTGAAGTCCGGGTAGAGCTCCTGCCCGACGGAGCCGAGAGTCGCGATCGTGCGGTCGAGCAGGAGGAAGCGCGCCGGCAGATGGAGGTTGAGCGAGTAGATGAGCTGGAAGCCCTCGCGGATCACCTGGATCGGGTCGATCTCGCTCAGGCTCGAGCCGTAGTAGCGGTAGTAGAGCTCGCGGATCTCGGCGAGGAACTCGCCCTCCCGCTCCTTCGGGTAGCGCACGCCGAGGTCGGCGAGCCGCTTCGGGATCTGCTCGATGTTCTCGTTCGCGGCGTCGATGAAGAGGCCGGTCAGCTTCGACATGTCGTCGTCGGTGAGCGTCCCGACCGCACCGAAGTCGACGAGCCCGACCGTCCCCGCCTCGGGCGGCACGAGGATGTTCGCCGGATGCGGGTCGCCGTGGAAGAAGCCGTGGCGGAAGATCATCGTCATCCACGTCTCGGTGATCCGGTAGGCGAGGTCACGCCGCTCCTCGAGGCTCATCGCGAGGAGATCGACGTCCGCGAGCTGGATCCCGTCGATCCACTCGAGCGTCAGCACCCGGGGCCGCGTGTAGTGCCAGTAGACCTTCGGGACGCGCACGTGCGGGTGGCCGGCGAAGTTGCGGTGGAAGGTCTGCGAGTTCCGTGCCTCCTGCCGGTAGTCGAGCTCCTGCCGGATCGAGCGCGCGAACTCGTCGACGAGCTGGCGCGTGTCGACGAAGTCGAAGGCGCGGATCCGCTCCCGCGCGAGGCGCGCCGCCTGGTAGAGGAGACCGAGGTCGGCCTCGATCTTCGCCGGCGCTCCCGGCCTCTGCACCTTGACGGCGACGCGGCGGCCGTTCGGGAGGGTCGCGCGGTGCACCTGGCCGATCGACGCGGCCGCGACCGGCGCGGGCTCGAAGTCGAGGAAGAGCCGCTCGAGCGTGTTTCCGAGCTCCTCCTCGATCACGCGCTCGGCCTGCTCGAACGGGAACGGCCGAACGTCGTCCTGGAGGCCGCGCAGCTCGACGACGATGTCGGGCGGCACGACGTCGGGACGCGTCGAGAGGAGCTGTCCGAACTTGACGAAGGTCGGCCCGAGCTCGTCGAGCACCTCGCGCAGGTGCTGGCCGCGCGCCGACGCGGCACCGTGCTCGGCCGAGACGCCGGCGAGGCGGTCCTCGGCGGATCGTCCCGGCAACAGGTCGCTGAGCTTGTGCGCCTCGAGGAAGTAGCCGAAGCCGTGGCGCACCATGACCTGCGCGATCTCGGAGAGACGGCTGATGCTGCGAGTCGTGCTCACCGCCGACAGGCTACGCGGAGTCCCCGACAGACGTCAGTCAGGCAGCGGCGCGACGTCTTGCCTCGCGCCTGCGCGTCCACGGGCCCGGCGGCACGAGCAGCGACTCGGCGTGCAGATACGCGAGCCCGACCGCCGGCAGGTCGGTGAAGCGCTCGACGCAGACGTAGCGGCGCCGCCACTCCGGGAAGAACTTCCGGTTGAACACGTACAGCCGCTCGAGCTGGAAGACGTTGTCGGCGAGCAGCAGGCCGCGGCGCACGACCCGGTGCAACGGCGTCGTCACGCGCTCCGGAGCGAGGAAGTCGGTCAGGGCGCAGAAGTTGAGCGAGAGCTCGCTCGCACCGCTCTCCCGCGCCCAGGCGAGCGTCTCGACGACGAGGAACTCGGTCAGGCCGTTGGGCGCGTCGGGGCGCCGGCGCATGGTGCTGAGCGACCAGCCGCCTCCGGCCGGCGAGGGCGCGAGATGGAGGAAGCCGCCGACACGTCCGTCCTCGCCCACGGCGAGCGCGAGCATCGTGCCCGGCACGTGGAGGTCGTCGATCGCCATCGAGAACCCGCGCTCGGGCTCGCCCCCACGCCACTTCGCGGACACGTCCTCGAGTTCGGCCTCGAGCTGCGGCGCGACGTCGTCCGCCGCGACGATCCGGAACGAGTAGCCGGCCTTGCGGAGCCGCGAGACCGACTGCCGCACCTTGCGGATCGCGCGGCCCTCGAGCGAGAACTCCGCCGGGCGCAGCACGGCCTCGTCCCCCATCGGCACCGGCTTGAGGCCGATCGCGCGGTAGCGCTCGAGATGCTCCTCTGAGGCGCCGACGACCGCGAGCCGCCAGCCGCGCGCGCGAACGACGCGGCGCAACTCGGCGAGCAGGTCGTCGATCTCGGAGTCGTCCCCGACCGGGTCGCCGCTGACGAGAGCGGTGCCGCCGACGACGCGGTAGGCGAGGAAAGCCCGGCGCGAGGGCGAGAAGAGATAGCTCTTGTCCCGGCGCAGCGCGAAGAAGGCAAGGCTGTCGCTGCCGTGGGCCTCGACGAGCGCCCGGGCTGTTCGCCGCTCCCCGACGGTCTGCGCGACCGCGTGGCCGAACGGACGCAGCCAGAAGTAGAGCGCGGCGACACCGAGCGCGATGCCGATCCCGCTCAGCGCGTCGGCGGCCGTGTGCGGGAGGTCGACTCCCCGCAGCTCCTCCGAGACCACGATCGCTCCGATGGCCGCGAGCGCCGCGCCGAGACCGAGCAGCGGCCGGACGCTGGCGGGGTCGCCCGGGACGTCGAAGCGCCGGCGCCAGCGGACGAGCGCCGCGAGCAGGAGCAGCGAGACCGCCGCCTCCTCGAAGTCGAGCCCCTTGGCGAGGTGCGCGGCGGCCGAGGCGACGACGACGGCGACCGCGAGCTGCCAGGCCCGGCGGCGGCGCTTCGCGAGCGAGCGCGACAGCCAGATCAGGCCGATCCCGAAGGCGATCGTGAGCACCCGTGCGGCCTCGGGCCAGCCCGGCGGCAGGACGCCGCGGACGACCTCGACCCGGTTCGCCATCTCGGGCGTCAGCGCCGAGACGAGCCCGATCACGCCGACGCCGGCGGCGCTCCAGGCAAGGAGCCGTTCCGCGCTGGGCAACCGCGGCATCACACTCCGAGGGTACAACGTGCGCATGAGGGAATTGGGAGAGTCCACGGAGCCGGCGATCCGGATCCGGCCGCCGCGGTGGATCACGCTTCTGCTCGCGCTCGTCGCCGTCGCGCTCGTTCCGTGGATCCTGTACCTGACCTTCACGCTGCCGTCGCGCCACGTCACCGCCCACTACGACGTCGCGTGGGTCGGCTTCGACATCGCGCTCACCGCGTCGTTCGCCGCAACGGCCTGGGCGGCGCTCCGCGGCTCGCACTGGCTCGCTCCGCTCGCCGCGGTGACCGGGACGATGCTCGTCTGCGACGCCTGGTTCGACGTCGTGACCTCGCAGGAGGGGAGCGAGATGTTCGAGGCGATCGCGGAGGCGGTCGTCGCCGAGCTGCCGCTCGCCGCGCTCTGCGGCTTCATCGTCTACGACGCGGAGACGTTCCTCGCCGCGACCGTGACCCGCTTCCGCCGCCGCGCCGGCTAGGCGGCGGGCGGCAGGTCGGACGGGCCCTCGAGCAACCGCAGCCGGTGCTCGAGCTGCGCGACCCGCAGCTCCAGCTCCTCGAGCTCGTCGCGCGTCACGAGGTCGAGCTCGTCCGCGATGGAGCGCAACACGGCCAGCGCCCCCTCCGAGAACCGCGCCCGGCTGCCGCGCACGCGGGCAGGCAGCTCGGCGATCAGCTCCTCGAGCGTGTCGAGGACGAGGCGGCTGCTACCGCGCGCGGCCATGCGGCCTCGAGCGCCGGCGCTGCCGCCGCTTCTCGCGCCGCGCCTGCGCGCCCGGCTCGGACGGCGTCGCGGTGACGACGTCGACGAGCTCCGGCGTCGGCTCCTCGGCGAGCGCCTCCTCCGACTCGGCGAGCGCCGCCGTTCCGGTGACGAGCGGCTCGCGGCCGCGGCCGTCGCCGTCCGCAGCCAGCGCGCCCGACTCGACGAGCTGCTTCCTTCGTGCGTACTCGGGCTCGCGCTCCTTCCACACGGTCAGCAGCGGCGCGGCGATGAAGATCGAGGAGTAGGCGCCCGAGGTGACGCCGACGATGAGCGCGAAGGCGAAGTCCTTGAGCGTCGCGCCGCCGAGGATGTAGAGGCAGATGATCGGCAGCAGCGTGATGAAGGTCGTGGCCAGCGAGCGTCTGATCGTCTCCCAGAGCGAGACGTTGGCGATCGTGGCGAACGGCGAGCGGCGCATGAGCGGCACGTTCTCGCGGATCCGGTCGAAGATGATGATCGTGTCGTAGATCGAGTAGCCGAGCACCGTCAGGACGGCCGCGACCGTGGCGACCGAGACCTCCCGCCCGGAGATCGAGTAGACCCCGAGGGTCACGAGTATGTCGTGGAGCAGGGCGAGGATCACCGGGATCGCGAACTTCAGGTCGAACCGGATCGTGATGTAGAGGACGATCAGGAGCAGCGAGACGACGATCCCGTAGATCGCGTCGATCGCGATCTGGTGGCCGAACGTCCCGGAGACGTTCTTCACGCCCGTCGCGTACGCGCCGAACTTGTTGTGGAGGTTCTGCGACAGGTTCGACTGGCCCGAGCCCGAGAGCGACCTCGTCCGGATCTGCCACTGCTTGAACTCGTTGTTCACCGCCTGGCCGGCGCCCTGCACGACCGCGTCCGGCTGGCCCTGCTGCGCCATGAACCTGGCCATCTCCCCCTGCGAATACCCCTGGTGCGTCTTGAACGCGATCTGCGTACCGCCCTTGAAGTCGATCCCGAGGTTGAGGCCGCGCACGCCGAGCGAGATCACGCCGACGAGGATCACGACGGCCGAGATGCCGAACCAGAGCTTCCGCTTCCCCATGAAGTCGATCTGGAGCCACTTCGCGGTCTGCTGGCCCTCGGCGCCCATGAAGCGCGGGTTGTCGAACCACTTGAAGCCGCTGAGCAGGCCGAGCATCGCGCGCGTCGCGGCCACCGCCGTGAGCAGCGAGATGGCGGTACCGATCAGAAGCATCAGCGCGAAGCCCTTCACGTCCGCGACCGCGATCAGGAACAGGACCATGGCCGTGATCGCCGTGACCACGTTCGCGTCGAGAATCGTGTGGAAGCCCTTGCCGTACCCGGCTGCGATCGCCGCCTTCACGGATCGCCCGGCGCGCACCTCTTCCTTGATGCGTTCGAACACGACGACGTTCGCGTCGGCCGCGACGCCGATCGTGAGGATCAGGCCGGCGAAGCCCGGCAGGGTCAGCGTGACGTTGAAGAGCAGGATCGCCGCGTAGTAGAGGGCCGCGTAGATCGCGAGGCCGGCGACGGCGACGAGGCCGAGGAAGCGGTAGAGGATGAGCAGGAACAGGGCGACGACGAGCAGGCCGATGGCCGCGGCCCAGATCGCCTGATGGAGCGAGCTCTTGCCGAGCGTGGCCGAGACGTCGGTGCGCTCGATCTGCTGGAACGAGTACGGCAGCGAGCCACTCTTGAGGATCAGCGCCAGGTCGTTCGCCTGGCTCAGCCCACCGGCTCCCATGGTGATCTGCGCCTGGCCGCCGCCGATCCCGTCGCTGAGGCTGCCGTCGGTGTAGTCGATGTACGGCGTCGACTGGAGCACGCCGTCGAGCACGATCGCGTTGTGCCCCGCGTACTGCTGGACGACGTTCGGGTCGTGGTTGCCCGCCTGTCCGGCGTTACCGGCGGCGAGCTGGCCGCGGTAGTACTCGGCCTTCGTGATCTTCTGGAACTCCTTCGTGCCGTGGCCGGTGAACTGGAGCTGCACCACGGGCTGGCCGCTGTTCGGGTCGACCGTCGCCTGGATGCCCGATTCGACGAGATCGTTCCCCTTCAGCTCCGGCGGGCCGTCCGGCCGGTTCGGGAAGTACTTGAAGAGGTACCAGGCCTTCCCGCCGGGCGAATGGACGACGAGGCGGTGCGCCGGCACGGGGAAGACCCGCGTGTGCGGCGGCTGCTTCCCGCTGTACGGCAGCAGGAGCTGCTTCAGATTCGGCGCCGGCCCCTGCAGCGTCTTGTGCGTCGTGGTCGTGACGGGCTTCGTGACCGTCTTGCCCTTGACCTTCGACTTGACCTGCTTGGTCTTCTTGATCGTCTTGATCAGGTAGTACGACTCCGGCGTGCCCTTCTTCGCCTCGGCGTTGACCTGCGTGAGGAGGCTGTAGAGCGAGCCGACGGGCGTCGGCCGGCCGGTCGCGCTCACCGTCGGCGGCGCGAGGTCTTTCTCGAAGTCGAAGAACTGCAGCTGACCGGTCTTGCCGATGATCGCCGCGGCCTTGGCGGGATCGTGCACGCCCGCGAGCTGGACGACGATCTCGTTCCCGCCCTGGATGGCGATGCTCGGCGACGAGACACCGGTTCCGTTCGCGCGGTTCTGGATGATGCTCTGCGCCGTCTGCATCCCCTGGGGGGTGATGTGCTGGCCCTTGTCCGGCACCGCGCGCAGGACCACCTCGAGGCCGCCCTGCAGATCGAGGCCGAGGACGGGCTTCTTGTAGGCGGGCGAGCCGGGAACGGCGAGCAGGACAGCGCCGATGAGCGCCGCCGCGATCACGCCGACCAGCAGGAGGTAGTTGCGCCGTTCTTTCACGAAGGCTCCTTCAAGACCGCGGCACAGGTTAGCCGCGGTTCTCCTCGTCCGAGGGCTCCGCAGCAACGTTTGCCCCATTCGGGTCATCCGCCCCCTGGAGGCGCGCCAGCGTGTCCTCGGGCTCCTCGTGCGCGGCGGGCTCGTCGTGCTCTTCGTGCTCCTCCGGCTCCTCGTCCTCGGGCTCGTCGCGGGTGATGCCGGCGATCGCACGCCGGGCGACCCGGACCTGCGTGTTCGGCGCGATCTCGACCGTTACCTCGTTCTCGTCGAGCGCCGAGACCGTCCCGTAGATGCCGCCCGCGGTGAGCACCTCGTCGCCCACGTTCAGCTCCTCGAGCATCTGCTGCTGCTGGTTCTGACGCCTCTTCTGCGGCCGGACGACGATGAGCCAGATCAGCAGGAAGCCGATCACGATGATGAAGAGGAAGCCCGGCCCACTGCTCGCTGCGATGACGGTCACTCTGCTCCCTTCGCTCTTTCGAGCGCCTCGTCCTTCCACGTGAGGAACTCGCCGCGCTCGATCGCCTGTCGCGCCGCGGCGACGAGATCGAGCAGGAAGCGCAGATTATGCAGGCTGAGCAGGCGCAATCCGAGGATTTCCTGCTGGTTCACGAGGTGCCGGATGTACGCCCGGCTGAAGCGCGTGCAGGCCGGGCAGCCGCAGCCCTCCTCGAGCGGGCGCTCGTCCCGTGCGAAGCGGGCGTTGCGCAGGTTGAGCCGCCCCTCGCTCGTGAGCGCACTGCCCGTGCGGGCGGTGCGCGTCGGGAGCACGCAGTCGAAGTGGTCCACGCCGCGGGCGATCACCTCGAGCACCCCCTCGGGGTCCCCGATCCCGAGGAAGTGGCGCGACCGGTCCTCCGGGAGCAGAGCCGCCGCCTCGGCCGTCGCCTCGAACATCGGCTCGCGGTGCTCCCCCACGCTGAG
>DASSZE010000012.1:0-12276 GCA_035713675.1 Gaiellaceae bacterium | reverse complement strand
GCTGATCGGGGACGCGAAGGAGACGCTCAAGGCGCTCGAGCCGCACCTCGTGCGCAAGGAGGACCGCGGCTGGCGCGAGGGGATCGAGGAGAGCGTGCGCGACTGGTGGGAGATCGTCGAGCGGCGCTCGATGATGGAGGCCGACCCGATGAACCCGCAGCGGGTCGTGCACGAGTTGTCGCAGGTGCTGCCGGAGGACGCGATCATCACCGCCGACTCCGGCTCCTCGACGAACTGGTTCGCCCGCCAGCTGAAGCTGCGCAAGGGCAACCTCGCCTCGCTCTCGGGGACGCTCGCGACGATGGTCCCGGGCGTCCCGTACGCGATCGCGGCGAAGTTCGCGCATCCCGAGCGGCCCGTCATCTGCTTCGTCGGCGACGGCGCCTTCCAGATGCTCGGCATGAACGAGATGCTGACCGTGAAGCGCTACCACGAGCGCTGGCCCGACAAGCGCCTGGTCTTCTGCGTCTTCAACAACCAGGACCTGAACCAGGTGACCTGGGAGCAGCGCGTGATGGAGGGCGACCCGAAGTTCCCGGGCACGCAGTGGCTGCCGAACTTCGACTACGCCGGCTACGCGGAGCTGTGCGGCCTGAAGGGGATCTTCTGCGACGACGGCGACCACGTGCGGACGGCGTGGGAGGAGGCACTCGCGGCCGACCGGCCCGTCGTGCTCGAGGTCAAGACCGACCCCGAGATCCCGCCGCTGCCGCCGCACATCCGGATGGAGCAGGCCGAGGAGATGGCCAAGGCGATGGTCAAGGGCGACCCGGAGCGGATGGGCGTGATGGAGAAGTCGTTGCGCGGGAAGCTCGTCGAGTTCACCGAGCACCTGAAGTAGTGGCTGCTTCGGCGCAGGTCGAGCGCCTCGACGTCGACGCGTACACGATCCCGACCGACCAGCCGGAGTCGGACGGGACCCTCGAGTGGGACTCGACGACCATCGTCGTCGTCGAGGCGCACGCCGGCGGGAAGAAGGGGCTCGGTTACACCTACTGCGACGCGGCGGCGGCCGAGGTCGTCTCCTCACAGCTCGCGGGCGTCGTCGAGGGCGAGGACCTGATGGACGTCCGCGCCGCCTGGCTGCGCATGGGCGCGCAGGTCCGCAACGCGGGGCGGCCGGGCATCGGCTTCTGCGCCGTGTCGGCCGTCGACCAGGCGCTCTGGGACCTGAAGGCGCGGCTGCTCGACGTCCCGCTCGTCGTCCTGCTCGGAGCGGCGCACGAGGACGTCCCGATCTACGGCAGCGGCGGCTTCACGTCCTACAGCATCGAACGCCTCTGCGAGCAGCTCGGCGGCTGGGCCGCCGCGGGGATCCCGCGCGTGAAGATGAAGCTCGGGCGCGAGCCGGAGAACGACCCGGTGCGGCTCGATGCCGCGCGCGAGGCGATCGGTGACGACGTGGAGCTCTACGTCGACGCGAACGGCGCCTTCGCGCGCAAGGAGGCGCTCGCGTGGGCGGAGCGCTACGCCGAGTCCTGGGACGTCAAGTGGTTCGAGGAGCCCGTCTCCTCGGACGACCTCGACGGCCTCCGCCAGATCCGCGACGAAGCCCCTGCGGGCCTCGAGATCGCGGCCGGCGAGTACGCCTACCTTCCGTCCGACTTCCGCAACCTCGTCGGCTGCATCGACTGCCTGCAGGCCGACGTCACGCGCTGCGGCGGGATCACGGGGCTCCTGTCGGCGTCGGGGCTCGCGACCGCCCACTCGATCGACGTCTCCGCCCACTGCGCGCCGGCGATCTCGACGCATGCGTTCTGCGCCGTCGAGCGGCGGCGGCATCTCGAGTACTTCCACGATCACGTCCGGCTCGAGGGGATGCTGTTCGACGGCGTGCCAGAGCCGGAGGACGGCGTCCTCCGGCCGGACCGCTCGCGCGCGGGCAACGGCCTCGAGCTGAAGCGCGCCGACGCGGAGAGGCTGGCCGCCTGAGCGTTTTCGTTCCACGTCGCCGAGAGAAAAGGATCACGATGAAGCTCGTCTCCCGTGCCCTCGCGAACGTCCGTGAAGGACGCATGCAGAAGCTGTTCTCGGGCCTGACGGCGTTCAGCGTCCCCTCGCTCGCGTTCGAGATCTACGTCGAGCACTACAAGGGCTCGTTCGGCGACAAGTGGATGTGGACGCCGATCGTGCTCGCGCCGCCGCTCACCGCGGCAGGCGTCGCCGGCGTCTTCTCGGAGAAGGCGGCGAAGACCTGGCTCCCCGCGCTCTCGGCGCTGTACGCGCTCGACGGCGCGATCGGCGTCGTGACGCACATGCGGGGCGTGCAGAAGCGACCGGGCGGGTTCGGCGAGCCGACGTACAACCTCGTGATGGGGCCGCCGCTGCTCGCTCCCGGCTCGCTCTGCCTCGTCGGCGTGCTCGGCCTGCTCGCCGCGGTGGTGAAGCGCGAGAAGTAATGGCGCCGGACTTCAGCGAGCCTCACCACCTCCCGAACCGCCGCCTCCCCGAGCAGGCGCACGCCGATCCGTACGACCTGCCGCGGCAGCGGCGCGGCATCACGCCCCAGATGCATGGGCGTTATCCCGACTACGACGTCCTCGAGCAGCAGAACCACTGGGACGAGGTCACGCGCAAGGTCGTCCTCGATCGCGTCCACCACGTGCCGGAGCTCCGCTTCTTCGATCCCGCGGAGGCCGAGACGCTCACCGTCTTCGCCGACCTCTACCTCGCGCAGGACTCCGAGCCGCGCATTCCCGTCATGGCCTACGTCGACGAGAAGCTGTTCGAGGGCAACCTCGACGGCTACCAGTACTTCGACCTGCCGGACGACCGGGAGACGTGGCGGCGCGTCGCCCTCGGGCTCGACCAGGAAGCGCAGCGGCGCGGCGCCGAGCGGTTCCCGCTGCTCACGATGGAGGACCAGCTCGAGGTCATGCACGAATTCGACAGCGGCGACCTGCACGGCGGCGCCTGGGACACCCTCAACGTCTCGCGCGCCTGGAGCGTCGTCACGCGCCACCTCCTGCAGCAGTTCTATTCGCACCCCTGGGCCTGGAACGAGATCGGCTTCGGCGGTCCCGCCTACCCACGCGGCTACTCGCGCTTCGGCAGCCCGCACCTGCAGAGCGCCGAGCGCGAGGAGTGGGAGGGCAAGGAGGCCTACGTGCGCGACCCGGTCGAGGACACGCAGCGGCGAGGTCTCGAGTAGTGCGTATCCCCGGCTCCTTCGTCAAGGGATCGGTCCTCATGCCGGAGGACAACGACTCCCCGTACCTGCTCGACATGCACAAGCGGGGGCTGCAGAACCTCGACCGCATGGCCCACTACCCGCTCTCGTCGCCGGTCGACCTCGTGGTCGTCGGAGCCGGCGCCGGCGGCGTCACGCTCGCGCAGCGGCTCGCGCGCGCCGGCTGGCGGATCGTGATCCTCGAGAAGGGCCCGTTCTGGGATCCCGACCGCGACTGGGTGAGCGACGAGAAGGGTGCCGGGCCGCTCTACTGGACGGACAAGCGGATCATCTCCGGGAACGACCCGATCGAGATGGGGAAGAACAACTCCGGTGTCGGCGTCGGCGGCTCGATGACCCACTTCGCCGGCTACGCGCCGCGCTTCCACCCCTCCGACTTCGAGGTGCGGACGCGCGACGGCGTCGGCGTCGACTGGCCGATCTCGTACTGGGACCTGAAGGAGTCGTTCGAGCGCGTCGAGCTCGAGCTGCCGGTCGCGGGCCAGGACTGGCCGTGGGGCGATCCGCACAGCTACCCACACGGGCCGCATCCCATCGCGGGGGCGGCCAGCGTGGCGTGGCGGGGAGCCCGCGACTGCGGGATCGAGATGCGCGTCGGCCCGGTCGCGATCACGAACGGCGTCTTCGGCAACCGCCCGCACTGCATCTACCGGGGCTTCTGCCTCCAGGGCTGCAAGGTGAACGCGAAGGCGAGCCCGCTCATCACGCATCTCCCCGACGCGATCGAGCACGGCGTCGAGGTGCGCGCCGACTCGATGGTGACTCGGGTCGAGGTCGACGAGAGCAGCGGCCGCTGCACCGGCGTCACGTACATCGACCCCGAGGGGATCGAGCGCTTCCAGCCGGCCGATGCCGTCGCCGTCTGCGGCTACGCGATCGAGACGCCGCGCCTGCTCCTCAACTCGACGAGCCGCCGCTTCCCGAACGGGCTCGCGAACGGCAGCGACCAGGTCGGCCGCTACGTGATGGTGCAGGGAGCGACCCAGGTCGCCGCCCGCTTCCCGTACGAGCTCCGGATGTACAAGGCGCCGCCGCCCGAGGTCTCCTCGGAGCAGTTCTACGAGACCGACGAGTCGCGCGGCTTCGCGCGCGGCTTCTCGATCCAGACGGTCGCGCCGCTGCCGATCGACTGGGGGAACCACGTCCAGGCCGAGGGCCACTGGGGCCAGGCGCTGCGCGAGTACATGCGCGACTACAACCACTGGACGCTGCTCGGCGTCCTCTGCGAGCTCCTCCCGCTGCCCGAGAACCGCGTCACGCTCGCCTCGGAGAAGGACCGGTACGGCCTGCCGGTCGCGAACTTCTCCTACTCGCTGTGCGAGAACGACAGGCAGAACATCGCGCACGCGACCAAGGTGATGGAGGAGATCTGGGATCACGCCGGTGCGCAGGACACGCTCAAGATCGACCGCTACGCGCACCTGGTCGGCGGCTGTCGGATGGGCTTCTCGCCCGAGGACAGCGTCGTCGACTCGAGCCAGCGCGCCTGGGAGGTGCCGAACCTCTTCGTGGCCGACGGCAGCGTCTTCCCGACCGAGGGCGCGGCGAACCCGGCGCTCGTGATCATGGCCATGTCCGACCGGCTCGCCGGGCTGCTCGAGGAGAAGCGAACCTCGCGAAAGGAGCTCGCATCCCTCCGACACTGAGCAACCCGCGCGACCTCTTCCTCCAGCTCCTCGGCGAGCTGCTCTGGACCGAGCGGACGCTCTCGTTCGAGGTGCTGCCCCAGTTGCAGCGCGCCGTGACGAGCGAGGGGCTGGCGGCCGCGGTGGCCGAGCACCTCGAGCAGACGCGAGAGCACGGCCCGCGGCTGGACGCCGTCTTCCGCGCAGTCGGCGCCGAGCCGAGCTCGAATCTGAGCCCGCCGGCCGAGAAGCTCGCGCAGCACCACGACGAGCTGGCGGGGAGCTTCGCGGACGACGGCCTCGCGGACGTCTTCCACGCAGCGTCCGCGGCGACGACCGAGCATTTCGAGCTCGCGGCCTACGACGCCCTGCTCGCCCTCGCACGCGCGGTCGAGCTCCCGGACGACGCGCGCCGGCTCCTCGAGCAGAACCGCTCGGAGGAGGCGGACGCGCTGCGGCGGCTGGAGTCGGAGCTCGAGCGGCTCGCCGGCGATCTGCGACAGTGAGGTCGTGAGGCCGGGCGACATCGACCGGCGCGCGCTCGCCGCGGACCTGCGCGACGCGGTCGAGGGCGAGGTGCGCTTCGACTCGGCGAGCCGCGCGCTCTACGCGACCGACGCCTCGAACTACCGCCAGCCGCCGATCGGCGTCGTCCTCCCGCGGACGATCGACGACGTGGTCGCCGTCCACCGAGTCTGCCACCAGCACGGCGCCCCGATCACTCCCCGCGGCTGCGGGACGAGCCTCTCGGGCGAGACGGTCAACACGGCCGTGATCCTCGACTGCTCGAAGTACCTGACGGGCATCGGCGAGGTCGACCCCGAGCGGCGCCTGGTGGCGACCGAACCCGGCGCGATCAACGAGCATGTGAACCGCAGGGCCGGCCTCCACGGCCTCGTCTTCGGCCCGGATCCCTCCACCCACGCGTACTGCACGATCGGCGGCAACGTGGGCAACAATTCGTGCGGGGCGCACTCGGTGCAGGCGATGTTCCTCGGCGAGGGCGGACGCACGTCGGACAACGTCCACTCGCTCGAGGTGCTGACCTACGACGGCCTGCGCCTGCGCGTCGGCGCGACACCCGAGGACGAGCTCGAGCGGATCGTCGCCGCCGGCGGGCGGCGCGGCGAGATCTACGCCGCGCTTCGCGAGCTGCGCGACCGCTATGCGGACCTCATCCGCGAGCGCTATCCGCGGATCCCGCGGCGCGTCTCGGGCTACAACCTCGACGACCTGCTGCCCGAGCGCGGCTTCAACGTCGCCCGCGGCCTCGTCGGCACCGAGGGCACCTGCGTCACGGTGCTCGAGGCCACGCTCCAGCTGATCCCGGACCCGGCCGCCAAGTGCGGCGTCGTGCTCGGCTTCGCCGACATCGCGGCCGCCGGCGACCACGTCATGGAGGCGCTCGCCCACCGGCCGCTCGCGATCGAGGGCTTCGACGATCACCTCGTGGAGCTCGAGCGCGAGGCATCGCTCAACGTCGAGGCGCTCGACGGCCTCCCCGCCGGCGGCGGCTGGATGTACGTCGAGGTCGGCGGCGACACGAAAGAGGAGGCGGGCGAGCGGGCGCGCGCGCTGCTCGCAGACCTCGGTCGGCACGCGATCGACGGGGAGCTCGTCGAGGGCGACGAGAAGCGGAAGCAGCTCGCGCAGGTGCGCGAGGTCGGTCTCGCGATCGCCGCCTTCCCGAAGGGCGAGGACCACTGGGAGGGCTGGGAGGACTCGGCCGTCCCGCCGGAGCGCATCGGCGACTACCTCCGTGACCTGCGCGCGCTCGCCGCCCGGCACGGCTTCTGGGGCACCTACTACGGCCATCTCGGCCAGGGCTGCATGCACGTCCGCTACGACTTCGACCTCCGCTCGACCCAGGGCATCGCGAGGTTCCGGAGCTTCGTCGAGGACGCCGCCGACCTCTGCGTGGAGTACGGCGGCTCGCTCTCGGGCGAGCACGGCGACGGCCAGGCCCGCGCGGAGCTCCTCCACAAGCAGTACGGCGAGGAGCTCGTCGACGCCTTCGGCGAGTTCAAGCGGATCTGGGATCCCGATTCGAAGATGAACCCCGGCAAGGTCGTCGACCCGTACCGGCTCGACGAGAACCTCAAGCTCGGTGCCGACTACGCGCCCTGGCGGCCGCCGGTGCGGTTTGCGTACCCGGACGACGAGGGCGACTTCGCGCACGCGACGATCCGCTGCGTCGGCGTGGGGAGGTGCCGCAAGCCCGACGGCATGGACGTGATGTGCCCGTCCTTCATGGCGACCCGCGAGGAGATGCACTCGACGCGGGGCCGCGCTCGGCTCCTGTTCGAGATGCTCGAGGGGGAGATCGTCACCGACGGCTGGCAGTCGGACGAGGTGATGGAGGCGCTCGACCTCTGTCTCTCGTGCAAGGGCTGCACACACGACTGCCCCGTCGACGTGGACATGCCGACCTACAAGGCGGAGTTCCTCCACCAGCGCTGGAAGCACCGCCTTCGCCCGCGGCCGGCGTATGCGTTCGGGCTCATCGACCAGGTCGCGCGGGTCGCGTCGCGGATGCCGGAGGTCGTCAACTTCGTCACGCACACGCCGCCGCTCGCGCGGGCTTTCAAGCTCGCGGCCGGGATGACGCAGGAGCGCGAGGTGCCGACCTTCGCGCCGCTCACCCTGCAGCGGTGGTTCCGACAGCGCGGCGGGACGACGAATCCCGCGGGCCCGAAGGTCGTCCTCTTTCCGGACACCTTCAACAACCACTTCCACACCGACGTCGGCGTGGCCGCCGTCGAGGCGCTCGAGGCGGCGGGCTGGCAGGTGGTGCTGCCGGAGGGGCACGTCTGCTGCGGGCGGCCGCTCTACGACTACGGCTTCCTGGGCCTCGCCGAGCGCTACCTCCGCCGCAACCTCGACCAGCTGCGGGAGTGGTACCGCGAGGGCGTCCCGATCGTCGGGCTCGAGCCGAGCTGCGTCGCCGTGTTCAAGGACGAGCTCGGCAAGCTCCTCCCGCGGGACGACGACGCGAAGCGGCTCGCCGCGGGCGTCTTCCACTTCGCGGAGTTCTGCGAGCGGTTCGACGTCGACCTGCCACGACTCGAGCGCCGCGCCTTCGTCTGGGGCCACTGCCACCATAAGGCGACCGGCGGCCTCGACCCCGAGGTCGCGCTCCTCGAGCGGATGGGCGTCGAGGTGGAGACGCTGAACGCCGGCTGCTGTGGCCTGGCTGGCTCCTGGGGCTTCGAGGCCGGCCACCACGACGTCTCGCTGCAGTGCGGCGAACTGGGGCTCCTGCCGAACGTGCGGGAGTTGGCCGCGGAGACGATCGTCGTTGCGGACGGCTTCTCCTGCAGGACGCAGATCGAGCAGGGAGGCACGGGCCGCCGCGCGCTGCACGTCGCCCAGGTCCTCCAGCTCGCGCGCGAGCACGGCGCGGCCGGCCCGGAGGGGCCGCGTCCGGAGCGTCTGTACCACGAGCAGCGGCCGCAGCCGCCGCGCGCCCGGCGTGTCGCGAGGATCGCCGCCGCCGTCGCCGCGGCCGTCGGAACGGTCGCAATCGTCTCCGCTACTATGCGGCGGCGCGAGGCGCCGTAGCTCAGCTGGTCAGAGCGCTGCACTCATAATGCAGAGGTCGGTGGTTCGAGCCCACCCGGCGCTACTGGCCGCGTCCCTCGAAGCGAAAGAACAGGAATGGCAACCGGAGTCAGAGTCGCAATCACGCTCGCCTGTACCGAGTGCAGGAGACGGAACTACCAGACGCAGAAGTCGAAGCGGAACTCGCCCGACCGCGTCGAGTTCCGCAAGTACTGCCGCTGGTGCGGTTGCCACACTCTGCACCGGGAGACTCGCTAGGGATGGCGCGCTCCACCCGTCAGCAGCGCCGCCTGCGGCGAGCCCAGGCGGCGGGGACCCCGCCGCTCCGGCCCGCTCCCCGGCCCCGCCCGACCGCCGAGGAGGAGCCGCGCCCGGAGCAGTCCGAGCCGAAGCGCGAGCAGCGCCGCGACGACGTCCGCGGGGGCATCTGGGGCGTCCGCTTCCTCCAGGAGTCGTGGGCCGAGCTCAACAAGGTCGAATGGCCCAACCAGCAGCAGGTGATCAGCGGCACCGCCGTGGTGATCATCGCCTGCCTCATCGTCGGTACCTACCTTTGGCTGAACGACCAGCTGTGGCAGTACCTCGTCCAACACCTGTTGCTCCGATAGAGAAGACCACGAGACGAAACTGACATGTTCCGCTGGTATGTGATCAACACCTACTCGGGCCACGAGAACAAGGTGAAGGCGAACCTCGAGCACCGGATCGAGTCGATGAACCAGCGCTCGCGCTTCCGGCGCGTCGTCGTCCCGACCGAGCAGGTGATCGAGACGAAGGACGGCCAGAAGGTGCAGGCCGAGAAGCGCACGCTGCCGGGCTACGTGCTCGTGAACATGGATCTGAACGACGACGCCTGGACGGTCGTGAAGAACACGCCCGGCGTGACCGGCTTCGTCGGGGCCGGCGCGACGCCCGTGCCGCTCTCGCAGCCCGAGGTCGACCGCATCCTCCACACCGGAGTCGGCGCGGCCGTGGCGCAGCGCTCGCAGGTCGAGTTCCAGCTCGGCGAGTCGGTCAAGATCACGTCGGGCCCGCTCGCGGACTTCGACGGCGAGATCACCGACGTCAACCCGGACGCGCAGAAGCTCCAGGTGATGGTCAACATCTTCGAGCGGCAGGTGCCGGTCGAGGTCGGATTCGACAACGTCAAGAAGCTGGACTGAGGTAACGGATGGCGAAGAAGGTTCTCACCCTGATCAAGCTCCAGATCCCCGGCGGCCAGGCCAACCCGGCCCCGCCGGTCGGCCCTGCTCTCGGCCAGCACGGCGTCAACATCATGGAGTTCTGCAAGGCGTTCAACGCGCAGACGGCCGACCAGAACGGCCGCATCATCCCGGTCGAGATCACGGTCTTCGAGGACCGCTCGTTCACCTTCATCACGAAGACGCCGCCCGCGGCGGTCCTGATCAAGGAGGCGCTGCGGCTCGACAAGGGCTCGGGCGAGCCGAACCGCACGAAGGTCGGCCGGCTCTCGCGCGACCAGGTGCGCCAGATCGCCGAGACGAAGATGCCCGACCTCAACGCGCGCGACCTCGACCAGGCCTCGCTGATCATCGCCGGCACCGCGCGCTCGATGGGCGTGGAGGTGGATCTCTAGATGGCACAGCACGGCAAGCGCTACAACTCCGGCCGCGCGCTCTTCGAGCGCGAACGGGTCTACTCCCCGGTCGAGGCCGTCCGGCTGCTCAAGTCGATGGACGCCGCGAAGTTCGACGAGACCGTCGAGCTGCACTTCCGGCTCGGACTCAACGTCCGCCACGCCGACGAGCAGCTCCGCGGCACGCTCATGCTCCCGCACGGGAGCGGCAAAGAGGTGCGCATCGCGGTCTTCGCCGAGGGCGACAAGGCCCGCGAGGCCGAAGAGGCGGGAGCCGACATCGTCGGCTCGGCCGATCTCGCGAAGCAGATCGAGGAGGGCTTCACCGAGTTCGACGTCGCGATCGCGACGCCCGACCAGATGGGCAACGTCGGCAAGCTCGGCCGCATCCTCGGCCCGCGCGGCCTGATGCCGAACCCGAAGACCGGCACCGTCACGATGGACGTCGGCAAGGCCGTCTCCGAGGCGAAGGCCGGCAAGCTCGAGTACCGGACCGACCGCGGCGCGAATGTCCACGTCTCGATCGGCAAGAAGAGCTTCGAGGAGCGCGCGCTCGTCGAGAACTACGCCGCCGTGCTCGACGAGATCATGCGCGCGAAGCCCGCAGCGGCGAAGGGCCGGTACATCCGCCAGATCACGCTGACGAGCACGATGGGTCCGGGCATCCACGTCGATCCGGCGCGGACACGGGGCATCGTGGAGGAGCTGGACGGGCAGCCGGCGGAGGCCGCTACAGTTCCGGCCTAGCACCAGACCCGAAAACCGCCGAAGACCACTGGCAGCCCTCTCTGCGAGGGCGGAAGACCAGTCGAGGTGAGATGAAGAAAGAACAGAAGGAACAGGTTGTCGAAGAGCTGACCGCGCGCCTGAAGGCGGCGGACACGCTCCTCGTCGCGGATTACCGCGGGCTGACGATGCCGCAGATCGACGAGCTCCGCACGCGGCTGCTCGAGAGCGGCGCGCGGTTCACGGTGGTCAAGAACACGCTCACCCGCCGCGCCGCCGAGGCGGCCGGCGCCGACGCGCTGCTCGCGCTGCTCGACGGGCCGAGCGCGATCGCCTTCCTCGAGGCCGACGGCGACATGGTCGCGGCCGCGAAGGCGCTCGCCGACTCGGCGCGGGAGACCCAGGTGCTCGAGATCCGGGGCGGCGTCATGCAGGGCCGGGCGGTGTCGGCGGAGGAGGTCGCGAGCCTCGCGGCGCTGCCGCCGGAAGAGGTGCTGCGCGGCCAGGTGCTCGGCGCGATCGTCGCGCCGCTCTCGAGCCTCGCTGCGCTGCTCAATACCCCGCTGCAGAACCTCGTCGGCCTGCTCGACGCCCGCATCGAGCAGCTCGGCGGCGAGGAGGCCGAGACGGCACCGGAGCCTGAGCCCGAGGCTGCAGCAGAGCCCGAGGCAGCGGCGGAGGAGGAGCCTGCCGCCGAGGAGGAGCCCACGGAAGAAGCCACACAGGCGGACGCCACGGCGTCCGCCGCCGAAGAAGTCGAAGAGTCCGGTCCTGAAGAATCCAGCTCTGAAGAGAGCAGCAAGGAGGAGAGCTAGATGGCGGTCGACACGATCTTCGAGGAGCTGGGGAAGATGTCCGTCCTCGAGCTCGTCGAGCTGAAGAACAAGATCGAGGAGGAGTGGGGCATCACCGCCGCCGCTCCGGTCGCGGTCGCGGCCCCCGGCGGGGGCGCGGCGGGCGGCGACGGTGCCGCGGCCGAGGAGAAGACGTCGTTCGACGTGGTCCTCACCGAGGCGGGCGGCCAGAAGATCCAGGTGATCAAGGTCGTCCGGGCGGTCACCGGGCTGGGCCTCAAGGAGGCGAAGGACCTCGTCGACTCGGCTCCGAAGCCGGTCAAGGAGGGCGTCGCCCAGGACGAGGCCGACCAGATCAAGGCGCAGCTCGAGGAAGCCGGCGCCACGGTCGAGCTCAAGTAACGCCGTTCTTCGCGTAGCGCCGCTTGTCGGTTCGGGCGAGCGGCGCTACAGTTCCCCCCGATACCGGCTCCGCCGAGGCTTCGGCTTGCGGTCGGAGGGGTCGTTCCGGTACCTTGGCGGGTTGCGCCTACGTTTGGCCGCTCGCAGCTCCGACGCCGAATTCTTGCCCGTTCTCTTTCGCTTCAAGGGAGGCTGTTCTACTTGACCACCATGGTCGCTTCGCCCCGCGCTCGGACGACGTTCAGCCGTCTCGAGCACGTTCTCGACCTACCGAACCTGATCGACATCCAGAAGGCCTCGTTCCAGTGGTTCCTCGACGAGGGACTGCGGGAGACGATCGACGACATCTCGCCGATCGAGGACTACACCGGCTCGCTCGCC
>DASSZE010000011.1:0-6820 GCA_035713675.1 Gaiellaceae bacterium | reverse complement strand
GCCGAAGTTGTGCCCCGTCTGGTCGGAGCCCTGCCGGATCACGAGTGCCGGTCGCCGCTTCAGAGCGACCACTTTGCTCGAGGGCAGTCCCACCGCCATCGCCTGGAAATGCGCCGCACTCCCGTCGGACGGAGCCGGGCGCGTGTACTCGACGATCAGCTTCCGCGCCGGAAACGTGAGCGCGACCGTCCCGCTGGTCTCGTGCCCGTTGCGACGAGCGAAGCCCTCGATCCAGACCGGGCCGACGTCGGCCGGACGAACGACTCTCGTCCTCGGCAGGACGAGAGGCGTCCCCGCGACCCCAGCCGCCCGAGCGAGCGTCGTCCGCCTCGCGCACAGAAGCGGATGCGCCACCGTAGGAGGCGAGCCAAGGGGGGCCAGGCTTGCGCAGTCGATCACCCGCGACCGCGTCTGGAGTGCTCCGCCGCAGGCTGCAGCTGTCAGGAGGAGCGCGACGGCCGATGCCCCAACGGGGTATCTCATCGCGCTAGGACGCCGACTTGTCCCGCCGGTGTCGCAGCCTTCGGACGTAGGCGTCGAACTCGTGGCGCGGAACGAGGCCGGGCCGGATCCCGCATGCGACCGTCCGCAGCTCCCCTTCGCGGATCAGCGCGCGGACCTCCTCCTCCGAGCAGCGCAACTCGGCCGAGACCTCGCGCACGGTCAGCGGGGAGGGCCAGTCCATGGCCGAACCCTACGTGGAGCTAACCGTCACCAACGTGCAGGCTCCGGGCGATCTCCAGGAGGGCACGCGGCCCGAGCGGCGCGGGCGCGAACACCTGGTCGGACGAGTTCCCCTCGTCTCTAGTTTCCCGGTCCTGGTCGCCGGGTTCCCGACCGGCGGGAAACCGCCTGCCGCCGAGGCGCGTAGGTTTCCTCGATGGTTGTCGCGAGGCGCGTGATCGGAGCCCTCCTGTTCCTGACCGGGGCGGTCTGGATCGGGCAGGGAGCGGACGCGATCAAGGGATCGTCGATGACGGGCAGCACGTTCTGGGCCGCAATGGGCGGCGTGTGCGTCGTCGCCGGGCTCCTCCTGCTCGGCTGGCCCTGGCGCCGGTCGCGCGCGGAGCCCTGAGGCTCAGGGCTCGCCGTCGAAGTAGTCGACGGCGTCCGCCAGGCGGAACAGCTTCCCGGGCGGCCAGGCGCCGACCTTCTCGGAGTCCGGGTAGACCGACGTCGCGACCGCGATCCGGTTCGACCAGATGCAGACACGCACGGGCTCGTCGGTCCGGTTCGTCACCTTGTGCGCGCCCTCCTCGCCGGTCGGAAAGAAGGCGCAGTCCCACGGCTCGAGCTCGCGCTCGCCCTCGGGCGTGCGCAGCGTCGGTCGTCCGGTGAGGACGATCAGCCACTCCTCCTCGGCGGTCTCATAGTGGTACGGGCAGATGCTCAGGCCGGGCTCGAGCTCGTAGACCGACATGCCGAGCTGCCCGCCGCCGACGAGCGGGCCCACGCGGGCGTAAGTCGCGCCGTAGCCCGGCGGCTCGTCCTCGTCCCGGGCGAGTTCGATCTCGAAGAGGTTGACGACGCTCACTCCTCACCCTCCCAGTAGTCGACGGGCTCGCCCAGCCGCCCGCGATGGCGGAATCCCGGCGCCCAGATGCCGAACTTGCCGCTGTCGGGGTAGACCGTGGCGCCGCCGTTCCGGGCGATCGTCGACGGCATCGCGTAGAGGGCGGGTGCCTCCGTGTCGTTGCGAACCGCGTGCGCCCCGGAGGCCCCTGCCGGGAAGCAGGCGACGTCGCCGGCGCGCAGGACCGTCTCGCCTTCGGGGGTGCGAAGTGTCAGTCGGCCCTCGATCACGATCAGCCACTCCTCCTCCGAGGCCTCGAAGTGGTACGGCCACGAGGCGATTCCGGGCGCGAGCTCGTAGACGCTCATGCCCGTCGCGACAGCCGCGAAGGGCTCGGTGAGCGAAAACTCCGCGAAGTCGTGTCCGGGCGGCGCCCCGGTGAGGCTCTCTTCGAGCGCGAGGGTACGCAGGTTGCGGACGCGTTCCACGGCGGCACCCTATCGTCGCGAACTTTCGACCAAGCGGTCACGGTCTCGCTCCTAGCCTCACCGTGTGCTTGCACGCGCGGTCACGCATGCGCTGGTCGGCCTCGAGCCGCGGCGCGTCGACGTCGAGGCCCACGTTCGCGAGGGGATCCCCGCCTTTGCGATCGTCGGCCTCGCCGACCGCGCCTGCCAGGAGGCTCGCGAGCGCGTGAGGAGCGGGATCTCCGCCGCCGAGCTCAGCTTCCCCACGGGCCGCATCACGGTCAATCTCGCGCCGGCCGAGCTGCGCAAGGAGGGCTCCGGCTTCGACCTTCCGATCGCGCTCGCACTGCTCGCCGCCTCCCAGCAGCTCCCGCGGAAGGCGCTCGAGCGCACCGCGGCGGTCGGCGAGCTGGCCCTCGACGGACGGCTGCGGCGGGTCGGCGGCGTGCTCGCGGTGGCCGAGGGAGCGCGACGGCTCGGCGTCGAGCGGCTCCTGTGCCCGGCGGATTCGGCTCGCGAGGCGGCGCTCGCCGGGGTCGCCGCCGTTCCGATCCGGCACCTCGCGGAGGCGGCCGCCTATCTGCGCGGCGAGCTTCGGCTGGAGCCGGAGCCGCCGTTGACGCCGAACGGCAGCGGCGCCTCGGCCGGGCCGGACCTAGCCGAGGTGCGTGGCCAGGAGCGTGCGCGGCGCGCGCTCGAGCTGGCCGCCGCCGGAGGGCACAACCTGCTGCTCGGCGGCCCGCCCGGGACGGGGAAGACGATGCTCGCGCGCCGGCTGTCCGGCATCCTGCCGCCGCTCGACTCCGAGGCCGCGCTCGAGGTGACGCGGATCCACTCGGTCGCAGGACTCGTCGACGGCGAGCAGCCGCTCGTGTCGCGGCCGCCGTTCCGCGCGCCGCACCACAGCGCATCGACCGCGGCGATCGTCGGCGGCGGGCCGCACCTCCGGCCCGGGGAGGCGAGCCTCGCGCATCGTGGCGTCCTCCTTCTCGACGAGCTCGCCGAGTTCCAGCGTCCGGCGCTCGAGGCGCTGCGCCAGCCGCTCGAGGACGGCTTCGTCTCGGTCTCGCGGGCCGCCGGCCGGGTTGTCTTCCCGGCGCGCTTCCAATTGGTGGCGACCATGAACCTCTGCGCGTGCGGCGGCCGCGGCGACCCGGCCGCACAGTGCAGCTGTTCGGCGCAGCGGCTCGCCCGCTACCGCGACAAGCTCTCGCGCGCGCTCCTCGACCGCTTCGACCTGGTGCTCGCGATGCCGCGCGTACGCGGGGAGGAGCTCGCAGCCGCACCGGGGGAGGCTTCGGCCGCCGTCGGCGGTCGTGTCACCGCCGCCCGCGAGCGTCTCGCAGCGAAGCCGCCGTCGCGCGACTCCGAGGCGGACGCGCTGCTCCGTCGTGCCGCGGACCGCCTCCATCTGTCCGGCCGCGGCTACGCCCGCGTGGGGCGGGTGGCGCGCACGATCGCCGCCCTTGCCGGGTCGGAGACCGTCCGTCCCGAGCACGTCGCCGAGGCGCTGTCCTACCGGTCGCCGCAGGAGCTCGAGAGTGTCTGAGCTCGCTCTCGCGGTCTTCGCCTCCGAGACCGGAACGCACCTCGTGCGACCGCCGCGCGGCGAGCGCTGGCGCTCCTTCGAGCGGCGTTTCGACGAGCGCGCCTACCTCGAGCGGCTCGCTGCCCGCGGACATCGCTTCCTGGCTCGTTCCGCGAGGGAATTCCCGCGGCTGCTCCGGGCGATCCACGACCCGCCGGCGGGGCTCTTCCTGCGCGGCGAGGCCGCGCCGGAGCTTCTCTCGCGGCCTGCGGTCGCCGTCGTCGGCGCCCGGGCGTCGTCTGGCTATGGCTCGTCGGTCGCCCGCAGCCTCGGCAGAGAGCTCGCCGCCGCCGGGCTCGTCGTGGTGAGCGGCCTCGCCCGCGGGATCGACGCCGAGGCGCACCGCGGAGCGCTCGAAGCCGAGGGGACGACGGTCGCGGTCCTCGGCTGCGGCATCGACCGCGACTATCCCGCGGCCCACGCCGAGCTCGCGCGCCGCGTCGCGGCAACCGGCCTGATCGTCTCGGAGTACGCGCCCGGCTTCGAGCCCGCGCCGTGGCGGTTCCCGGCGCGCAACCGCATCGTCGCCGGCCTCTGCGCCGCGACCGTCGTCGTCGAGGCCCGCGAGCGGAGCGGCGCCCTGATCACGGCGGATCTCGCGCTCGAGGAGGGCCGCGAGGTCTTCGCGGTACCGGGCGAGATCACGTCGTCGCTCTCGGCCGGCACGAACGCGCTGCTCAAGCTGGGAGCTGCGCCGCTCACGGCCGGCGCCGACGTCCTCGCCTCGTTCGGCCTGGAGCCAACTCCGCCGCAGGCCGAGCGCTCACCGCTGCTCGAGCTGCTGCCGGCGAGCGCCGACGAGCTCGTCCGCAAGACGGGTCTCGCGGCCGACGAGATCGCGCGCACCCTCGTCGAGCTCGAGCTCGCGGGGCTCGTGTCCGCCAGCGAGGGGCTCTACCGGGCTACAGCGTCTTGACGTCGGCGCTGAGCTTCGTGATCGAGTCCTTCGCGTCTCCGAACAGCATCACGGTCTTCGGGTTGTAGAAGAGCGGGTTCTCGATCCCGGCGAAGCCCGGGTTCATGGAGCGCTTGAGGACGACCACCGTCTGCGAGTCGTCGACGTTGAGGATCGGCATGCCGTAGATCGGCGAGCCCTGGTTGTTGCGTGCGTCGGGGTTGACGACGTCGTTCGCGCCGACGACGACCGCGACGTCGGTGCGCGGGAACTCCCCGTTCGCCGTGTCGAGCTCGTGCAGCTCGTCGTACGGGACGTTGGCCTCGGCGAGCAGGACGTTCATGTGACCCGGCATGCGGCCCGCTACGGGATGGATCGCGTACGACACCTCGACGCCTTTCGCCTCGAGGAGATCCGCGAGCTGGTGCAGGTCGTGCTGTGCCTGCGCGACTGCGAGGCCGTAGCCGGGGACGAAGACGACCTTCTGCGCGTACGCGAGCATCACCGCCACGTCCTCGGCGCTCGCGCTGCGGACGGTGCCGCCGTCCGCGCCCGCGGCGGCCGCGGCGCCGCTCTCCTGGATCTGGCCGAAGGCGCCGAAGATGACGTTCGCGACCGAGCGGTTCATCGCGCGGGCCATCATCAGCGTCAGCAGGGTGCCCGACGCGCCGACGAGCATCCCGGCCACGATGAGGACGTTGTTCTCGAGCTCGAAGCCGCTCGCGGCGACGGCGAGGCCGGTGAAGGCATTCAGCAGCGAGATGACGACCGGCATGTCCGCGCCGCCGATCGGGAGCACGAACAGGACGCCGAACAGGAGCGCAAGCCCGACGAGCACCCAGAGGAGCCACTGATCCTGCACGCCGGCGACGAGCGCCAGCCCGCAGCCGAGCGCCGCGAGGAAGATCGCGCCGTTGACGAACTGCTGGCCCGTATAGGTGATCGGCCGGCCCTGGATCAGCTCCTGGAGCTTCGCGAAGGCGACCATCGAACCGGCGAACGAGATGGCGCCGATCAGCGCCGAGAGGACGATGGCGAGCGAGATGTCGAGCTTCGGCGCGCCGGGCGGAGGCAGGATCCGATGCAGCTCCGCCAGGGCGATCAACGCCGCCGCGCCGCCGCCGACGCCGTTGAACAGCGCGACCATCTGCGGCATCGCGGTCATCCGCACCTTGCGCGCGGCGACCGCGCCGAAGCCGCCGCCGATCAGCATCCCGAGCGCGATCGCCCACCAGCTCGTCGTCCCGATGCGGATCCAGGTGACGACGACCGCGAGCACCATTCCCGCCGCGCCGATCTGGTTGCCGCGCCTCGCGTGCGCCGGGTTCGAGAGATAGCGCAGCGCGAGGATGAACGTGACGATCGTGATCAGGTAGAGCAGGTTGGCGGTGTTGCCGCTCACTTCTCGTCCCGCTTGGGCGGCTCGCGCTTCTTGAACATCTCGAGCATCCGGTCGGTCACCACGAAGCCGCCGACGACGTTCGCGGAGGCGAGCACGACCGCGAGGAACCCGATCACCCAGGTGAAGGTGTCCTTGTGGTCGACGCCGAGCACGATCATGGCGCCGACGATCACGATGCCGTGGATCGCGTTCGTGCCGGACATCAGCGGCGTGTGCAGGAGGGTCGGCACCTTCGAGATCACCTCGAAGCCGAGGAAGATCGCGAGCACGAGGATCGTGAGCTCGAAGACGAGCAGCGTGTTGTGGCTGCTCAAGCCGCGGCTCCTTCCTTCTTGCCGGCGACGCACGCGCCGCTCGTGATCTCGTCGCTCCAGTCGAGCGCGAGCTCGCCCTCCGGCGCGAGGTGGAGGAGCAGCGCCTGGACGTTGCGCGAATAGAGCATCGACGCGTGGTAGGGCATCGTGCTCGGGAGGTTCGTCAGCCCGACGAGCGTGACGCCGGCGCGCTCGACGATCTCGCCCGGCTCGGTGAGCTCGCAGTTGCCGCCCGTCTCGGCGGCGAGGTCGACGATCACGGAGCCGGGCCGCATCGCCTCCACGGCCGAGGCGGGAATGATCTTCGGCGCCGGCCGGCCGGGGACGGCCGCGGTCGTGACCACGGCGTCGAACTCCGAGATCCGTCCCTCGAGCGCGCGCTGCTGCGCCTCCATCTCCTCGGGCGTCAGCTCGCGCGCGTAACCGCCTTCGGCCTCGGCACCGGTCACGCCGAGGTCGAGCCAGTTCGCGCCGAGGCTCTCGATCTGCTCGCGCACGACCGGGCGGACGTCGAAGCCGGTGGTCACCGCCCCGAGCCGTCGCGCCGTCGCGATCGCCTGCAGGCCGGCGACGCCCGCGCCGATGACGAGCACCTTCGCCGGCGGGACGGTGCCGGCGGCGGTCATGAGCATGGGGAAGAA
>DASSZE010000010.1:0-14627 GCA_035713675.1 Gaiellaceae bacterium | reverse complement strand
CCGCTGGAACGCGGCCGCGGTGACGGGCGAGCCGTCACTGAACTTGAGGCCGCTCCGCAAATGGAACGTGACCGTCTTGCCGTTCTTCGAGATCGTCGGGAACGCCTTGGCGGCCTCGGGGAACAGCTGCGAGCCGGCCTGGCCCGCCTTGTTCGGGAAGTTCACCAGGTTCATGCCGGTCGAGTACAGAACCTCCCAGTCGTTGGTGACGTAGGCCAGACCCGGATCGAGCGTGTCGAACGAGCCCGCAGACTGATGAACCCTGAGCACGCCACCCTTCAGCGCCTTCGCGGAGTTGGCCTTCTGCGTGGCAGAAGAGGCCACCCCCACGATGGTCGCCGCGACGAGCAACCCAACTCCCATGCTCACCAGGAGCAGGGAGAGCACCTGAGCCCTATGGGTGAAGCACCGCCGGGGCAAACCAACTCCTCGCCAAGCTGCGCTGGGTTCCTTATCCCAGCTTCGAGCGTCTCCGGCATCGGGCGGATTCCGGACCGGGCCTGCCTGGAAGTACCGAAGAGCTGGCACACTGGTCGAGGTGGCAACGGGTCCGGGGTCGCGCCTCCTGCTGGCAGCCGTGTTGTGTGCCGCGCTGCTGGCGCCGTCCGCGGGCGGCTCCGCGGTGTCGCGCCGCGCGCCGTACGCGGGGCTCGGGACCTGGCTCGACATCTACGCCACCCCGTCGTGGGCAAGCCCGGAACGGGAGGTCGCAGCGATGGCCCGGGTCGGCGTCCGGACGCTCTACCTGCAGACCGGCAACTACGGGCAGCGGGTCGACCTCGTGCGGCCGCGGGCACTCGGCCGGTTCGTCGACGCCGCCCACCGGGACGGCATGCGGGTCGTCGCGTGGTACCTGCCCTCGTTCGCGAGCCCCGCGCAGGACGCGCGCCGGGCGCTGGCCGCGATCCGCTTCCGCAGTCCGCACGGCGAGCGCTTCGACTCGTTCGCGCTCGACATCGAGGCCGGCTTCGTCAAGCCGGTCGCGCTGCGGAACGCGCGGCTGCTGCAGCTCTCGGCCCGACTGCGCGCCGCCGCCGGCCGCCGCTACGCGCTCGGAGCGATCATCCCCTCACCGGTCGGGATGCGCAGGCATCCCCGCTACTGGCCGCGGTTCCCGTACCGCGGGCTCGACCGCTACTACGACGTCTTCCTGCCGATGGCCTACGCCACCGACGCGCACGTCCGTGGCGTCGAGGCGACGTTCGCCTACAACGCCGCCGACGTGGTCGCGATCCGCGTGCATACGGGCGACCCGCACGTGCCGATTCACATGATCGGCGGCCTCAGCAACGCGATGGGCGCCGCCGAGACCGCCGGCTTCATGCGCGCCGTGGCCGCCTGCGCGCCGGTCGGCTACAGCCTCTACGCCTTCCCGGGCACCAGCCGCTCGGCCTGGACGACGCTCAGCACGCCACCGGCCGCCGCCGCGAGCCGGCCCTGCAGCTGAGGAGCCCTGCGAGCCGGCTCACGGGCCGAGTGCCTCCAAGATCGCCTGCGCGAGCAGCCTGTGGCCGGCCGGCGACGGGTGGATGTTGCACGTCCCGTCGGGGAGCTCGATCAGCAGCCCGGCCGCACAGGGATCGCCGCCGAACGGGATCGACGGCCCCTCGAAGGCGGCGAACCCGTCCGCCACGATCCCGCCGTACGCGGTCGTGACGCTCGCGATCACCGAGTCGAGGAACTGGGAGACCGCGACCTGCGTGGGATCGCTGTAGCTCAAGGAGTAGTAGGTCAGGGCGACGATCGGCCCCTGGTAGCCGGCGACCACGCGGAGATCGTGGAAGATCGTCCCGAGGTTGCCGGCGATCTCGTTCGCGACGCCTGCGAGCTCGGCGGGCGACGTGCAGTGATCGACCGTGGTCTCCTGGCACAGGAAGGCGTCGTTGGCGCCGATGTCGATCGTGACCAGACGCGTGTGCTTGTGCGCCGCGAGGTAGTGGAGCGCGTAGTCGATCTGCGTCCCCTGGTACTGGACGTGGAGCGGATACTGCGTGGCGTAGCCAACGGGCGAGCCGAGTGAGTTCTCGCAGCCGTTGCTCTGCGCGCCCGCGAAGAGCAGGCTCGCCGTGGTCTCCCCCGGACATGCTGCGTTCGCGACACGCGCGTCCAGCTGCTGGGCGAGGAGCTCCGGGTAGCCGACGAACGAATGGGCGACGAGGTAGTTCGGCGCGGGAACGGCCTGCGGCGGGACGTACCCGAACGCGACGGAATCGCCGAGAGCCAGGTACGTGCCGTTCCTGTCGGAACCGGTGACCGGGTCGGCGGAAGCCGTTCCGGCGCCGATCGACGCGACGAGTGCCAGGACGAACAGGGCGACCGTGAGAGCGACGAGTCGCCGAGCGGTGGGCGTGACGCGCATGTTCTTCCCCCCTTGTTGCAGCGCGGATTGAACCGGAAGTCAAACAACTTTCCCGGATCCGTGCCGGCCCGGATGTCGCGGCAGCGCCGGGCTGCGACGATCACGGGCGCGACCTCGCGAGGAGGTGTGTTGCCGATGTCCGCGATCGCGTCGCCGCCCCAGCTGTGTCCGCGTTGTGGGATCACCGTCGAGCCGACGGATCGGTTCTGTCGGGGATGTGGTGCGTCACTGGGCGCGGCCCCGTCCGGGCACGAGTTGCGGAAGACGGTGTCGGTCGTGTTCTGCGATCTCGTCGGGTCGACGGCGCTGGGCGAGCGACTCGATCCCGAGGCGCTGCGGCATGTGCTCGGGCGTTACTACGCGCAGATGCGGGCGGTGCTCGAGCTGCACGGCGGCCTGGTGGAGAAGTTCATCGGCGACGCAGTGGTGGCGGTCTTCGGCGTGCCGCTGGTGCACGAGGACGACGCCCTGCGGGCGGTCCGGGCCGCAGTCGAGATGCGTGCGGCGCTCGACTGCCTGAACGACGAGCTCGAGCAGGAGAGCGGTGTGCGGCTCGGGGTGCGGATCGGCGTCAACACCGGAGAGGTCGTGGCCGGGGATCTCGGGCCGGGGGCGTCCTTCGCTTCCGGCGATGCGGTGAACGTCGCGGCCCGTCTGGAGCAGGCCGCCGCTGCCGACGAGGTCCTGGTCGGGGAGCGCACCGAGTTCCTCGTGCGCGAGGCGGCCGAGCTCGAGCCGGTCGAGCCGCTCGAACTACACGGCAAGAGCGAGCCGGTGCAGGCGTTCCGGCTGCTGTCCGTGGCTGCCGACGCGGAGGCGATCGTGCGGCACTTCGAGACCGCGTTCTTCGGCCGGGAGCGTGAGCTGGCCGCTCTGGCCGACGCGTTCGAGGAGGCCGTGGCCGAGCCCGGCTGCCGCCTGGTGACGGTTCTCGGAGAGCCCGGGATCGGCAAGACCCGGCTGCTGCGAGAGTTCGCGGGCTCCGTCCCCGGACGAACGCGCGTGCTGAGCGGCAGCTGTCTCCCCTACGGGGAAGGCATCACCTACTGGCCGCTGCGCGAGATCGTGCACGAGCTCTGCCGGGGCGAAGACCTCGGCGCGGAGCTCACGGCCCTGTTGGCCGACGAGCAGCGCGCGGAGCACGTGGCGGGCCTGATCCTGGGCGCGATCGGCGCCTCGAGCAACCGGGGCGGATCGGTCGAGGAGGTGCAGTGGGCGGTCAGGCGCCTGTTCGAGGCACTCGCGGCCGAGCGCCCAGTGCTGGTCGTGCTCGAAGACCTCCACTGGGCCGAGCCGACCTTCCTACAGCTGGTCGAGTACATCGCGGCCGGCGCGACGGACGCGCCGATCCTCCTGCTGGCAGCGGCGCGGGAAGAGCTGCTCGACCAGAGCCCCGGCTGGTCACTTCCGCATCCCCACAGTCGCCTCCTCCCGCTCGAGCCGCTCCCCGAGACCGAAGCGGGCGCACTCGTCGACGCCCTCGCCGGCCCGGCCCCCGTGCCCGAGCAGCTGCGCACGCGCCTGGTCGGCACCGGCGGCGGCAACCCGCTCTTCCTCGAGCAGCTCGTCGCCCTCCAGGCCGAGAACGGAAGCGGCGAGCTTCCGCTGCCGGCGACCATCACGGCCCTCCTGGTCGCCCGCCTGGACCGCGTGCCCACCCCCGAGCGAGATCTGCTCGAACGGGCGGCCGTCGAGGGACTCGCCTTCCACCGCAGTCCCCTCACAGCTCTGCTCCCCGATCACGAGGCGAGCGAGGTCGGGGCACTGCTGCTCGACGCGGTCCGGCGCAACCTCATCCGCTCCTGCAAGACGCGCTTCCCGGGCGACGATGCCTACGAGTTCGTCCACGTCCTCGTCCGCAACGCGGTCTACGACGCGATGCCGAAGGAGCTCCGCGCGCAACTGCACGAGCAGTTCGCCGAGACGCTCGAACACACCGTACGCAGCGGCGAGCTCGACGAGATCGTGGGCTACCACCTCGAGCAGGCCGCCCACGCCAAGCAGCAGCTCGGCCGCTCCGATCCCGCACTCGCCGACCGGGCAGGCGAGAAGCTTGCCGCGGCGGGACGCGAAGCCCTCTGCCGCGACGACCGTGACGCGGCCGCGTCGCTGCTCGAACGGTCGCTTCGACTCACCCGGCGCGCCAGGTTCGACGTCGCCCTCGAGACCGACCTCGCGAATGCGGTCGGCATCGCCGATCTGGAGCGGGCGGCCGCGATCGCCGGCACTGCCGCCACACGGGCGCGGTCGATCGGCGACGTGACCGGCGAGGCGCACGCCCGTGTCGTCGCCGCGAAGTACCGGTCCTGGACGGGCGAGGTGACCCTGGAGGCGCTCGAACGCGAGGCGCGCGCCGCCCTGCCTCTGCTGGAGCGGGCGGGCGATCAAGCGGGACTCGCCGAGGCATGGGAGGTGCTCTTCTCAGTGGGCAACGCGCGCGCGCGCTGGGGCGAGGCCCTCGCTGCGATCGAGCAGGCCATCGAGCACGCCGGGCTCGCAGGGCGGCACCAGGGTGACCTCTTCGATTGGCTCGCAACGGCGCTCCTCAACGGCCCGTGGCGGGCAGACGAAGCGCTCCGACGAATTGATCAGCAGATCCCCGAGCCGCGGTCGCCGTACGTTCTCGGCATCCGCGCCATCTTGATCGCAGCCCTCGGCCGCTTCGCCGAGGCCTGGCAGGAGGCGAACGAGCAGTGCCGGCGCCTCACCGTCGGCGGCTATTCCGGTGAGATGACCCTTGCATGCACGGCGATGGTCGCGGGCGAAGACGAGATTGCCGCACGCCATTGGAAGACTGCTTGCGAGGAGTTCGAGGCGCTCGACAACTACAACCTCCTCGAAGGGAGTACGCACTCCCTCGGCAGGTCGCTCTTCCTCCTCGGCCGCTCGACCGAGGCCGAGCGGGTCTGCGACGAGGCCGAGCGCTTGGCCCACCGGCGCTCCGAGCTCGGAAGAGCCGCCGACCCCGACACCGAGCTGGGTCTTTGCCAGCTGAGGGCGCTCGCCCGAGCTCACCGCGGCGAGTACGCGGAGGGGGAACGGCTGGCCCGCGAGGCGGTCCGCCTGGCCGAGCAGATGGATTCGCTGCTCGTGCAGGGCGACGCGTACTTCGACCTCGCCCGCGTCCTGGAAGCCGCCGGCCGGCCGGACGAGGCCGCCGCAGCCTACCGGGAAGCCCTCGAACGTTACGAGCGCAAGAGAATCGTCCCGCTCGCCCGCCGCACCCGTGAGCGACTGGCCGCTCTGCCGCGGGAATCCGCGCATTTACCGATGTCTTCCGAGACAGAGCGCGCAACGATTGCGACCGGTTCGAGCACAACCGAGGGAGGTCGAGATGGGCACCGCGTTCAACCGACAGGTCGAGCCCGGGGACGTCGTGAAGATCAGCGGCCGCCACGTCGGTGACGCCGGCCGCACCGGTGAGATCGTCGAGGTTCTGGGCGAGGAGGAGCATCTGCACTACCTCGTCCGCTGGGAGGACGCCCACGAGAGCATCCTCTATCCCGGCGAGGGAGTCACGATCAAGCCGAGTACGGACGCCGTAGCCAGCGCCGACTGACCGGCCCGCGGTTTGCAACCCTCGCGGCGGGGAACGGCCGCGGGGCATGCTGCTTCTTCTGCTCTTGCTGGCCGCGCTCGTGGTGTTGGGGGTCGTCCTCGCGGTTGTGGTGATCAAGTGGCTGTTCATCCTGGCCGTCGTCGCCGCCCTGATCTGGGTGATCGCCTTCTTCGCGCGCGGCATCTCCAGCCGCACCTAGCCGGGCGCGCGCCAGCTCGGCGTGCGGTGCCGACGACGGACCGCACTAGAGTCGCGGGCTGATGGCCGAGCTCGTCCACGCGGAGCGGCTCGCCGGGGGGGAAGCCGCCGGCCTGCTCGTGCTCCACCACGGGCGCGGCGCCGACGAGCTCGACCTGCTGCCGCTCGCGGACGCACTCGACCCGGATCGCCGCCTGCACGTCGTCGCGCCGCGGGCGCCTCTCGTCCTTCCCGGCGCACCGGGGTACCACTGGTACCTCGTGCCGAGGGTCGGCCACCCGGATCCGGACACGTTCCGCGCGGCGTACGAGGCCGTTGCCGGATTCCACGACGAGCTGTGGCAGCGCTTCGAGCTCGCTCCCGACCGGACCGTGCTGGGCGGCTTCTCGATGGGCTCGGTGGTGAGCTATTCGCTCGGGCTCGGCCCCGACCGGCCCGCGCCGGCGGGGATCCTCGCCTTCTCGGGCTTCGTCCCGACGGTCGAGGGCTGGGAACCGCAGATCCCGCGGGACACCGCCGTCTTCGTCGCGCACGGCCGCGCCGACCCGGTGATCGAGGTGGAGTTCGCCCGAACCGCGCGGCGACTGCTCGAGGGCTCAGGAATGGACGTCGACTATCACGAGTCGGACGGCGGGCACAGCATCGACCCGCTCACGCTCCGGCTCGCGGCGGACTGGTTGAGACGAGCTCTTCCTTGACCTCGAAACGCTGCCGGCTGTGGTCGGAGCAGTCGCGATCCCGCAGACCGGATCGATTGCGTACGCGGCCCGCGTCGCCCGACGTCAGACCGACGGTAGCTCGGCTGCGGGCTCGGCTCCATTCCGGGCCCGCCGGCGCAGGAGCAGCCCGCCGACGAGGAGGAGCGCAAGCTCGACGCCGGTCAGCGCGAGCCGGTTCAAGGCCACAGCGCCGAGAGCCTGGCCGGGTGTGGCGACGGCGAGGAGCAGCCCGTACATCGAGGCCTCGCGCACGCCGAGCCCGGACGGCGCGAACACGAAGAGCACGGCCACGATCGCGCCGACTGCGGCCGTCCCACCGAGGTAGACGATCGACGCGGGCTCCGGGCTGGCGCCGACGGCCTGCAGCATCAGCCAGAGCGCGACGCCGCCGAGCACCCACGTGCCGGCGTAGAAGACGAGGAGCGCGCTGAGCGTCCGCGCGCGCATGTCGGGCAGCTCGCGCTTGTAGCCGAAGCGCCGCATGATCCTCCCCGCGAGCGGCCGGAAGACGCGGGGCTGGACGAGGATCGCGACCACCACGCCGAAGACGATGAGCGGCGCGAGCGGTGCGTTGACGTCGTCGACGAACGCGAGGCCGAGCACGAAGACGATCACGCCCGACACCGCCGAGAGGCCGGCCTCGAGCAGCATCGACGAGGTGACGAGCCACGCGTCGGTGACTCCCGCGCGGCGGGCGGCGACGACGCGCGCGGCCGGCGTCCAGATCCCGCCCGGGATGTACTTCGCGAGCATCGAGACCATCTCCGAGCGCAGCGCGACCGGATAGGAGATCCGGATTCCCCACTCCGCGAGGATCCACTTCCAGCCGAGCACGAAGACGAGGTAGTACGCGGCGAGCGCGACGCAGCCGAGCGCGAACAGGGCGAGGTTCGAGTGGCCGAGGTCGTGGCCGGCGGAGTCGAACGAGCCGCGGAGCCCCCAGCCGAGCGCGCCGAAGAAGATCGCGAGCACCACGATCTGTCCCGCGGCGATCAGCCGGCGGTGTCTGGACGCGTACGCTGCGACGTCGGATAGGCGGCTCATGTGCCCAGATGTAGCACGGCGGCCCCTCGCAGCTCGCCCCGACGCAGGCGATCCAGAGCTTCGTTCGCCTGCTCGAGCGGGAACGTCTCGACCTCCGTCCGCACCGGCACGCGCGGCGCGAGGGCGAGGAACTCCTCCCCGTCGCGGCGCGTGAGGTTCGCGACCGAGCGCACGGAGCGCTCCTCCCAGAGCAGCTCGTACGGGAAGCTCGGGATGTCGCTCATGTGGATCCCGGCGCAGACGACGACGCCGCCGCGGGCGAGCGCGCGCAGCGCGGCCGGCACGAGCGCGCCGACGGGTGCGAAGACGATCGCCGCGTCGAGCTCCTCCGGGCCGGGCTCGTCCGACGGGCCGGCCCACTCGCAACCGAGCTCGAGCGCGAACTCCGCCGCAGCGTCGTCTCCCGGCCGGACGAAGCCGAAGACGCGCCGCCCCTCGTGCCGCGCCACCTGCACGACGATGTGGGCGGACGAGCCGAAGCCGTAGAGGCCGAGCCGCTCCGGGTCGCCGGCCAGGCGCAGCGAGCGGTAGCCGATCAGCCCGGCGCAGAGGAGCGGCGCGGCCTGGACGTCGTCGTACGCCTCCGGGATCGGCAGGCAGTAGCGCTCGTCGGCGACGACCCACTCCGCGTAGCCGCCGTCGAGCTGGTAGCCGGTGAAGCGGGCCGACTCGCAGAGGTTCTCGCGGCCCGAGCGGCAGTAGCGGCAGGTGCCGTCCGTCCAGCCGAGCCAGGGGATGCCGAGCCGCCGCCCGTCCTCCGTCCGGCCGACGACCTGGTGGCCGGGAACGAGCGGGAGCTTCGGGTCGGCCAGCTCGCCGTCGACCACGTGCAGGTCGGTGCGGCAGACGCCGCAGGCGGACACGCGCAGCAGGACCTGTCCCGGCTGCGGCTCCGGCACCGGAACGTCCTCGAGTCGCAGCGGCTCGCCCGCCGCATGGAGCACCATCGCGCGCACCACTAGATTCTCTCCTGTGGAGACGACCCTGCCGTACTCGTGGTACACGGATCCCGAGATCCTGCGGCTCGAGCAGGAGCGGATCTTCCGCCCGGCGTGGCAGTACGTCGGCCACACCGGCCAACTTCTGGAGCCCGGCTACTTCGCGGCCGAGGTCGGCCGGACGCCGGTCGTCGTCACGCGAGACCGCGAGGGAGTCCTGCGCGGCTTCGTCAACGTCTGCCGCCACCGCGGCTTCACGGTCGCCGAGGGGCAGCAGAGCCGTGAGACGCTTCAGTGCCCGTACCACGCATGGACGTACGGCCTCGACGGCCGGCTCCGCACGGCGCCGCGCAGCGAGGAGGAGCCGGACTTCCCGCACGACGAGCTCTGTCTCGTCCCGGTCGCGGTCGACACCTGGGGGCCGTTCGTCTTCGCGAACGCCGGCCCCGATCCGGAGCCGCTCGCGCAGGCGCTCGGCTCGCTCCCGGCGCAGGTCGCGGAACTCGGGCTCGACGTCGACTCGCTCGTCCACTACTGGCGCTGGGAGGCCGAGATCGAGGCGAACTGGAAGATCGTCTGCGAGAACTTCCTCGAGTGCTACCACTGCCAGGTCGCGCATCCCGGCTTCAGCGAGCTGATCGACGTCTCCCCGGAGGCGTACGTGCTCTCGACCGACGGCCGCCTCTCGACCCAGCACGGCCCCCTTCGCCTCGCGGCGCCGAACGAGGTCCTGCCGCGCTCACAGTTCCACTACCTCTGGCCGAACCTCGAGATCAACATCTTTCCGGGCGAGCCGAACATCTCCATCGGGCCGTCCGTCCCGCGGACGCCCGACCGGACGTACCGCATGCTCGACTACTTCTTCGGCCCCGACGTCGAGCAGGCATGGATCGACGACCTTCTCGCCTTCGACGACCAGGTCGGGCGCGAGGACGCGAAGCTCGTCGCGGGCGTGCAGCGCGGCGTCGCCTCGGGAGCGCTCGAGCGCGGCGTGCTCATGAGCCGGAGCGAGCAGCTCATCGGGCATTTTCAGGCGCTGACGGCTGCGGCGCTCCAGCTGTAGAGTCGGCCGACATCACCTGCGCCGGGAGTGGGAACAGAACGCCAAGAGGACCGCGCGTCAGGTCGCGCCGGCGACGATCGGGATCGGGTCGTGGCTAGAGCACCTTCGAGAGGAACGCCTTCGTCCGCTCGTGCTGCGGGTTGACCAGCACGTCCTGCGGGTCGCCGGACTCGACGACGACGCCGTCGTCCATGAACACCGCGACGTCGCCGGCCCCGCGCGCAAAGCCGATCTCGTGCGTGACGACGACCATCGTCATCCCGATTTCCGCGAGGGTGCGCATCACGTCGAGCACCTCGCCGACGAGCTCCGGGTCGAGCGCGGACGTCGGCTCGTCGAAGAGCATCAGCTTCGGGTTCATCGCCAGCGCCCGCGCGATCGCGACCCGCTGCTGCTGGCCGCCGGAGAGCTGAGACGGGTAGGCGTCGCACTTGTCCGCCAGACCGACGCGCACGAGCAGCTCCTTCGCCGAGCGCACAGCGACGTCCTTCGGCGTCTTCTTCACGCGGATCGGCGCCTCGACGACATTCCCGAGCGCCGTCATGTGGCCGAAGAGGTTGAAGCGCTGGAAGACCATGCCGATCTCGGTCCTCTTCCGGGCGACCTCACGTTCGGGGAGCTCGTAGAGCTTGTCGCCCACCTGCCGGTAGCCCACGAGCTCGCCGTCCACCCAGAGGCGGCCGGCGTTGATCTGCTCCAGGTGGTTGATGCAGCGGAGGAACGTCGTCTTCCCCGAGCCGGACGGCCCGAGGATGCACATCACCTGGCCCGGCTGCACCTCGAGGTCGATGCCCTTCAGCACCTCGAGCCGCCCGAAGCGCTTGTGGACACCCTCGGCCTTCACCATCGGGGTCATCGGCGCAACCCGAAGAACGGCCGGATGTCCGTCATGTTCCGCCAGAAGTCCAACATGGCAGCCTGCTGCGCCCGCGAGCCACGCGCGTAGTGGCGCTCGACGTAGTACTGCCCGATCGAGAGGACGGTCGTGCAGATCAGGTACCAGAGGCTCGCCACGATCAGTAGCGGGATCGTCTGGTACGTGCGCGCGTAGATGATCTGCGCCGCGTAGAGGAGTTCGACGACGGCGATCACGCTCACGAGCGACGACGTCTTGAGCATGGAGATCGTCTCGTTGCCGGTCGGCGGAACGATCACCCGCATCGCCTGGGGCAGCACGATCCGACGCATCGTCAGAAGACGTGACATGCCGAGCGCCTGCGCCGCCTCGGTCTGCCCCTCGTCGACGGAGATGAGCCCTGCGCGCACGATCTCGGCCATGTAGGCGCCCTCGTTGAGGCCGAGCGCGAGGACGCCGGCGATGAACGGCGTGATCAGCGTCGTGAAGTTCAGGTGCGTGAGCTGCGGCCCGCCGAAGGGCAGGCCCACCCCGAATCTCGGATAGACCGCCGCGATGTTGAACCAGAAGAGGATCTGTACGAGGACGGGAGTACCGCGGAAAAACCAGATGTAGAGCCAGGCCAGGCCCGAGACGAGCGCGTTCGGCGACAGGCGCATGACCGCAAGGAGGACGCCCAGGACGATGCCGATGACCATCGAGAGCGCGGTCAGCTCGAGCGTCGTGACGAGACCGCGGAGGATCGTGGGGTCCGTCATGTACTGGCGGATCACGCTCCACTCGAAGCGCTTGTTCTGCACCAGCGAGCCGACGACGCAGACGGCCAGGAAGGCGACGACTACGCCCGCGATCCACCGTCCCGGGTGGCGAACCGGGATCGCCTTGATTTCCTCGGGCGGGACCGCCGAAGCAGCCCCGCCCGGAGCTAGGTCAGCTGATTGCGCCGTTGATCTTGGGGTTCGAGATGGCGCCGCCTTGGACGCCCCACTTGACAAGGATCGTGTGGTACTGGCCATGCTTCATCAGGTACTCGAGCGCGTTGAGGACCGGCCTCGCCATCCCATTGCGCTTCGGAAGCGCGATCCCGTACGGCGCCGTGCCGTACGACTTGCCGCTGAGCTTGAACTGGCCATGCGACTGCTTGACGATGTAGGCGGCGACGGGCGAGTCCGCCATGCCGACCTGCGCGCGACCGCTGGCGATGGCCAGGTTCGCCTGGTTCTGATCGTTGAAGGCCGAGACCTTCACGCCCGGCTTGCCGGCGGTCTTGCACTTCTTGTTCTGGGCGGTCGCGTCGGCCTGCTGCGTCGTCCCGTTCTCGACAGCGACCGTCTTGCCGCAGAGCGAGCTGAGCCCGGTGATCTTCGGGCCGCCGCTCGCCTTCACGTAGAAGGACGTGCCGGCGTTGAAGTACGTGACGAAGTCCACCGTCTTCTGCCGTGCCTTCGTGTCGGTGAACGCCGACATGCCGACGCCGTACTTGCCGGACGAAAGCCCCGGGATGATCGTCGCGAAGGTCGCGTTCTGGACCTTGAAGTTCAGTCCGAGCACGCCTCCGATCGCCTTGGCGAGGTCGGCGTCGACCCCGATGACGGTCTTGCCGTTCTTCGCGATGAACTCCATCGGCGCGTACGTCGCGTCGGAGGCGACGATGAGCGTCCCTTGCTTGCGGATCTTTCTCGGCACCTGCCTGGCGATGCGTGGAACCTTCTTGACTTGCGTGCTGCGCGCTGTCGCGCCCGACGCACCGGCGAAACCGGCTGCGACAAGGGCGAGCGCGGCGGCGGCGAGGATCAGCCGCGCAACTGGGCGAAGCATTACTACCTCCTGTTCACGACCGTTGAACGAGTCTGCCACTTACTAGGGCAGAGTCATCGTACGAGGTCCGACGCCGAAGAGGAACGCGGAGTTAGACGCCGCCCATCCTGTAAGGAAATCGTTAGCCGGGTTATGGGTTTTGCTAACCTGGTTAGCGAATGTCCAGGGTGACGAAGCAGGAGCTCGATGCGATGGCGGTGGCCGACAGCCTCCGCCCCACGCTGCTCCGCCTGGGGCGTGAGCTGCGACAGGAGAAGATCGCCGACGTCTCGCCGCACCAGGTCGGCCTGCTGATCGCGATCAAGTACTCGCCCGGCGTCACCGTCGGGCAGCTCGCCGCCGAGGAGCGCGTCTCGACCGCCGCGATGTCGAAGCGCGTCTCGCGGCTCGAGCGCGACGGTCTCGTCGCCCGCACCCAGAGCACGGCCGACCGGCGCTGTGTCGGCCTGACGCTCACCGAGGACGGCCAGCGCACGCTGCGCCGCGTCCGCTCCCGCCGCACGGCCTGGCTTGCGAGCCGGCTCGGCGCCCTCACGCCGGCCGAGCTTGCCGCGGTGGGAGCGGCCGCGGCCCCACTCGCGCGGCTCGTCGAGCGCGAGGAAGTGCGGGCGTGACGAGAGCAGCCAAGCGCACCTTCCACAGCCTCCGCTACCGCAACTACCGCCTCTTCTTCGGCGGCCAGATCGTCTCCCAGACGGGCTCGTGGATGCAGCGGATCGCGCTCGCCTGGTACATCCTCGAGCTGACCCACTCGCCGTTCGACGTCGGCGTGATGGCGTTCGCGCAGTTCACGCCGTACATGGTGTTCGGCCTGTTCGCGGGCGTGCTCGCCGACCGGCTCGACGCGCGGCGGACGGTGATCGCGACGCAGGCGGCGCAGCTGATCTCGGCGTCCGCGCTCGCGTGGATCGCGCTCGGCGGCATCGGGGAGCCCTGGATGCTCTACCTGATCGCCTTCGTCAACGGGACGGTGCTCGTGCTCGACGTGCCGTCTCGCCAGCAGCTCACGTACCGGATGGTCGGCCGCGAGGATCTGCCGAACGCGATCGCGCTCAACTCGACGCTCTTCAACGCGTCGCGCATCCTCGGCCCGGCCGTCGCGGGCGCCTTGCTCGTCGCCGGCGTGGGCGTCCTGTTCCTGGTGAACGCGATCAGCTACCTCGCTGTGTTGATCGGGTTGCTCGCGATGCGCGTCTCGGAGTTCTTCCCGCTCGAGGAGTTCGAGCGCCCGTCGATCCTCGCCGGCACGCGCGAGGGGCTTGCGTGGGTGCGCCGCCAGCCGCGGATGGTCGCGCTCCTCTCGCTCGTGTTCGTGATCAGCACGTTCTGCTTCAACTTCAACGTGACGCTGCCGGTGCTCGCGAAGGTGACCCTCGACGCGCACGGCTACGTGTACGGGCTCCTGTTCTCGTCGTTCGGCGCCGGCGCGCTCGTGGGCGCGCTAGGCGCGGCGGCCCTCGGGCGGGCGTCGATCAAGGTGCTGCTGATCGGCGGCGCGCTGTTCGCGGCTGCGGAGCTCCTGCTGGCGCCGATTCATTCGTCGGCGCTGCTCGCGGGCGCGCTGCTGTTCCTCGCGGGCGCGGGCTTCACGGCCTGGTCGGCGAACTCGAACGCGATCATGCAGCTCGCCGCCCCGGACCGCCTGCGCGGCCGCGTGATCGGCCTCTACTTCTACGCCTTCAACGGCACCGGAGCGATCGCCGGCCTGATGACCGGGTGGCTCTGCGACGTCGGCGGCACCGAGCTGGCGTTCGCGGTCTCGGGGATCATCGGCATCGTCGCCGTGGGAGCGACGGCGCTGGCCCTCGGCTGGAGCCCGCGCGTCGTCACGCGCCGCCGCGCCGACGAGCCGCAGCACGCTTGATCCGAACCTCCTGGTGGACGAGGATACGCCGTCCACTGCCAAACAGGAGGAGATCAGGTGTCGATCATCATGACGTTGCGCGTATCGGGGGATCCCGAGAAGCTCGAGCGGCTCGCCGCGGACAACCAGGACATGATCCGCGGCATCTCGTCGCGGGCCAAGGAGCAGGGCCTCACCGCGCACCGCTTCTACGGCAGCGAGGGCCAGAT
>DASSZE010000009.1:0-16822 GCA_035713675.1 Gaiellaceae bacterium | reverse complement strand
GGGCTCGGACGTCGTGGTGATCACCGCCGGCCTGCCGCGCTCGCCGGGCATGTCACGCGACGACCTCGTGACGACGAACGAGAAGATCGTCGGCTCGGTGACCGAGCAGATCGTCGCGCAGAGCCCCGACTGCACGATCGTCGTCCTCTCGAACCCGCTCGACGCGATGTGCCACGTGGCGAAGAGCGTCTCCGGCTTCCCGAAGGAGCGCGTCTTCGGGCAGGCCGGCGTCCTCGACACGGCCCGCTTCCGCACCTTCATCGCGTGGGAGACCGGAGCCTCCGTGCGCGACGTGCAGGCGCTCGTGCTCGGCGGGCACGGCGACCAGATGGTCCCGGTCGTCTCGGCGGCAACCGTCGGCGGCGTCCCGCTGCGCAAGCTCGTCTCCGACGAGCGGATCCAGCAGATGGTCGAGCGCACGGCGAAGGGCGGCGGCGAGATCGTGCAGCTGCTCGGCACCTCCGCCTGGTACGCGCCGGGCGCCGCAGTCGCGGAGATGGTCGACGGCATCCTCCTCGATCAGAAGCGCGTCCTCCCCTGCACCGCGCTGCTCGAGGGCGAGTACGGCATCGACGGCCTCTACATGGGCGTGCCCGTGAAGCTCGGCGCCGGGGGCGTCGAGGAGATCGTCGAGCTCGACCTCTCGGCCGAGGAGCAGCAGGCGCTCGAGCAGAGCGCCGAGGCGGTGCGCGAGGTCGTGGGAGTCCTCAGCAGCTGATCGAGACCCTCGAGAACCGGTTCCGCCAGCGCGACTACCTCGTCGAGCTCGGCGCGCCGGAATTCACCTCGATCTGCCCGCTCACCGAGGCCCCCGACTTCGGCGAGCTCACGATCCGCTACGTCCCCGACGCGAAGCTGTACGAGCTCAAGTCGCTGCGCGACTACCTGACCTCCTTCCGCGAGCGGAAGATCTTCCAGGAGGAGGTCGTGAACGAGGTGCTCGAGCAGCTCGTCGAGGCCGGCGCGCCGCGCTTCGTCGAGGTCGAGGGCGAGTTCGCCGCGCGCGGCGGCATGACGACGCGCGTCGTCGCCAGCTCCGGGGAGCTGCCGGAGACATGGATCTCGGCCTGAGCGGCCGCACGGCGCTCGTCTGCGGCGCGTCGTCGGGCCTCGGCCTCGCGAGCGCCGAGGCGCTCGCGGAGGAGGGCGCGAACGTCGTCCTCTTCGCGCGGCGAGTCGAGGAGCTCGAGTCCCACGCCGAGCGCCTCGGCGGCGTCGCGGTCGGCGGGGACGTGACGAACGACGCCGACCTCGAGCGAGCGGTGACGACCGCGGTCGAGCGCTTCGGCGGCCTCGACGTCCTCGTCTGGAACGGCGGCGGCCCGCCGCCGGGCGGGGCCAAGGACGCCGACGGGGGCTCGCTCGACGCCGCGTACCGCCTCCTGGTGCGCGGAGCGGTGACGCTCGTCCGAAACTGCCTGCCTCACCTCGAGCGCAGCCCTGCGGGAAGGATCGTCGCGGTCAGCTCGCTCGCCGCCCAGGAGCCCACGACCCACCTGGCGCTCTCGAACACGTTCCGCCCTGCCCTCGTCGGCTGGCTGAAGACGCTCAGTCGCGAGGTCGGGCCGATGGGGATCACGGTGAACTGCGTCGCACCCGGCCGCATCGCCACGGCGCGGCTCGACGAGCTCTACCCCGACGGCCCGAGCGACGAGCAGCTCGAGGAGATCGCCCTGCGCCGCTGGGGCACGCCGCGCGAGTTCGGCGACGTCGTCTGCTTCCTGGCCTCCGACCGTGCCCGCTACGTGACCGGCCAGACCGTCGTCGTCGACGGCGGCATGAAGCGCTTCCTGTTTTGAGACGTCACGTCACACCTCTCCGGGTCGTCGGCGCGGTCGTCCTGCTCGTGGTCGTCGCAGGGCTGATCCTGCTCAGGATCCCGTCGGGCCAGTACCTCCTGCTGCCCGACGTCGCTCACCCGGTGGCGCCGCTCGTCAAGGTCGAGAACGCGCGCCCGGCCCGGAACGGCACGCTCTACTTCGTCGACGTCCGGGAGCAGCAGGCGAGCGAGCTCGATCGCCTGTTCCCGTGGCTCCACCCGCATGGTTCGTTCGAGCCCGCCGGCGCGATCGTTCCTCCGTGCTCGACGGCCGCTCAGGCCGAGGCGGCGCAGCTTCAGCAAATGGCTGTCTCACAGAAGATCGCGGCGGCCGTCGCCTTGCGGCGCCTGGGCTACCACGTGGGCGTCCGGCCGGCGGGAGTGGTCGTCTCCCAGCTGTTCGAAGGGACGAATGCCCCCTGCAAGCTCCAGCCGATGGACGTGATCGTCAGCGTCAACAAGAAGCCGACGCCGACGGTCTCGAGCCTCCACGACGTCCTCTCTGCGGTGAAGCCGGGCGACATGATCGAGCTGCGCGTCCGCCGTGCCGGCAAGATCCGGTCCGTGCGGCTCCGCACCGTCGCGGAGTCCGCAGAGCCCGGACACGCCTTCATCGGCATCGGGGTCGACCAGGCGGCGCGCATCAAGCTGCCGATCCACGTCTCGATCGACGCGAGCGGCATCGGCGGCCCGTCCGCGGGCCTCGCCTTCACGCTCGAGGTGATGCAGCAGCTCGGGCGCAACGTCCTCCACGGTCACCGAGTGGCGGCGACCGGCGAGATGGAGCTCGACGGGAGCGTCGCGCCGATCGGCGGCGTGAAGCAGAAGACGTACGGGGTGCGGGAGGCGGGAGCCGACGTCTTCCTCGTGCCCGCGGGCGAGAACGCGAAGACCGCACGCCGCTATGCCGGGCCGGTGCGGATCATCCCCGTCCACAGCCTGAACCAGGCGTTGCGGGCCCTGGCAACGCTGCCGCGGGCGCAGTAGAAAACGCCGCTTCGTGCCCGCGCGAAACTGGCGGAAATTCGTCAGTTTTCGTCTGCGGCAACGCTTGCGTCCGCGCGTTCTCCCCCTATCATCGCACCTCGAGAAGCGGCCTCCACCTCCCCGAGCAAAGATGACGATGAGCAAACGTTCCACCCCAACGTGCGCCGATTGCTATTTCCGGCGCGCCGGCCTCTGCGCCCTCCCCGGCGAGGCGATCTGTCCGACCTTCCGCGCTCAGTCGGTCGGCCGGCTCGCCCCGCCTCCCCAGCCCCGGCTGGTCGCGCGGCCCGTAGCGGTCCACGCAGCGGCCTAGTCGCTCGTAGGATTCGGGCGTGCGCCTGCCGCGCCGTCCCCGGATCGACACCGAAGAGGTCAGCGACCGCTGGCAGCCGCGACTCTATGTCCGGCTGATCGTCCTCGGGCTGCTCGTCGCCTACGCGATCGCGTTCGTGCTCGAGAACCGGAACCAGGTGCGCGTCCACTTCGTGCTGACGAGCGCCCACGTCTCGCTCGTCTGGCTGATCCTGCTGGCGCTGGGCGTCGGGTTGCTGGGCGGGATCCTGCTCGCGCAGCTAGAGCGCCGCCGGCGCCGCCGCTCGCACGAGCCCACCGAGCACTGAGACACCCTCGGCGATCTCGTCCGGCGAGACGAAGCTGAAGGCGAGGCGCAGCGAGCGCTCGCCGCCCCGGCCGGCGGGGAAGAAGTCGGTTCCCTTGACGAACGTGACGCCCGCCTCCTCGGCCTGGACGAGCAGCTCGGCCGCCGGCGGGCCGGACGGGAGGTCGAGCCAGACGAAATAGCCGCCCTCGGGTCGCGTCCAGCTCGCATCCTCGGGCAGGTCCCGCTCGAGCGCCTCGAGCATCGCGTCGCGGCGCTCGCGAAGGAGCCCGTTCACCCGCTCGAGATTCGGCTCGAAGTTCCCGCGCCGGGCGAGCTCGAGCACAGTCGCCTGCGAGAGGTACGGCGGCGAGATGTACGTCGAGACGGCGAACGCCTCAATCTCCTGCGCGAGCTGCGGCGGCAGGACGAACCAGCCCACGCGCAGGCCCGGCGCGACGGTCTTGGAGAACGAGGAGCAGTACGCGATCTGGTCGCCGCCCGCGAGGTCGAACACGCTCGGGAGCGGCTCGCCGTCGTAGCGGACGAGCCCGTACGGGTCGTCCTCGAGCACGAGCAGGTTCCGTTCGCGCGCGAGCTCGCCGAGGCGGCGGCGCCGCTCGACGGAGAGCGTCCTTCCGCTCGGGTTCTGGAAGGTCGGGATCGTGTAGAGGAAGGCGAAGTCGCCCTCGGGCAGCTCGTCGGGCACGAGTCCGTCGTCGTCCATCGGGACTGTCAGGATCTCGGCCCCGAGCCGCGTCAGGATCTTGAGCGGCCGGTCGTACGTCGGCGCCTCGACGAGGACACGGGCACCGGGCTGCACCAGCCGCTCGGCGAGGAAGACGAAGCCCTGGAGCGAGCCGCTCGTGATCACGACGCGCGAAGGCTCGACTCCGTGCCGCTCTGCCAGCCACTCGCGGAGCGGGCCGTACCCGCCGCCGGGCCCGTAGCTGAGGATCGTCCGGCCGTCCTGCTCGAGCGCCGCCCGGGCGCAGTCGGCGAGCTCATCGACGGCGAGGCACTCCGGCGCCGGGACGCCGCGGGCGAACGAGATCATGTCCCGAGAGTAGCGACCAGCTCGGAGCGCATCTCCTCGGTCCTGGCGACGCCGACGACGTGCCCCTTCTGCTCGTAGAGCCCTCGAGCTGCGGCGAGCACCTCGAGAGCCTCGTCCGACCTGCCTGCGGCCGCGAGGACGATCGCGAGGTCGCGGTGGGCGGCCGCCTTGTGGTCGAGCGCGTCGATGGGCTCGGCCCAGGCCACGGCTCGGCGGGCGAGCCGCTCGGCCTCGGCGTGATCGCCGCGGCGGGCGAGGATCTTGGCACGCACCTGGAGGATGAGCATCTGCGTGATCACATCGTCGCTCGCGCCCGCCTCGTCCGCGGTCTCGGTCAGCCGCCACGCCTCCTCGTCGCGGCCGAGCCGGTACAGCGCCTCGGCCCCGTGACCCGCCACCGTCGAGAGCCAGCCCTGCTCCCCCAACTGCCCGAGCTCCTCGACGCCTGCGAGCGCCACCTCGCTCGCGCGCTGCGCGTCGCCCGCGTACAGCTCGATCTCCGCTTCCTGCATCGCCACCTCCGCGGCCATCAGGAGCTGACCGCGCTCCCGCGACTGCTCGCGGGCGACGCGGCACAACTCGCGCGCCCGGTCGAAATTGCCGCGCATCCCTTCGAGCTGGGCGAGGATCACGGGGAAGAAGGGGTGCTCCGAGGGATGCGCCTCGCACCACGCGATCGCCTCCTCGACCGGGAACGGGCCGTACATGTACGCCCCCGCGAGGAAGCCGCTCGCCTCGTCGAGCCGGAGCCGGTCTCCGATCCGCTCGGCGTGCTCCGTCATGCGCTCCAGCGCCACCGTTACGCCGCTCCAGCGAAGAGCGCCGTGCTCGACCAGCATCACGGTCCACCAGGCGTCCGACAGGCCCGCGTCGTCGCCGAGGGCCGCGAACAGCTCGAGCGACTCCTCGGCGAGCGGTCGCAACTCCTCGCCCGACACGCTCGCCAGGTTGTAGGCGACATTTGCGCGCGCGAGACGAGCTCGCAGCTCGAGCGGCGCGTCACCGTCCTGCCGCGTGCGTTCGAGCAGCTCGTCCGCATCGCGTCGCGCTCCGGCGAGGTCGCCGGCATCCATACGCACGCGAATCAGCCTCAGGCGGCGCTCGAACGTCTCCGGCGCGTCCGGGGCGAGCGCGACCGACCGCTCGTAGAGGGCGACAGCGGCGGTGGCGTCCTGCCGCAGAGCCGCGCGCTCCGCCGCACCCGCGAGACGCTCAACCGCACGCCACGCCAGCCCGTCGGTCTCGTCGCCTCCGAGCCCGAGCTCCGTGCGGTAGCGGTGCGCCTGCTCGAGGTGGTAGCCGAGGATCTCGTCGAGCTCGACCAGGTCGGAGCCGCGCCCCTCGAGCCACCCGGCGAAGCGCTCGTGCAGCTCCGCCCGCGCGGCCTTCGGCAGCCCGTCGTACGCCGCGTCCCGGATCAGGAGGTGCCGGAACCGGAAGGCGTCGTCGCCCGGCAGCTGCGTCCGGTCGGGCCGGACGAGCTCCTTGCGCACGAGTGCCATCAACTTCGTCGGTACGTCGGGCTCGTCGGGCGCGAGCGCCTCGACGCCGCCGCGGTGGAAGATCTTCCCCTCGACCGCGCCACGCTCCAGCACGCCCCGCTCGGACGCATCGAGCTGGTCGAGCCGCGCGGCAAGCAGCGCCTGGATCGTCGGCGGCACGACGACGTCGCCGTTCGGCGACTCGGCGACCATCGCGAGCATCTGCTCGACGAAGAGCGGGTTGCCCTCTGCCGCTTCCCGGATCCGACCGAGCAGCGCGTCGTCGAGCTCGGCGTCCCCGAGCAGCCGCTCGATCAGCTCCTCGGTCTCCTCGGCCGTGAGCGGCTCGAGCAGCACGGTCGTCGCGTTGAGCTTGCCGCCGGCCCACGTCGGACGGCGATCGAGCAGCTCCGGCCGAGCGATGCACACGAGCAGGATCGGCGCGTCGCGGCTCCAGTCGGCGACGTGGTCGACTAGGTCGAGGAACGTCGGCTCGGCCCAGTGCAGGTCGTCGAAGACGCACACCACGGGGGCCGAATCCTCGAGCAGCTTGCGAAAGGCCCACGCGATCTCGTCTGCAGCCGCGGGCGCGTCGGATTCCCCGAGCAGCGAGGCGATCGCCGCCGCCGCGCGAGGATCCGGGGGACGGCGGCCGAGCTGGCGCACGACCTCGACGACCGGCCAGTACGTGATCCCATCGCCGTACGAGAGGCAACGGCCGCGCACCACGGGCACCGCTTCGAGCGAGCCGAGGAACTCGGCTGTGAGGCGGGACTTGCCGACGCCGGCCGCGCCGAGGATCGTGAAGAGGTGGCAGGCGCGCTCCGACCGGACGCGCTCCCACGAGTCGTCGAGCGCTCGCCGCTCGCGCTCGCGGCCGACGATCGGGACGTCGAAGCGCCGAGTGAGCTCGCCTGCCGCTGCGAGCAGCGCGTAGGCGGCCACCGGCTCCGACTTCCCCTTCAGCTCCAGCTGCCGCTCGTCGCCCAGCTCGACCGCGTCTCGCACCAGTCGGACGGTCGAGGCGCCGACGAGCACTTCGCCCGGCTCGGCCGCCTGCTCCAGCCGTGCCGCGACGTTGACCGCGTCCCCGGTGGCGAGCCGTTCCTCGGTGCCCGTCACCACCTCGCCCGTGTTGAGGCCGATCCGGCCGCGGATCCCGAGCTCCGGCAGCGCGTCGCGCATCTCGACGGCTGCCCGGCAGGCGCGCAGCGCATCGTCCTCGTGGACGACGGGGACGCCGAAGACCGCCATCACGGCGTCCCCGACGAACTTTTCGACGGTGCCGCCGTGACGCTCGACGATCTCGCGCATCCGCTCGAAGTAGCGGGCCAGCAGCGCGCGGAGCGCCTCGGGGTCGGTCGACTCCCCCAGCTCCGTCGAGCCCGCGACGTCGCAGAAGAGAGCCGTGACCGTCTTGCGCTGCTCACGCGGCGCGGCGGGGGGTGTGACCGGCGCACCGCACTCGGCGCAGAACTTCGCGCCCTCGGGCAGCTCGTGCCCGCAGCTCGCGCACGTCGGCATGGGCCGAAGTTACTACCGCAGGCGGGAGGCGACCATCTGCGCGACCTCCGTGGGCGTCGTGCCCACCTCGATGCCGCGGGCCTCGAGTGCTTCCTTCTTGCCGGCCGCGGTGCCCGAGGAGCCGGAGATGATCGCGCCCGCGTGGCCCATCGTCTTGCCGGGCGGCGCGGAAAAGCCGGCGATGTAGGCGAGCACCGGCTTCGTCACGTGCTCGGCGACGTAGGCGGCGGCCTTCTCCTCCTCGTCTCCGCCGATCTCCCCGACGAGGACGATCAGCTCCGTCTCCTCGTCCGCCTCGAACTTCGCGACGACGTCGACGAAGGAGGAGCCGACGACCGGGTCGCCGCCGATGCCGACGATCGTCGAGTTGCCGAGCCCTAGCTGCGTCAGCTCGTGCCCGATCTGGTACGTCAGCGTCCCCGAGCGCGAGACGAGGCCGACGCTGCCCTCGCGGAAGATCTCGGCCGGGATGATCCCGGCGTTGGCCTTTCCCGGCGAGAGCACTCCCGGGCAGTTCGGGCCGATCATCGTCGTGCCCTCCCCTCGGAAGTACGTGTACGCGCGCAGCATGTCGTGCGCCGGGATGTGCTCGGTGATGCAGATCACCGTGGCTATTCCGGCGTCCACCGCCTCGTAGACCGCATCGACGGCGAAGCGCGCCGGGACGAAGATCAGCGACGTGTTGGCTCCCGCCTCGTCGACCGCCTCGGCCGCCGTGTCGAAGACCGGGATCCCCTCGACGTCCTGGCCGCCCTTGCCCGGCGTGACGCCCGCCACGACGTTCGTGCCGTAGGCGCGGTTGCGGAGACCGTGGAAGCGGCCCTCGGAGCCGGTCAGCCCCGCGACGACGAGCCGCGTGTCGTTGTCGAGGATGATCGCCACTAGCTGCCTTTCGTTCCCTTGAGGACGACCGTCGGCAGCTCGAGCCGCCCGTCGTGGACGCGGTTGTCGAGCAGCTCGCGCACCCGGACGCGGTCGGCCTCCGGGGTCTCGGTGCGGGCGAGCCAGTCCTCGAAGTCGGTCTCGCGCACCATGTACTCCTCGTCGGCGACCTGCAGTCCCGCGAGCTCGAAGAAGCTCCGCCACTCCGCGTCCCCGTAGTTGCGAACGTGGCTCGGGTCGCGCAGCCGGTCGGCCTCCTCCGACGTCTCGCTGACGAAGACGTTGTCGCAGACGACCACGCGGTGCCGTGCCACCCGCGCCATCTCCTTCACGGCGGCCAGGGCGTCGGGGAAGTGGTGCGCGGCGATGCGACAGGCGACGGCGTCGAAGCTCGAGTCGGCAAACGGGAGGTGGTCGGCCGGCGCGATCGCGTCGGGCTCCATTCCCGGCGCCGCGTCGACGGTGACCACCTGCGCGCCGGCCTCCCGCAGGCGCCGTGCCACGTGCCCGCCGCCGGTGGCGACGTCAAGCACCGTCACGGCCGGGCCCGGCTCGCACCACGCGACGACGAGGTCGAGGTCGTCACCGCTCGCGTGCGTCGCGCTCTCGCGGTACGCCTGCGCACGGTCGCTCCAGGTGTCTTCCGCTCCGCCGCCGGCCAAGCCGCCGGCTGCGCTCTTTGCCGGCTCCGTCGAGCCTACGCCGGTCACTTCGCCAGCTCCACCGCGCGCCGCGCTCCGTCGAGCATCGTCGCCTCGGGATGGATGTTCTCGCGGCCGGCGTCGGCGAGGATCTGCCTGCCTTCTTCGGCGTTCGTGCCGTCGAGCCGCACGACGATCGGATACCTCGACATGTCGAGCCCGTCGAGCGCGGCGAGGATCCCGCGCGCCACCTCGTCGCAGCGCGTGATGCCACCGAAGATGTTGAAGAAGATCGAGCGCACCTGCTCGTCGCGTGTGATCACCTCGAGCGCGTCGACGACGCCCTCCGCGCTGCCGCCGCCGCCGAGGTCGCAGAAGTTGGCCGGCCGCCCGCCGACGTGCGCCACGACGTCCACCGTGGACATGCCCAGCCCCGCGCCGTTCGCGAGCACGCCGACGTCGCCGTCGAGCTTCACGTAGGTGACGCCCTTCTCCCGCGCGAACGTCTCGATCGGGTCCGCGGCGGTCGGGTCGCGCCACTCCGCGATGTCCGGGTGCCGCGGCAGCGCGCTGTCGTCGACGGTGAACTTCGAGTCGAGCGCCTTCACCTCGCCGTCGGGCGTGACGATGAGCGGATTGATCTCGCAGAGCATCGCGTCGAACTCGACGAACGCGCGGTAGAGCTTCTCGACGATCGCGGCGATCTGCTTCTGCTCGGACGGATCCTCGACCCCGCCCCCGTACACGAGCCGGCGCGCGACCCACGGCTGGAAGCCCTCGAGCGGATCGACGTGGAGGCGGACGAGCGCGTCGGGGTTCTCCTCGGCGACCTGCTCGATCTCGACACCGCCCTGCGTCGTGAACATGAAGAGCGGCTTCTTCGCCCCGCGGTCGAACGTGATCGAGAGGTAGTACTCGCGCTCGATGTCCGACGCCTTCTCGATCCAGAGCGTGCGGACGACGTGACCGCGGATGTCGAGCCCGAGGATGTCGTTCGCCTTCGCCTCCGCGTCGGCCGGATCCTCGGCGAGCTTGACGCCGCCGGCCTTGCCGCGGCCGCCCGTGAGCACCTGGGCCTTGACGACGACCGGGCCGCCGAGCTCCTCCGCCGCTTTCCGGGCCTCCTCCGGCGTCGTCGCGGGACGCCCGTCCGACACCGGGATCCCCACGCGCCTGAAGAGGTCCTTGCCCTGGTACTCGTAAAGATCCACCGGCGCCGGACACTAGCGTCGCGGCGCCGGTGGAGCGCGCAGTTCAGGGGGTCTGCGCGGGCTCAGTAGCCGTACGGGCTGGTGGTGGTCGTCGGAGTCGACGTCGTCCCACCGGCGGCCGGCGCATGAGTCACGGCCTTGCCCGAGGCGTTCACTCCGTACCACTTGCCTCCGAAGAAGTCCTGGCCCTCGCCGTTGACCTGTCCCGCGGCCTTGTCGAGCTTGAAGCCATAGAGAGGATGGCCGGCGTACGTGACCTGCTTCGTCCCGTTCTTCCGCTTGATCGTCCCGAGCAGACTGGCCTTGACACCCGAGCCGGCGCTCGGCTTCCCCTTCGCGAGCAGCGGGGGCCAGTAGGTGGCGCACTGGCCGTAGCAGGCGCTGCGCCGGTTGCGATCGATCTTGAAGAGGTAGAGCGTCATGCCGGATTTCGTGGCGAGCACCTTCCCGAGCTTCGTCTTGCGGAGGTCCACCGTGCCGCTCGAGCCGGAGCTCTGATGCGTGACTGCCGCAGCAGCGGCGACGCCCGCGGCCGCGAGGGCGACCACCGCGACTGTGACCAAAGCGATCCTCATCTTCATGCGTCTCAACTCCTTCTGCGTCTGGGTCGCCGGTATCTACGCGCCCCATCGGGACTCGGATTCAGTCCGATTCGATCGTGCAGATGACCTGGCCGGTGGTGACCGGCTGCCCGGGCTCCACGGAGAGGCTGCGGATGATGCCGTTGCGGTGCGCGTGCACCTCGTTCTCCATCTTCATCGCCTCGACGATGCAGATCACCTGTCCCGGCTCGACGGCGTCTCCATCCGCGACCGGCACGCCAAGCACGGTGCCCTGCATCGGCGAGACCACGGCGTCCCGGCCGCCGCCACCTCCGCCTCCGAGGCCGACCCGCTCGTGTCTGCGCCGCCCCAGAGCGACCCACTCGGGCTCGGGCTCCGAGAGCCGCACCGAGAACCGGCGGCCGTCGACCTCGACGCTGCGCACGAGATCCACCGTCCTCACCGGACCTGTCGTTCCTAGTAACACAGTGTTACTTGGGGATGGGAGCGGAGGCTCGGCACCCAGCTCTGCGGCGCGGGCCGCGAGCTCCTCCGACTCGACGATGCCGTGGCACGTCTCGCCCGCGACGAAGCACGGATGCGACAGCAGCGCCTTGTGGAAGCCGATCAGCGTCGTCGGCCCCTCGATCCAGAACTCGTCGAGGGCGCGCAGCATCCGCCGCCGGGCGTGCTCGCGGTCGATCCCGTGCACGATCAGCTTCGCGACCATCGGGTCGTACGCAGCGGAGACCTCATAGCCGGCGGCGACGCCCGAGTCGACGCGCACGCCGGGCCCCGCCGGCTCGCGATAGCCGGTGACCGGAGCGGGAGCCGGGAGGAAGCCGCGCGCCGCGTCCTCCGCGTTGATCCGGCACTCGATCGCGTGGCCCGCCAGCCCGACGTCCTCCTGCCGCACCGAGAGCGGCTCCCCGAGCGCGACGAGGATCTGCTCGCGCACGAGATCGAGACCCGTGACCAGCTCGGTGACGGTGTGCTCGACCTGGATGCGCGTGTTCATCTCCATGAAGAAGTAGTCCCCGTCGGACGTCAGCAGGCCCTCGACGGTCCCGGCCGACCGGTAGCCGCAGGCGCGGGCGGCGTCGACGCCGATCGCCCCGATCCGCGCGCGCAGCCCCTCGTCCACCGCGGGCGACGGCGTCTCCTCGACCAGCTTCTGGTGGCGGCGCTGGATCGTGCAATCACGCTCGCCGAGATGGACGACGTTGCCGTGCGCGTCCGCGAGCACCTGCACCTCGACGTGGCGCGGGTCGACGATCAGCTTCTCCACGTAGACGTCCGGGTTCGCGAAGTACGACTGGCCCTGGCGCTGCGCGCGCTCGAACGCCTGCTCCGCCTCGCCCGGAGCCTCGACGACCTCCATCCCCTTGCCGCCGCCGCCGGCCGCCGCCTTGATCAGCAGCGGATAGCCGATCTCCTCGCCGAGCGCGAGCAGCTCGTCGACCGAGACGACCGGATCGGTGGTGCCCGGGATGATCGGAACGCCCGCCTCCTGCATCGCTGTGCGGGCGGCCGTCTTGTTCCCCATCAGCTCGATCGCGGCCGGGGGCGGCCCGATCCAGACGAGACCGGCCTCCTCGACCGCCCGCGCGAACGCCGCGTTCTCGGCGAGGAAGCCGTAGCCGGGGTGCACCGCCTGCGCCCCGGACCGTCGAGCCGCGTCGAGGATTCGCTCCACCGCTAGATAGCTCTCGGCCGCCGGCGTCGGCCCGAGCAGGTACGCCTCGTCGGCGTAGGCCACGTGCAGCGCCGCGCGGTCACCCTCGGAGTAGACGCCGACCGAGCCGATCCCGAGCTCGCGCAGCGTGCGGAAGACGCGAATCGCGATCTCCCCACGGTTGGCCACCAGAACCTTCTCGAACATGAGCGGCCCGTATTCTCTCCCCGTCGTGGACCTCACGCCGGCCGATCAGCTCACCGTCGCGCGCGCGGCGAGCGTCCCCCTCGTCATCGTGCTCTACGCGTGGGGCTTCCCGAACCACGACTACTGGGCCACGGCCGTCTTCTGCGTGGCGATGACGACGGACTGGTTCGACGGGAGGCTCGCGCGCAGGCACGGCCGCGCGTCGTCGGTCGGCTCGCTGCTCGACCCGATCGCGGACAAGATCCTCGTGCTCGCCGCGCTCGTGATGCTCGTGGGCCAGGGAGTGATTCCGGCCTGGATGGTCGCGGCGATCGTCGTGCGGGAGGTTCTGGTCACCGGGCTTCGGCAGGCGGCGATCGAGCGCGGCGTCGTGCTCGCGGCGCGTGACCTCGGGAAGCTGAAGACGTGGGCTCAGGCCGTTGCCGCCGCCGTCGCAGGCTTCGCCGCCGCCGGCGCGTGGTCGGACCGCGTCGCGTGGTGGACGCTGCTCGTCGCCGTGATCCTGACCTGGGTCTCGGGACTCGACTACGCGCGAACCGCGCCACGGCTGTTCAGCCGGGCTCAGCCCGAATAGCGGCGCGTCAGCGGCTCAGACCGCGAGCCCGCGGGCCTCGCACCACTCGTCGAAGCGGGCCCACGCGCGCAGGTACTCGCGGAGGGCGTAGAAGCCTTCCTCGACCTCGGCCCGGACGGCCCAATGGCAGTGGCCGCAGTAGCCCTGCTCGTCGACCGCCGGAGCCTCGTTGCAGCGAATGCACTCCTCCCACATGCGAAGGGAACGCCCGGCGGTGCGGTCCGGTTACGGCTCGTCTCCCGCTTCGCTCCGACCCGGCAGGAGTGCGTCACTCCAGGCGAACGCGTGCCGGCGTTCGGCCTCCTCGGCGGCGAGCGCCTTGACGATCGCCTCCCGCTCCTCGTCGGTCGGGTCAGGCGTGATCTCGTAGGACGGCTCCATCGGAGGAGAGGCTAATGTCCGGCGTGGCTCGGGTCGATGGGAAGACCGTGGGTCCCCGCCTCGCAACCATCGCGGCCGCCCTCGCCCTGGCCGCCGTCGCCGCTGCGGCCGCCCCCGGCGCTGCCGGCCGGATCCCGAACTGGGCCGCGCCGCAGATCGCGACCGTGGTCTCGCACAAGCTCATGGCGAAGAACGTGCGGGCGTTCAAGCCGAACCGAGCGCTCCAGCAGCAGTCGCTCGCGGATCTCGCCTACGGCCTGCAGCAGGAGCTCGGCTCCCCGCCCCCGGCGGCCGATCCCCCGACGACGACCGGCACGACCACGAACTACTCGGCCACGACCGACGCCACGACCACGGCCCCCACGACCGCTCCGCCCGTCTCCGATCCGACGGCCTCGGTCTCGATGGCACAGCTCGACCGCCAGCTCGTCTACTCGCTCGGGCTGCAGCAGGCAGCGAAGGAGTTCGCACAGGGCGCGCGCGCCGCGGGCGCCGCGGTGCCCGGCCGCTTCGGCACGGAGGTCGTCGCGCGCCTCCTCGGCCTGCGCATCAACCATCCGGCGTCGCAGGACTTCCTCGAGCTCCGGCCGCAGGATCCGGCGACGCGCGCCGAAGCCGCCTACTCGGCCGCTCAGATCCTCGGCCTCGGCTACCTCGCCGACAGCTGGCAGCTCGGACAGGTGCAGAGCCTCGCCCAGTCGTTCGAGCTGCCGCAGCTGAACGAGTGGCAGCAGCGCATCCTCAACGTCGCGTTCTCCAAGATCGGGATGCCGTACGTGTGGGGCGGGACGAGCGACGGCGCCGAGACCGAGTTCGGCGTCACGTCGCGCGGCGGCTACGACTGCTCGGGCTTCGTCTGGCGCGTGTACAAGCTGCAGAGCTATCCGAACGAGGGCAGCCTCGCCTCGACCGTCAAGGGGCGCACCACGTACACGATGAGCGTCGAGGTTCCGCGCTCGAAGCGGATCCCGTTCTCGAAGCTGCAACCCGCCGACGTGGTCTTCTTCGGCACCAAGGGCGGCAAGTCGACCGGCGCCCAGATCTTCCACACCGGGATCTACGTCGGCAACGGCTGGTTCATCCAGTCGTCGGACTACGGCGTCGCGCTCGCCCAGCTCAGCGGCTGGTACAAGAAGCGATTCGCGTGGGGCCGCAGGCCGCTGCAGGAAGCCGGGCTCGAGTAGTTACCCCCTTCGGGTGATTTCGGCGCCGTCGTGCCGCAACCACAATTCCATCGTCTGGCGTCCTTGACGACCATCCCTGGAGGAATCAAATGCTCGAGTGGAAGTTCCGCCTGGTGATTCTCCTGGCTCTCGCAGCCTCGGTTGCGGCGGCGCTCGGGAGTTTCGGCTGGTTCACGCAGTACAGCTGGTAAATCAACCGGCGCGATACCTCGTAGGGGAGGCAACGGTGTCGGGTGATCAGCCACCGACTTTCGACGTAGGGATTCGGTAGGACAGCGGCGGTGAGGTCTCCCGCTGCTGTCCCACCACGTGTACTGGCCGTAGCTGCGCCCGTGATCGCCGCGGGCATGTTCGTCTTCGGCCTGGCGATCTACGAGTACGCGAGCGCTCCGCGCTCGGCGCGCGACATCGCGGAGCTCGTGGGCCTGTTCGTCGTCATGGCGCTGGCCGAGCGCTTCCCCGTGCAGGTCGAGGGGATGGGCGCCAGCGGCGTCACGCTCGGCTTCGTCTTCTCGGTTTCCACCATCATCCTGCTCGGCTGGCCGGCCGGCGTGATCGTCGCCGCGGGCGCGCCCACGGTCGTCCAGGTCCTCCAGCGCCGGCCCCCGCTGCGCATCGCCTACAACGGCTCGATGTTCGCGCTGTCCGCGCTCGCGGCCGGCCTGGCGGTCGAGCACGTACAGGGGAGCTCGACAGAGGTTCTCGTCGCTCGAGTCGTCCTGTGCGGGTTCGTCTACTACTGGGCCGTCAATCTCGTCCTGATCAGCGCCGTCCTGGCCGCCGACTCGGGACGGAACTTCTTCACCATCGCGCGGGAGAACATCGCGCAGACCACGGCGCTGTTCGCCTTCATGGTCTCGGCGGCGCTGACCCTGATCGTGCTCTGGCAGCGCGCGCCCCTGCTCGTGATCGCGCTCGTCGGCCCGCTGCTCGCGATCGCCCTCTACCAGCGCTCGACGTTCAAGGCGATGCAGGCGATGCGCCTCGCTCTCACCGACCCGCTGACCGGCCTCGGGAACCATCGCAGCTTCCACGAACGGCTCCAGCGCGAGCTCGTCACGGCGGAGGAGAGGGGCGACCAGCTCGCGCTCTGCCTCGTCGACTTCGACAACCTGAAGAGGATCAACGACCATTTCGGCCATCCGGTCGGCGATCTCGTCCTCGGGCAGGTGGCGTCGCGGTTGCGGCAGGGGGGCGAGTCGTTCCGTCTGGGCGGCGACGAGTTCGCGGTGCTCCTGCCGGGACAGGACGGGCGGCAGGCGACGGCCGTCGCGCGGTCGATCGTCGAGCGTATCGCCAGGCTCGAGGTGGACGGCGTCGGCACCGTGACCGTGAGCGCCGGCGTCGCGACCTACCCCACCCAGGGCTCCTCCCGCGACGAGCTGATCCGGCTCGCCGACACCGCGCTCTACCGGGCTAAGAAGGACGGCAAGAACCGCGTTCGCGCCTACGCGGCCGAATCGGCGCTGCACGCCGACCTCGACTGGCTCGCCGAGACGCCCGACAGCGCCGCGCGCTACCGGGCGGCCGCCAGCCTCGCGAGAGCCGTCGACGAGAGGGACGCCTTCGACGGCAGCCACTCCCAGCGCGTCGGCGACTATGCGGCGCGGATCGCGCAGGCCCTCGGCGCGGACGAACCCACGGTCGAGCTCACACGTCTCGCAGGCAACCTCCACGACCTCGGCAAGCTCGCGATCCCGGAGGAGATCCTCTGCAAGCCGGGCGCGCTGAGCGACACGGAGTGGCTCGTGCTCGAGCGGCATCCGCAGATCGGCGCCCGCATGCTCGAGAGCCTCGGCGTCGAGCAGGTCCCGGAATGGGTGCTCCACCACCACGAGCGCTGGGATGGATCCGGCTACCCGCACAGGCTCGCCGGCGACCGGATCCCGCTCGCCGCGCGGATCATCTTCGTCGCCGACGCCTACGACGCGATGACGTCGGAGCACGCGTACGGCGAACAGCTGACCCGGCGGGAGGCGCTGGCCGAGCTCGGGCGCTGCGCCGGCACGCAGTTCGATCCGGCGGTCGTCCGCGCACTCGCGGAGGAGCTCCTCCCGGA
>DASSZE010000008.1:0-11684 GCA_035713675.1 Gaiellaceae bacterium | reverse complement strand
GGCCACGGCATCTGGACGCGGCCTCAGGATCTCGCCGTCCTCGCGGCCTGGGGGATCGCAGGGCTCGTGTTCACGCTCTCCCGCTTTCGCTGGGAGCCGCGCGAGCGGTAGTTAGAGGTTCGCGCTCTCGGGAAACGAGGGGCGTCATGGGGTCACGGCCACTGCTGGACGAACCGGCGATCTCGATCCGCGTGCGCAAGCACGAGGAGCCCGGGATCGAGGTTCGCGTCAACTTCGGCGTCTTCGCCGGGAGGCACGCCACGCCGGCGGAGATCGACGAGCTCGCGGCGTCGCTACGCGAGAGCGTTCCGCTGTTCGCGATCGTCGCCGAGGACCGGCACGAGTTCGGCGGCGCCGTCGAGGCGGCTCTGCACCAGGTCGTCGTCGAGGTGCCGCAGGAACAGGTCGGGCCCGATCCCGACCGGCTCGCCGAGCGGATCGTCCTCGCCGCGAACGGCTGGGCGCTCGACTGCATCGCCTCCCGCCACGGCGGCGGCGAGTTGTAGTTAGCTCATAAACCGTGCTACTGTGCAAAACACGGTAGTGTGGAACAGGCACAACTCCTCAAAGGCGTGCTCGAGCTGGCGGTGCTGGCGGTCATCGCACGGAGGGAGACCTACGGATACGAGATCCTGTCAACGCTCGAACAGGCGGGGCTCGACGGCGTCGGCGACGCATCGGTGTACGGGACGCTGCGGCGGCTGGAGCAGGCGGGCCACCTCACCTCTCGCCTCGAGGCCTCCGACAGCGGGCCGGCACGCAAGTACTACGCCGTGACACCCGTCGGCAGAGAGCAGCTGCGAACCGGGACGGAAGCGTGGACGCGCATCGGCGACGCGCTCGAGAGGCTGATCGAGCCGTGACCTCGGAGGACTATCTCCGCCGGGTCGATGCCGCGCTGCGCGACCTTCCGTGGCGACAGCGGCGCGAGCTTCTCGGGGAGCTGCGCGCTCATTTGGAAGAGCTCCCGGGCGGCACCGAGCTCTCCGAGCTCGGGACCCCGGAGGAGTACGCGGCCGACCTGCGCTCGGCCGCCGGGCTCGAGCGACGGCGGGGACTCGTCGCGTTCCTGCGGGCGCGCCGTCCGCGCAACCTGATCCTCACCGGCGCCGTCCTCGCCCTCATCGGGCTCGCGATCGGCGCCGTCGTCTGGATCGACAGCTATCAGCCGATCGCGTTCGCCGGAGGAACCCAACTCCCGCTCGACGCCAAGCCATCGCTCGGACAGGCCGGCGAGTCAATCGTCTTCCGCAAGGGTCGCCCTTTCGAGTACGGCATCACGATTCGGAACTCCGGCCGCTTCACGGTGCGGGTGCTCGGCATCCCCGCGTCGAACACGGACTTCTACGCCGGCCGTCTGTTGATGTCCGAGGATCAGTCGGGTCGCATGGACGAGCGGCCGCTCGAGCGTTTCCACCCGTTCGACATGCGGCCCGGATCGTTCCGCTGGCTCCTCCTGAGGGGCGGCTACGCATGCACCACGGGTATGGGCAAGGGAACGGGCGTCACGTGGGGAGCCATCCCGGTCCGGTTCAGGTTTCTCTGGAGAACCGGGACGGCGTGGATCCCTCTCGAGGAGCCGTTGACGTTCAGCTTCCCGAACGGCTGCCCGCCGGCTACCGGAAGCTCGCCTACGCCGTAGCGGGCAGGTACGGCGTCCAGCCGGACGGGATCCGCGGCGCCGCCAGCTTGATGAAGAGCGTCGGCGTCGGGGCACGGGGCGACGTGCGGAGCTCCATCCCGGCCTGCTCGAGCGACCGGTCGCCCTTGCGCAGGTTGCAGGGGGCGCAGGCGGTGACGACGTTCTCCCAGATCGACTCGCCACCCTTCGACCTGGGGACGATGTGGTCGAGCGTGAGCCGGCCGTTCGTCGTGCCGCAATAGGCGCAGCGCCAGCCGTCACGGGCGAACAGCGCGCGGCGGGAGATCTTGCGCTGGATCGCGCGCGGCACGCGCACGTAGTGGAGCAGCCGGATCACGTGCGGCCAGATGAAGCTGCCGGTCGAGGAGCGCAGCGGCTTGTCCAGTCTCTCCACGACCTCGGCCTTGCCCTTGAACACGAGCACGTGGGCGCGCCGCACCGTACACACATTGAGCGGCTCGTAACTAGCGTTCAACACAAGAACGTGCTGCAACTCGGGCGAAAAGTAGCAGCGCGGGAAGCGGCTGCTACTCGGGCGATTTCATGGCGCGGTCGACGGCCTGCTGCTCCTCCGGCGAGAGCGAGACCGCGGCGCGGCCGTCGTCGAGCTCCTTGATGTAGATCCGCGCGTAGTCCCGTCCCTGGATCGCGCTGAGCACGACGCCGGTGCGGGAGGCATCGAGGAGAGCCACCGACGCGGACTGGTGGCCGCCCGTGTTCTCGTAGGCGTCGTACCGGACGACGCCGAGCCGCGAGACCGTCGCGTCGAGGCGCCGCTCGAGCCGGCCGAGCGCCGCCGACACCTCGTCGACCGAGCGGTGGAGCCCGTCGATGCGGCCCTGCAGCGAGACGGCGAAGTCCACGAGATCGCGGCTACCGCTCCCGAGCACTGCCTCCTGCACCGCACGCACCCGGCGCAGTCGCGCCCAGATGCCGAGCGCGAGCGCGAGCGCCGCGACCGCGAGCGCGGCAGCGCCGATCGCTATCCAGCCTGCGACCGAGGAGCTCAAGGCCTAGCCTCCCGAGGGCAGGCTGAAGAAGACCGGATAGGTGGCGGTGTTGTTGTCGAGCCGCTTCTCGCCGGGCACCTTGCCGATCTCGACCCGGACCTGGGCGTTGGCGCCGAAGGCCGATGTCGGAAGCGGGAGGTTCCCGAACGTGACGGTCGTCGTGTGCTGCGGCAGGACCGCCGCGACCTGCTGGGTCTTCGCCGGGAAGGCGGGCTTGCCCGAGACGATCACCGTCAGCGTGACCGGCACCTTCACCTCCTGGAAGTTGCCGGAGTTGAGGAACGTGACCTCGAACTTGAGATCCGGCCCGACGTCGACCGTGGTCGGGCCCGACGTGCCGAGCTCCTTGGTCGCGCCGCTCGAGACCGCAACCGTCTTCTGGAGCGCGCTCCCGTGCAGGCCGGTCACCTGGCCGGTCGGAGTCGTGGATTTCAGCCGTCCGTAGACGAGCCCGAACGAGCGTGGGCTGATGACGTCGGGATTCGAGACGAACTGCGACGGCGGCGCGATCACTCCCCTGATGCCGAGCCTCGTCAGCATCTCCGTCGCCGGCAGCTTGAAGAGATCGGCCCAGACGATGTCGCTCGCTGTCAGGGTCTGGGCCTGCGTCGACAGCGAGTTGGCGACGTCCGTGGTCGACTTCGAGCCGGCGCGGGCGAGGGCGTCGGCGAGCCCGGCCAGCGCGATCGCGCGCAGCTGCAGCGTCGCGAGCACCTGCTGGTGTACTCCCTGGAGCGCCCCGGGAGGACGGAGGCGCAGCGCCTGGTCGTAGTCCTCCTGCTGCTGCCGCGACCAGTTCACGAGCTTCGCCTCGAGCCCTCGCGTCGTGAGCGTCTGCGAGCCGAGCGCGTTCACGAACGCCTGACCCGCCTGCGCCGAGCTCTGCGCGATCGGTTGCACGTCGTTCATGTAGGAGGCGTACTCGTCGTGCTTGCTCTTGCCCTGGCAGGAGCCGACCCAGAAGACGAGCCCGACGACGATCGCGATCGCGAGCGCCACGAAGCCTGCGAGCCGCGCGATCGCAACCCCTCCAGGAGGCGGCGCGGACGGCCGCTTCGGGCCGCCCGTGCGCGGAGGCCGCATCCGCCGCCGTGGCCGGCGCGACGACTCGAGCGTCGCGTCCGTCTCGTCGAAGAACTCGACGTGCGTCTCGTCGTCGAAGCTGCTCATCCGCGGGCAAGCCTAACCCGCCGGGAAGGACAGTCCGACGCCGTCGCCAATCTGCGCAGAGCATGGGAGAGGCCGCCCCCGCGCTCACCGCCTCCGAGCTCGTCCTCGATCGCTACCGGCCGCTGCGGCCGCTGGGCAGCGGTGGATCGGGCTCGGTGTGGCTCGCCCGCGACGAGCGGACCGGGCTCGAGGTCGCGCTCAAGATCATCGCACGGGAGGGAAAGGCGGCGGCACGGGCCGAGCGGGAAGCCGCGGCGGCCGCGCATCTCCGCCATCCCGCGTGCCTGCGCGCGTACGGCTTCGCGCGCGACTCCCGCCACGTCTACATCGCGTACGAGTTCGTCCCCGGCCGCACCTTCCGCGAGGCGCTGCGCGAAGGCAGCCTGCGGGACGAGACCGCGGTCGAGGCCTGTGCGCAGGTGTGCGACGGCCTTGCCCACGCTCACGCGGCGGGGATCCTCCACCGCGACGTCAAGCCGTCGAACGTGCTGCTTGCGGACGGCGAGCAGGTCTCCGCGCGCGTGCTCGACTTCGGGCTTGCCCGGATGGCGGAGGCCGAGACGCTGACCGAGCAAGGGGACGTGCCCGGGACGCTCGCGTACATCTCGCCGGAGCGGCTGGCCGGGAGCGAGGCAACCCCGGCGTCGGACGTCTGGGCCGTCGGCGTGATGCTGTGGGAGGCGCTAGCGGGACGGCACCCGTTCTGGCGCGGCTCGATGCTCGAGACGGCGCGCGCGATCGAGGCCGGCGCGCGGCCGCTCGGCGAGCTCCGCCCCGACCTGCCGAAGCGGCTGCTGCGCCTCGTCGACCGCGCGCTCTCGACGAGCCCCGGCAAGCGGCCGCCTGCGCGCGAGCTCGCCGCCGGCCTGCGCGGGCCGACGTCCTCCTCCTCCACGGCCGAGCGTCCTCCGTTCGCGATCCCGCACGTCGACGCCGGAGCCGCCGCCGCTGCCGGCCTCGCCGCGCTCTTCGCCGGCTGGACCGCCGCCGTCCTGCCGTTCTATCCGGGCGGCTGGGCGTTCGGCCTCGCGGCGCTCGCCGCGGCGGTCACGCTGTTCCGGGACCGGGCGGGACTCGCGCTCGCCCTCGCGGTGCCGTTCTTCCCGCTCGGCAACATCTCGCTCGGGCTCGCGCTCCTCTACGCCGCGCTCGCCGCAGCCTGGCTGCTCGTGACCTGGCGGGAGCCGCGCACCGGCCTGCTCTTCGCTCTCGGCCCGCTGCTCGCGCCGATCGCCGCGATCGGCCTCCTGCCGCTCGCCGCGAGCTGGGTGCGGGGGACGGTGCGACGCGCGCTCGTCGTCGCGCTCGGGGTGCTGACCGCCGCGCTCTCCGCCGGGATCCGTCACGCCTCCCTCCCGCTCGTCGCCGGCGCCGCGCCGCGCAGCCTCGGCATCGACGGAGCGCGCGGGCCGCTCGACGTCGCCGGATCGCTCGTCCACGCGGCCGCGGCGCACCCGGCGCTGTTGATCGAGGCCGCGGCTCTCTCGCTCGTCGCCGCCGCGCTTCCCTACGCGCAGGCGCGCGGGCGCTGGGGAGCGGCCGGCCTCGGCGCGGCGATGCTCGTCCTCACCGTCGCGGCGGTCCCGGGCGCGGCCGCGGTCCCGCTCGTCCTCTGCGCGTGGGCGATCGCGACGTGTACCGCGCTTCGTGCGCCTGACCTGGGGGTACCCTCACCCGCGAGCTGATGGTGCTGCGGGCGATCGAGCAACGACTGGAGAGGATCTTCGAGGGCGTTTTCGGCCGCGCCTTCCGCACGAACGTCCAGCCCGTCGAGCTCGCGCGCAAGCTCGCGAAGGAGATGGACGACCACCGCTCGGCGTCGGTGCGGAACGTCTACGTCCCGAACGAGTACACGATCTACCTCTCGCCCGGCGACCGCAAGCAGTTCGAGGGCTACGAGAACTCGCTCGTGTCGGAGCTCGAGGAGTACCTCTCCGAGCACGCGCAGCGGGAGAACTACGCGCTGCTCACACCGCCGCGGATCCTGTTCGAGACCGACGAGGATCTCGGCGTCGGCGAGTTCGGGATCGCGACGCGGATGGCGCAGTACGGCCGCAGCGGCGAACAGGCCGCCGAGGCGCCTGCCGAGGCCGCCCCGCCGGGCGCGACCATGATCTACAAGCCGAGGACGCAGCCGACCGAGGCCGCGTCCCTCGCCGACCTCGGAGTCGAGCGCGAGGTCGCGGTGCTGCGCTGGAACGGCCAGCGGCGCATCCTCGACAAGAAGCGCTCGGTGCTCGGCCGGTCGCGCGACGTAGACGTCCAGATCGAGGATCCGAACATCTCCCGGCGCCACGCCGAGATCGTGCAGGAGGGATCGACGTACTGGCTCGTCGACCTCGGCTCTACGAACGGGACGGAGGTGGACGGCCGCCGCGTGCAGCGCGCGCGACTCGGCGACGGCTCGCGCTTCACGGTCGGCGAGACGACGGTCACCTTCTCGACCGAGCGGGAATAGGAGCTTCGTGCCGGTCCTCGCCTCGACGACGGTCGCGGAGGTGCTCCTCGCCCTCAAGATCGCCTTTCTCGTCCTGCTCTATCTCTTCGTCATCCGCGTCATCCGCTCGGCGGGACGCGGGCAGCGGGCGGCGCCGAGCCAGGACAGCATGATCCTGTCGCCGCAGGCCGCGGCCGCCGCCGGCCTGGGCCGCGGCCCGTCGCGCCGCTCGTTCCTGCTCGTCGTCCAGCGCAGCCCGAGTCTCGACGAGGGAGACGAGTTCCCCGTCAACTCGGCGCCGGTGACCGTGGGGCGCGGCGGCCAGAACGACCTCGTCCTCACCGGCGACGACTTCGCCTCGGCCCGGCACGCGCGGATCGAGGCGCGCGGCGACGCTCTCTGGGTGCAGGATCTCGAGTCGACGAACGGCACGTACGTCAACGGCTCCCGCGTCACGGGCGCGCAGCGGCTCGACCCCGGCGACGTCCTGCGCGTCGGCGAGACGGACCTGCGCGTGGAGGCGGCGTAGCGATGCCCGTCGGGCAGTACGCGGTCGCGAGCGACACCGGGCGCCGGCGGCGCCGGAACGAGGACAACTACGTCGTCGCGCCGCCGCTCTTCGCCGTCGCCGACGGTATGGGCGGCGCGCAGGCCGGTGAGGTCGCGTCGCGACTCGCGGCATCGGCCCTCGAGGGCGGCGACTCCGACGGGCGCGAGGGCCTCGAGAAGATCGACGCCCTGATCCAGGAGGCCAACCGCCGCATCTACGACCGCGCCTCGACCGACCCCTCGGCCTCGGGCATGGGCACGACGATGACGGTCGCGCTCGTCGAGGGGATGACGGTCGCGATCGGGCACGTCGGCGACTCGCGCGCCTACCTCGTGCGCGACGAGCGGATGGAGCAGCTCACCGACGACCACTCGCTCGTGAACGAGCTCCAGAAGAGCGGCAAGCTCTCGGCCGAGGAGGCGCAGTCGCACCCGCAGCGCAGCGTGATCACGCGCGCGGTCGGAACCGATCCCGACGTCGACGTCGACGGTTTCACCATCGAGGCCGAGGACGGCGACGTCTTCCTCATCTGCTCCGACGGGCTCACCGACATGGTCGACGACGAGGAGATCCTCGAGCTCGTGCACCGCAACCGCCACGATCTCCAGCAGGCGGTCGAGTCGCTCGTCGCAGCCGCGAACCGGGGAGGCGGCGAGGACAACATCACCGCCGTCGCCTTCTGCATCGTCTCGGAGACGGGCATCGGCGCCGAGGACACGGTCGCGATGCCGGCGATCACGGCGCCGGAGACGGAGCCCGACGAGCAGACGCGCGAGTACGACGAGCGGCAGCTCCAGGCAGGCGACACCATGGTCGTCGGGCCGGGCGAGCTGCCCGACGAGCACGCGCCCGCCCGGGCCGGGCCGAAGCCGGTCGCCGACGCGCGGCGCGTGCGGTTCGTCCTGATCGCACTCACCCTGCTCGCGATCGCCGTTGCGCTGCTCGTCTGGGGGCTCCTCCGCTGACCCTCCGCAACCGCGAGCTCGCCGCGCTCCTCACCGTCGGCCTCCTGACGGCGATCGGCTTCGCCACCGTCTACATCGCGGAGCGCTCGCAGATCTCGGGCGGCTCGCTCGGCTACGCGGTCTTCTTCTTCGGCCTCTATCTCGTCGCGCACGTGGTCGCGCGGTTCACCGTCCCGCTCGCCGACCCGTACATGCTCCCGATGGCCGCCCTGCTGACGGCGATCGGGTTGACGGAGATCTACCGTCTCGGGCAGAACGACGCGTTCCGCCAGGGGATCTGGATCGTGATCGGCGTCGCGGCGTTCTCGGCGACGCTCCTCTGGCTGCACAAGGACTTCCGCGCGCTCGAGCGCTACAAGTACGTCTTCGGCGTCACGGCGATCGCGCTGCTCTTCCTGCCCGCGCTGCCTGTGATCGGCGAGACGATCAACGGCTCGCGTCTCTGGATCCACTTCGGCTCGCTGCAGTTCCAGCCCGGCGAGCTCGGCAAGATCGCGCTGATCGTCTTCCTCGCCGCCTACCTCCGCGAGAAGCGGGAGCTGCTCGCGCAGGGGCGGTTGAAGGACTGGGGACCGCTGCTCGTGATCTGGGGCGGGGCGATGCTCGTCCTCTTCGCGACGAACGACCTCGGGAGCGCGCTCCTCTACTACGGGATCTTCCTCGCGATGCTCTACATCGCGACAGCGCGTATCTCGTTCGTCGCCGCCGCACTCGGGCTGTTCCTCGTCGGCGCGTATGCGCTCTCGTACCTGACACCGCACGTGCAGGAGCGGGTGCAGAACTGGCTCACGCCGTGGTCGCAGCACAAGATCTACTGCCCGCTCAGCGGCCACATGGCGCTGCGGCAAGACTGCCAGAGCTACCAGCTCGTCCAGTCGCTCTACTCGCTCGGCCACGGCGGCTTCGGCGGCACCGGGCTCGGTCACGGGATCTTCACGTCGACGGGCGGCGGCCAGGTGATACCCGACCTGAACACCGACTTCATCTACTCGGCGCTCGCCCAGGAGCTCGGGCTCGTCGGCGTCGCGGCGCTGCTGCTGCTCTACATGGCCTTCGTCCTGCGCGGCTTCCGGATCGCGCTGGCGGCGAGCGACGGCTTCTCGAAGCTGCTCGCCGCCGGCCTCAGCTTCGGCTTCGCGTTCCAGACGTTCGTCATCGTCGGCGGGATCACGCGGGTCATCCCGCTGACGGGAATCACGCTCCCGTTCGTCTCGTACGGAGGGTCGAGCATCGTCGCCAACTTCCTGCTCGTCGCGGGGCTGCTCCTCGTCTCGCACCGGGCGAACCGCCAGGAGGCCGGCGCGTGAACAAGCAGATCACGCACGTCTCCGTCGCAGCCCTGATCCTCCTCGCGGTGCTGATCGTCTCGACCACCTACTGGCAGACCTGGGCAGTCGGCGACCTCGCCGACCGACAGAACAACGCGATCCAGCTCGTCGCGCGGCTCACCGTGAACCGTGGCAAGATCCTGGCCGCCGACGGCACTGTCCTCGCCGCGAACCGGCGGCACCGCAAGCACGGGATCACGACCTTCACGCGGATCTATCCGGGCGGCGACCTCGCGCCGCAGGTGCTCGGGTACTCGACGGCGGCCGGCACGACGACCGGGCTCGAGTCGTCGCTCGACGACTACCTGACCGGCGCGAACACGAACCTCAGCAACACCTTCAAGGAGGAGCTCAACCGCCTCGGCGGCCAGACGGTGAAGGGCGACAACGTGATCCTCACGCTCCGTCCCGCGATCCAGCGGGCCGCGCTCAATGACCTGGCCGGCCGCTGCGGAGCGGTCGTGGTGCTCGACACGAAGACCGGCGCGGTCGTGGCGATGGCCTCCTCGCCCACCTACAACGCGAACCTGATCAACCAGCCGGGCGGCTGGGCGAAGATCGGTCGGATCAAGGGCACGTGCGGCGACGCCTCCGCGCTCGTGAACAACGCGACGGCGGGGCTCTATCCGCCGGGCTCGACGTTCAAGATGGTGACCGCCGCGGCCGCGCTCGACTCGGGGGCCTTCACGCCGAGCTCGCAGTTCAACGACCCCGGCTACTGCATCGAATACGGCCGGCACGTCTCGAACGCCGGCAACCCCGACCAGAGCGGGCCTGAGGCATTCGGCACCGTCTCCCTCGCGCAGGGCTTCGAGCATTCGATCAACTCGGTCTTCTGCAACGTCGGCAAGCAGATCGGCGGCCTGAAGATCCTCGACTACGCGAAGCGGTTCGGCTTCTATTCGCTGCCGCCGCTCGATACGCCGCCGAACCAGAGCCTCGCGTCAGGGCTGTACAAGAACGGGAAGCTCTGGAAGCCCACGAGCGACTCGCAGATCGACCCCGGCCGGCTCGCGTTCGGGCAGTTCAACATGCTCGCGACGCCGCTCCAGATGGCGCTCGTCGGGGCAACGATCGCGGACAAGGGCCTCCAGCCGAAGCCATACCTCGTGCAGAAGATCGTGGCGCCCGACGGCTCGACGGTGTCGTCGACGACGCCGCAGATGCTCGGCCGCGTGCTCAAGCCCCAGACCGCCGCCGACCTGAACCAGATGATGCAGCTCGTCGTCCAGGGCGGGACGGCCGCGGGGATCTTCCCTCCGAGCCTCAAGGTCGCCGGCAAGACGGGCACAGCGGAGATCGGGCTCGGGCTCGTCTACGACGCCTGGTTCGTCTGCTTCGCTCCTGCCGACAACCCGCGCTACGTCGTCGCGGTCGTCGTCGAGAAGCAGCCGAACGGCTTCGGAGCTTCGGTCGCGGCGCCGATCGCGAAGGATCTCCTCGAAAAACTCCTGCACCGGTGACCTTCCCTTTACCCTTTAGCCGGCCGTGGCGGTAAGCGACTCTCTCATCGACACGCTCTTCGACGGGCGCTACCGGATCGTGCGCAAGCTCGGCGCCGGCGGAATGGCGGACGTGTATCTCGCCGAGGATCAGGAACTGGGCCGCCGGGTCGCGATCAAGATCCTCAACGGCCGCCACGCGAACGACGACCAGTTCATCGAGCGGTTCCGGCGCGAGGCGAAGAACGCGGCCGCGCTCAACCATCCGAACATCGTCTCGATCTACGACCGCGGCGAGGCCGAGGACACCTACTACATCGCGATGGAGTACCTCGACGGCCGCACGCTCAAGGAGCTGATCGTCGGCCACGGCCAGGCGCCGGTGCGGGTCGCCGTCGAGTACGCGCGCCAGATCCTCTCCGCCCTGCGCTTCGCGCACCGCCACGGCATCGTGCACCGCGACATCAAGCCGCACAACGTCCTCGTCGACCGCGAGGGGCGTGTCAAGGTCACGGACTTCGGGATCGCGCGCGCGGGCACCAGCCAGATGACCGAGACCGGCTCGATCGTCGGCACGGCGCAGTACCTGTCCCCGGAACAGGCGCGCGGCGGCGAGGTCGACCAGCGCTCCGACCTCTACTCGCTCGGCGTCGTCCTCTACGAGCTCCTGACCGGCAAGACGCCGTTCGAGGGCGATACGCCGGTCGAGATCGCGATGAAGCACCTCTCGGCGACGCCCCAGAAGCCGTCGGAGCTGCGCTCGGACATCCCACCCGAGCTCGACATGGTCATCCTGCGCGCGCTCGCGAAGGATCCCGACGAGCGCTACCAGAGCGCCGACGAGATGGAGGGCGATCTCGAGCGCGTGACCCGCGGCGCGCCCGTCGCTGCGACCACGGTCGACGCCGCCACGCAGGTTCTGAGCCGTCCGGACACCGGCGCAACGGCCGCAACCGCCGCGACGATGATCGCTCCGTCCGCGGCGGTCACACGGCCTCCTGTCGTGGAGGAGGAGGTGCACGAGGAGCGCGGCGGCGGCGACCGCCCGATCTGGCCCTGGCTTCTCGCGGCGGTCTTCGTGATCGCGGCCGTCGTCGCGGGCTTCTTCGTCTGGCAGGAGCTTTCCGGCCCGAAGGCGAC
>DASSZE010000007.1:0-30311 GCA_035713675.1 Gaiellaceae bacterium | reverse complement strand
CGTGTTCGGTGCCGTCCGCATGAACCACGGCAGGAACACCTCGTCCTCCGGGTGGTACGTGCCGTCGTAACTCACCGACGGAGTGTGGTTCGTGGGGCTCGTCCAGGGGTTCTGCGTCTGGTCGGTCGTGTTCGTGCCCATTGAGAAGCCGATCGCCACGACCGGATCACCGGTCTCGAGGATGTTGGTGCACCCGTACTGCGGGGCGGTCGGGGTCAGCCACGGCTGGACCCAGTTGTTCACGAACGGGTCGTCGCCCCACTCGGCGATCTCATGGCTGAGCGCATGGATGTCCTGGAGCGCCCAGTCGGTACCTCCGTCCGGGCGTGCGTAGAACCCCGGCTTCACCCACGACGCCCACGCGAAGGTCTGAAGCTTCGCGCCGCCGTTCGAGTTGCCACTCCCGTAGCCGAGACCGACGGGAATGGTCCCGTGGAAGCCGATCACGCAGCAGTTGCCCGGAGCGCCGATGTAGTTCATGACGTTGTTGGTCAGGTAGATCGGCAGATGCGTCGGGTCGGCCTTCGTCTCGAGGTTCTTGATCTGCGACGACCACCAGCCGATGTCGACCTGCGCAGCGACCACGCCGCGGCCGCTCTCGATCAGGGTGCCGTGGTTGGTGGGCACGTTGATCGTCACCGCCGGCATGACATGCGGGCTCAGCCTGACGTGGTAGTTGCTCGCGCCCGTCTGGTTGAACTGCGCCCGCATCGTGGCGTCTTCGAGCTGGAGCGGATTGCCGGCATCGTCCTGTGAGAGGTTGCCGCCGGCGCCTTTGCACTTGGCCGTACTCGCACCACAGGCGGGAACCGTCGCAGCCGAGGTGGTGCCGTAGTCGTTCGTCTCGAACTGCGGCGAGGCGAGCACTCCGTCGACGACCGAGTTGCCGCCGGTGAGCGACGCAGTCGGATCGAACGTCCAGATCTGACCGCCGAACTTGATGTTGACGATGACCGGCGTGATGTCGGCCTGAATCGTCACGTCGCAGGCCGAGCCGGAACAGCCGTTCGGGTCGGCGCCGACCATGTTGTAGCCGTACGTGACGCCGTCCCCGGGGTTCGTCGTCGTGCCGAACCAATGCGGGATCGTCCGGATCGTGCCGGGCTCCGGAGCTGCACCGCCGGTGAGACCGCCGACGGTCGTGAACTCCGCCTGAAGCTGCGAGTCGCTGATCACGGGGATCGAGGACGAGTTCGAGCCACTTGCCGCCGAAGCAGTCCCGACGACCGCGACCGCGACGAACGCCAGGCCGAGCAGCAGGCCCAGGTTGCGATACCTCATGTCAGATTGCCCCCCTTCGCTGGGTGGTTGTGGGTACACAGACCCCCTGAGACCGTCGGAACGATCTCAGATCCGCCGCACGCTCGCAAACGTCTATCTAGGTGGGACAAGTTCTCACTTTGGCCGCCAACGGCCGCACGGTCAACGGAACAACGGCTCTCGAACGAGGGATCGGGCCTAGCCGTGCGGCTTGGCCATCGCGCGGTAGTCGAGCGCCTCGTCGAGCACCGACTCCTCGACGCCCTTCTCCCGGGCGACCTCGCGCAGCGAGCGGCCGGACGCGGCCGCTTCCTTGACGATCTCGGTGGCGCGGTCGTAGCCGATGTAGGGGTTGAGCGCGGTCGCCGCGGAGAGGGTCAGCTCGGCGTAGCGCTCGCAGTTCTCGCGGTTCGCCTCGATCCCGTCCACGCACTTCTCGGCGAAGAGGCGGCTCGCGCTCGACAGCAGCTTCACGGAGTCGAGGACGTTGCGAGCCAGCAGTGGGACGAACACGTTCAGCTCGAAGTGGCCCTGCATGCCGCCGATCGAGATCGCCGCGTCGTTCCCGATCACCTGCGCCGCGACCTGCGTCACGACCTCGGGCATGACCGGGTTGACCTTGCCCGGCATGATCGAGCTGCCCTTCTGCAACTCCGGCAGCGCGATCTCGGCGAGGCCCGCGCGCGGCCCAGAGCCAAGGAAGCGGACGTCGTTCGCGATCTTGGTGAGCGAGACGGCGAGCGTCTTGAGCGCGCCGGACACCTCGACGATTCCGTCGCGCGCGGCCTGCGCCTCGAACGGGTCGGCCGGAGCCGAGATCTCGAGGCCGGTGTCCTCGGCCAGGATCTCGCGCACACGCCCGGCGAACTCGGGATGCGTGTTGAGGCCGGTTCCGGTGGCGGTGCCGCCGAGCGGGATCTGGCCCAGACGCGGCAGCGCGTCCTGGACGCGGGCGATCCCCTGCCGCACCTGTGCCGCGTAGCCGGCGAACTCCTGGCCGAGCGTGACCGGCACCGCGTCCATCCAATGGGTCCGCCCCGACTTGACGACGTCGTCGAACTCCCGCGCCTTCGTCTCGAGCGAGCCGGCGAGCTGCTCGAGCGCGGGCAGCAGATCGTGCGTGATCTCGTCGAGCGCCGCGAGGTGCACGGCCGACGGGAAGACGTCGTTCGAGGACTGCCCCATGTTGACTTCGTCGTTCGCGTGCACGTCCTCGCCGGCGAGCGCCGCGATCACCTCGTTCGCGTTCATGTTCGAGGACGTGCCCGAGCCGGTCTGGAAGACGTCGATCGGGAACTGGTCGTCGAGCCCGCCGTCGGCGATCCGCGCAGCGGCCGCCGCGATCCGGTCGGCCTTGTCGCGGTCGAGCAGTCCGAGGTCGGCGTTGACGCGCGCGGCGGCGCCCTTGATCCGGCCGAGCCAGCGCGCCACGGGTGCCGGGATCGGCTCGCCCGAGACGGGGAAGTTCGCGACCGCCTTCGCGGTCTCGCCGCCCCAGAGCTCGCGCTGCTCCTCGGCCTTCGCCATCCAGGCGAGTGTAGGCAAGCGCGGGCGGCTGCCGCCGCGGGTAACTACGCGACCGACGGAAGCCGGCGCTCGGAGCGCGCCTGCTCGCGCGACGCGCGGCGCTCGGCCTCGGTCAGCTCGAGCACGGGAGCCCAGCCGAGGTAGCCGCACTCCGGGCACTCGGGCGCCTCGAAGTGCTTGAACCGGTCACGACGCGCGACCCGTGAGCTCCCGCACTGGAGGCATTCGACGACGAGCGGCTCCATGTCCGGTGAATCGGCGCGAGCTGCGAGATCGATGCCACCCGATCGGGGGACTAGCCCCCGCCGCCGCCCGTCGCGACGCGCTCGGCGGCGGCCAGGAGCTCGTCCCAGGAGCAGAGCTTGACGCGCGGGCGGCCGCTCTTCTCTCCGGCGGCCCGCTCCGCCTCGTCGATGGCGCACCAGCCGTCGTACTCCACGACGCGCACACCACGCTCCGCGAGAAGCGCGTCGACCGCGGCGGCCGTCGTGTGCGGCTTGGCCTCGAGCCGACGGGAGGCGACGTCCTCGAGCAGGTGTTCGACGGTCTCGGTCGCGTCCTTCTTGTTCGTGCCGATCACGCCGGTCGGGCCGCGCTTGATCCAGCCCGCGACGTAGACGCCCGGCTCGACCCGTCCCGCCTCGTTCGAGATCGTGCCGCTGCGCTCGTCGAACGGGACGCCGGGCAGCGCGACGCCGCGATAGCCGACACTGCGGAAGACGAGCCCGCACGGGAGGGTCTCGTGCTCGTCGGTCGCCACCGCCCGCTCGTTCGCGTCGAGCTCGTTGCGGACGAGCTCGATCCCCTCGACCCGCTCCTCACCGAGGAGGGCGACCGGCGAGCGGAGGAAGCGGAAGACGACGCGGCGCGGCTTGCCCTCGGGCTCGCGCGCCGCGAGCTCGTGCAGCACGGCGAGGTTGCGCTCGGAATTCGTGTCGTGCGGCAGGGCTCCCTCGAGGTCGGCGGGATCGACGATCACGTCGGCGCCGGCGAGCTCGCCCATCTCCTGCAGCTCCGGCGTCGTGAACGCGGCCTGCGCCGGCCCGCGCCGCCCGACGACGACGATCTCCTCGAGCGACGAGCTTGCGATGGCCTCGATCGAGGCATCGGTCGCGTCCGTCGGCGCGAGCTCCTCGTCCGTGAGAGCGAGCATCCGCGCGATGTCGAGCGCGACGTTCCCGACCCCGATCACGACCGCGCGCTCGACGTTCAGGTCGAAATGGAGCTGCTGGTAGTCGGGGTGGCCGTTGTACCAGGCGACGAATTCCGTGGCCGGCCACGAGCCGGGCAGGTCCTCGCCGGGGATGCCGAGGCGGCGGTCGGTCTGCGCGCCGACGGCGTAGACGACCGCGTCGTAGAGGCCGACGAGATCCTCGTGCCGGAGGTCGCGGCCCACCTCGACGTTGCCGAGAAAGCGGAAGCCCGGCTGCTCGGCGATCCGCTCGAACGCACGTGAGACCGACTTCAGCTTGGGATGGTCGGGCGCCACGCCGAGCCGCACGAGCCCCCACGGCGTGGGCAGCCGCTCGATCATGTCGACCTCGACGGGCGGGTCGGCGGACAGCAGCGCACCCGCGGCATAGAAGCCGGCCGGCCCCGATCCGACGACCGCAACGCGCATGACTGAATGCGACTCTAGTCGTGCTTTCCGGGATACCGCGCCTCGAGCGTGATCATCACGCGGCGCAGGAGCGAGTTGAGGTGCTCCTTCTCGCGCTCGGTCAGGGCATCTGCGAGCAGCGCCTCCTTCTGACCCTGGATGCCCATCCCCTGGTCGTGCTTCTCGCGGCCCTTCGCCGTCAGCTCGACGAGCACGCTGCGCCGGTCCTCGGGATCGCGCACGCGGCGTACGAGGCCCTCCTTCTCGAGGGCGTCGAGCCGGCTCGTCATCGCGCCGCTCGTCAGCTCCACGCGTCGCGCGAGCTCGCCCGCGGAACGGCGGTACGGCTCGCCCGTCCAGCGCAACACCGTCAGCACGTGCCAGTCGCTGAAGGTGAGGCCGAGTTGATCGAGCGTCTCCTCGTGCATGCGCTTGATCCGCCGGTTGATGCCCTGCACGCGCTCGACGATTCCCTCGACCGTCAGGTCGAGGTCCGAAGGGAGATCGGCGCCGATCCCCTCGAGAAAGCTGTCGACGTGATCTCGCTCGCTCTTCCTCGGTCTGGCCACAGCCGAAGTGTCCATCAAATTTCTCTTGACGTCAAGATACCTTGGCTGCTAGTCTCTTGACATCAAGATACTTGACATCAAGGAGGAGGCCCGTCACGTACCCGGCAGACCCGCACTTCGCCCGACTCGCCCACGAAGACCACGCGTCGCGGCTCCGCGCAGCCGCGGCGTCACCCCTACTGAGGAGGACAGGATGGTTGCGACTCAGACCGGATACGGCGTCGTCTCCCTCGGCGAACGGCTCGCCGCAGCCGAGGACGACCGTGGCCGCGTGCAGCTCCGCGAGGATCTCGACATAGGCGCCTTCGGCGTCAACGCGATCTACCAGCGCAAGGCCGGCGAGGAGATCGTCCGGTGGCACCACGAGGCGGGCCCCGGCGGCGACATGCACGAGGAGCTCTACGTCGTCGTGCAGGGCTCCGCGGCCTTCACGGTGGACGGCGACGAGATCGACGCCCCGCAGGGGACGGTGATCTTCGTCCGCGACCCCGGGGTGCTCCGGGAGGCGACGGCCACGTCGGACGAGACGATCATCCTCGCGGCCGGCGGACCTCGAAACCACGCGTACCGGCTCACGCCGGCGGCGTCGGCGACCGGCTTCTGGGATGCGTACCGGGCCGAGGACTACGCCGCCGCTCTCGAGACGACGAAGCGCGCGCTCGAGACGTACCCCGGCAACGCGTACCTGCTCTACAACGTCGCCTGCATGGAGTCGCTGCTCGGCAACGACGAGGCCGCCCTCACGGCCCTCGCCGAGTCGGTCGCCAAGTGGGAGAGGTACAAGGAGCAGGCGCGGGAGGACGACGACTTCGCGTCGTTGCGCGAGGACCCGCGCTTCGTCGAGCTCGTCGGGTGAGGTGAGAGAGCGTCAGTGGGCGCAGCCATCACTGACGCGCCTGCGCGTCAGTGAGAGCAAGCAGAGCCGCAACCGCCGGCTGCGTCCCCGGGCGCTTCGCCCTCGGCCACCTGGAACGAGTGGCCGCAGCCGCACGAGGCGACGGCGTTCGGGTTCTCGATCTTGAACCCGGACTCCTGGATCGTCTCGAGGTAGTCGACCTGCGCGCCCATCAAATACGGGGCACTGAAGGGATCGACCACGACGGCGACGCCCTCGCACTCGAACTCGTGGTCGCCCTCCTGGGCGCCGCGGTCGAAGCCGAGGACGTACTGGAAGCCGGAGCACCCGCCGCCCTCGATCGCGACACGCAGGACCGAAACGTCTTCCTCGCCGGCCATCAGGTCGCGGATCTTCGCCGCCGCCGCAGGCGTCAGCGAGACGATGCTCTCGGTGCGCTCCTGGATCTCCATCGGTCCCATCGTAGCAACGTGCGTCCCGCCCACCCGGTCGCGCACTCTCCGCCGCGGAGGCGACTTTGTAACAGTCGCTGCAGGCTTCGCTACGGCGATTCGGTACCCGCAAGTGCAGCCCGGACCCCGTTGATAACGTCAGCCGTCGCTGGGGTAAGCGGAGGCGGGAGTAGATGCTCGACAGCTGGCTGCCATTCCTGATCTACGGCGTCCTCGCGCTCGTCATTCCGAGCTCGATGATGTGGATGTCGTTCAAGTTCTCGCAGCGCCCGGCGCGCCGGACGCGCGCCCGCAGGGTCCCGTTCGAGTCCGGGGTCTCGACCGGGCCGCTGCCGCACCAGCGCTTCAGCGTCAGCTTCTACCTGACGGCGATGCTCTTCATCGTCTTCGACATCGAGATCGTCTTCCTCTATCCGCTCGCGGTACAGCTGCACGCCCTCGGCTGGTTCGGCTTTGCGGAGCTCGCCTTCTTCATCCTCATCCTCCTCGTCGCCTACGTGTACATCTGGCGCAAGGGGGCCCTCAACTGGTGACGCCTCGTGGCTGACGATCCGACGCGTCTGCGCGACTACGGGCTCCAGTCGGAGCGGCTGCTCTGGCCGACGAAGGGGCCGTCCCGCTTCGAGGAGGACCTCGGGGTCGAGGAGCTCGAGCGCGCGCTCGGGCTGACGACGCTCGAGAAAGCCGTGCGCTGGGCGCAGACGAAGTCGATGTGGCCCGACACGTTCGGGCTTGCCTGCTGCGCGATCGAGATGATGTCGATCGTCTCGGCGCGATACGACATCGCCCGCTTCGGGATGGAGGCGTTCCGCTCCTCGCCGCGCCAGGCCGACCTGCTCATCGTCTCGGGCCGGGTCGCGCACAAGATGGCCGAGCCGCTGCGCCAGATCTACGACCAGATGCTCGAGCCGAAGTGGGTGATCGCGATGGGCGCCTGCGCAAGCTCCGGCGGGATGTTCAACAACTACACCATCCTCCAGGGCGTCGACCGAATCGTCCCGGTCGACATCTACGTCCCGTTCTGCCCGCCCCGGCCCGAGGCGCTGATGGAGGGGATCATCCGCCTGCACGAGGCGCACATGGCCGGCGTGCCGCCGGCGTACGAGCGCGTGGGAGTGGCCACGTGAGCGTAGGCCTGCCGGAGCTCACCAAGGAGCGGAGGCGCCGGCTGTGCCGGAGCCGGGAGCAGAGACAGTGACCGAGTGGGCGCGGGTGCCCGGCTACGTCTCGCACCGGGACGGGCCCGAGATGCCGACCGTGACGGTCGAGACGGCGCGGATCCGCGAGGCCTGCGAGCACGCGCGCGACGAGCTCGGCTTCGAGATGTGCGTCGACGTGGTGGCGACCGACTACCTGAGCTGGGGCGGCAAGGGCGTCTCCGGCTACATCGGCACCTCGACCGGCCGCGACCTCATGCACCCGATGACGCAGGGGCTCCAGGCGCTCCCCGAGGTGAAGCCGAAGCGGTTCTCGGTCAGCTACCACCTGCTCGCGCTGCGGCAGGGCGCGCCGCGCGTGCGGTTCCAGTGCTGGGTCGACGACGGTGAGCACGTGCCGAGCGTCGTCCCGGTCTGGCCGACCTGCGACTGGCACGAGCGGGAGCAGTTCGACCTGATGGGGATCGTCTTCGACGACCATCCGAACCTCGAGCGGCTCCTGATGCCCGAGGACTGGGAGGGCCACCCGCTGCGCAAGGACTACCCGATCGGCGGCGAGCCCGTCCGCTTCAGCGACGAGCAATGAGCGTAGGCTTGACGGAGCTCATCAGAGAGCGGAGCCGGCGGCGGGAGCGGGAGTGAGCCTCACGATGCCACCGAAGTCGCGCCGCTGGCCGGTCGTCGCCGATGGGCAATACGAGGGCTCGCGGATCCCGGCGCGCGTGCCGACGATCCTCGACGTCCCCGACGACCTGCCCGAGAGCGAGGACGTCCTCCGGGTCAATTTCGGCCCGAACCACCCGTCCACGCACGGCGTCCTGCGCCTCATCGTCGACCTCCAGGGCGAGGAGGTCGTCGGCGTCGAGGCGGTCGTCGGCTACCTCCACACCGGCTTCGAGAAGTCGATGGAGTCGAAGACGTACTGGAAGTGCATCACCTTCCCCGAGCGGATCGACTACGTCGGCTACCAGAACAACGAGCTCGTCTTCGTGCTCGCGGTCGAGCAGCTGCTCGGCCTCGAGGTGCCCACGAAGGCGACCTGGATGCGGATGCTCCTCTGCGAGCTCAACCGCATCCACTCGCACCTCGTCTTCCTCGGAACGTCTGCGCTGGAGCTGGGTGCGATCTCGATGTTCTGGTACTGCTTCCGCGAGCGGGAGATGATCCTCGACCTGTTCGAGCTGGTGACGGGTCAGCGGATGCACACCCGCTACTTCCAGGTCGGCGGGCTCGCGGAGGACATCCCGAGCGGCTTCTTCGCCGAATGCCGCAAGTTCGTCGAGTGGATGCCGCACGCGCTCGACGACTACCGCGACATCCTCCACCGCAACGGGATCTGGCTCGAACGAACGCAGGGGATCGGGGCGCTCTCGGCGCAGGACGCGATCGCGCTCGGGCAGACCGGCCCGAACCTGCGCGCCTCGGGCGTCGACTGGGACCTGCGGCGAGACCAGCCGTACCTCCACTACGAGCAGGTCGACTTCCAGGTGCCGATCTATCCCAACGGCGACGTCTACGACCGCTATCGCGTGCGGATGGACGAGATGGCGGAGTCGACGAAGATCGTCCGCCAGTGCCTCGACCGGCTCGAGCGGATGGAGGGGCAGCCGTGGATCGCCGACGACCGCAAGGTCGTGCTGCCGCCGCGCGAGGAGCTCCACACGTCGATGGAGTCGCTCATCCACCACTTCAAGATCGTCACCGAGGGGTTCCGCGTGCCCGAGGGCGAGATCTACGTCGCGGTCGAGTCGCCGCGCGGGGAATCGGGCTGCTACCTCGTCTCCGACGGCGGCCCGAAGCCGTGGCGCGTGCACTTCCGGGCGCCGTCCTTCGTCGCGCTCGAGGCGACGGCGACCTGCCTCCACGAGGTGCTCGTCGCCGACCTGATCGCGGTCGTCGGCTCGCTCGACGCCGTGATGGGAGACACGGACCGATGACGTTCTTCGACGAGGTACAGGAGATGCGCGCACGCTATCCGGAGGGGTCGCGCTCGGCCGTGCTGCCGGCGCTGCGGCTCGCGCAGGAGCGGCACGGCTGGCTGTCACGCCGGGCGATCGAGGAGACGGCCGACGCGCTCGAGCTCACACCGGCCTACTGCTATTCGATCGCCACCTTCTACGACATGCTCCACCTCGAACCCGTCGGGAAGCACACGATCGAGGTCTGCACGAACCTCCCGTGCGCGCTCTGCGGGGCGCAGCAGGTGCTCGAGGCGTTCGAGTCGGAGCTCGGCGTCAGGGCCGGCGAGACGACGCCCGACGGCGAGATCACGCTCCGCGCCGTCGAGTGCCTCGGCGGCTGCGGCTACGCGACCGTGGTCGCGGTCGACGACCGCTATCGCCAGCACGTCCGGGCCGAGACGGTGCCCGAGATCCTCGAGGAGCTCGATGGCTGAGGTCCACGAAGTCCTCCTCGCGGGCACGGACGAGCACGACCTGAGGCGGCTCGACGAGTACCGCGCGATCGGCGGCTACCGCGGCGTCGAGAAGGCGCGCGCCATGACGTCCGACGCGCTGATCGAGGAGCTCCAGGCGGCGAACCTGCGTGGGCGCGGCGGCGCCGGGTTCCCGATGGGCCGCAAGGCGTCGCTCATCGACCGCAAGAGCCCGAAGCCGAAGTACCTCGTCGTCAACGCCGACGAGTCGGAGCCGGGCGCGTTCAAGGACCGCGAGGTGATGGCGAAGGTGCCGCACCGGCTGATCGAGGGCTGCCTCATCGCCGCGCACGCGATCGAGTCGACCGACGTCTTCATCTACATCCGCGGCGAGTACCTCACGGAGTACGAGATCCTCGCCGCCGCCGTCGACGAGGCGCGCGAGGCGGGGATCTTCGGCGACGTCACGATCACCGTCCACCGCGGAGCCGGGGCATACATCTGCGGCGAGGAGACCGCCCTGCTCGAGTCGCTCGAGGGCAAGCGCGGCCAGCCGCGGCCGCGGCCCCCGTTCCCGCCGATCCAGGGTCTCTACGCCGCGCCGACTCAGATCAACAACGTCTGCACGATCGCGACCGTCCCGATGATCCTGGAGATGGGCGCCGCGGAGTTCGCCAAGACCGGCGTGCCGAGCTCGCCCGGCACCGCGATCTTCTCCGTCTCGGGCAACGTGGTGCGGCCCGGCAACTACGAGCTCGACCTCGGGACGCCGATGCGGGAGCTGATCTACGAGCACGCCGGCGGGATCGCCGCCGGCCGCGAGCTGAAGGCCGTCATCCCGGGCGGCTCGTCCGTGCCTGCGCTGACGCCCGACCAGATCGACGTGCCGCTCGACTACGACTCGCTCGGCGCGATCGGGACGTTCTTCGGCGCGGCCTCGCTGATCGTCGTCGACGACCGCTGCTGCATGGTGCAGCTCGCCCTCCGCTCGACGAAGTTCTACGCGCACGAGTCGTGCGGCAAGTGCACGCCGTGCCGCGTCGGGACGCGCTGGATGGTGCAGATCCTCGAGTCGATCGAGAACGGCACCGCGACGCTCGCGGACCTCGAGCTGCTCGACTCGGTCGGCGACAACATCCTCGGCAAGGTCCTCTGTGCGCTCGGCGAGTTCGCGGTCTACCCGGTGGCGAGCTACCTCGACAAGTGGCGCGACGAGTTCGTCGCGCACATCGAGCACGGGGGCTGCCCGTTCGAGGGCTCGTCGTCGCTCGACGGGATCGTCGCACCGTCCGACCAGCACGCGCACACGCCCGCGGGGCAGGAGGCACTCGTATGAGTACCGAGCTCGTCCGGGTCACGATCGACGAGCGCGACGTCCACGTCCCGAAGGGCACCGGGATCGTCGAGACCGCGCTCGCGGCGGGGGTCGAGATCCCCGTCTTCTGTTACGAGCCGCGCCTCGGCGCGCCGGTCGGCGCCTGCCGCATGTGCCTCGTCGAGGTCGAAGGGATGCCGAAGCTCCAGACCGCCTGCACGCTCACCGCGCAGGACGGGATGGTCGTCAAGACGGCGCGCACCTCCGAGAAGTCCGCGGCGGGACAGAAGGGAACGCTCGAGTTCCTCCTCGTCAACCACCCGCTCGACTGCCCGGTCTGCGACAAGGGCGGCGAGTGCCCGCTGCAGGACCTCACCTTCCGCTACGGGCCCGGCAACACGCGGATGAGCTACGACAAGCTCACCTTCGAGAAGCCGATCCCGATCTCGCCCACGATCGCGCTCGACCGCGAGCGCTGCATCCTCTGCTACCGCTGCACGCGCTTCAGCGAGAGCGTCTCCGAGGACCTGCAGCTCATCGCCGCCAACCGCGGCGCGCTGTCCGTGATCACGACCTTCGAGGACCTGCCCTATACGGGCGCGTTCACCGGCAACGTGACCGAGCTCTGCCCGGTGGGCGCGCTGCTCCCGACGCAGTACCGCTTCGAGGGACGGCCGTGGGAGATCGTCGACGTGCCGACCGTCTGCGGGCTCTGCCCGGTCGGCTGCAACGTCAACGCGACCGTGCGCGAGGGGAACGTCAAGCGGATCCTCTCCCGCAACCACCCGGAGATCGACGAGGGCTGGATCTGCGACAAGGGCCGCTTCGCCTTCACACACCTGCGCGCGGAGGACCGGCTCGCGCAGCCGCTCCAGCGCGTCCGGCGGCGCGGGCTCGAGGCGATCTCGTGGGAGCAGGCGCTCGACGAGGCCGAGCGGCTGCTGCGGGCGGCGCGCGGGCGGATCGTGACCGTCCTCTCCGGCTCCGAGACGGTGGAGCAGGCGTACGCGCTCGCGAAGCTCCTGCGGGTCGGGCTCGACTCCCACCAGGCGACGCTGCCGGAGGAGATCTCGGGCGGGCTCGACGCCTACCGGCTCCCGCTGTCCGCGATCCGCGACGCCGACGCGGTCGTCGTACTCGGGGACGTGCCGGTCGTGGAGCGGGCGCCGGTCGTCGACCTCTGGGTCAAGGCGGCGCGCCGCAATGGCGCCCGGATCTTGGACGACGCCGGCGACCCGGCCCTCGCCGAGGCGGAGCGGGTCGTCCTCGTCTGGTCGGGGCCCGGCGGCCGCGGCGGCGCGACGGTCGCGCAGCTCGCGGAGAAGCTCGGGCTCGCCGGGCGTGAGGGCTGCGGCGCCTTCTACCTCCCGGAGACGCCGAACGGCCGCGGCGTCGCCGACGCCTGGGCGGCGTGCTGCGACGAGGAGGGCGCGGAGCTCGAGTCGATCGGGCTGCTCGTCGTCTCCGGCGACGAGGCCGCCGCGGACGAGAACGTCCGAGCCCTCGCCGAGCAGGCCGACGCGACGATCGTCACCTCCATGTTCGGCGGCCTCTCCGCCGGCTGGGCCGACCTCGTCCTGCCGGGCACGAGCTACCTCGAGCGCGACGGCACCTTCGTCAACCTCGAGGGCCGGCTGCAACGCCTGCGCCGCACGGTGGAGCCGCCTTGCCCGGACGAGCTCGAGTGGATCGCGGATCTCGCCGCGCGCTTCGGCGTCGACGTCGCGCCGTACGCCGCAGCCGTCTTCGCCGAGGTCTCGGACCGGGTCTACGGCGGGCTCACGTTCGGCGAGGTCGGCGAGCGGGCACCGCTGCGCGGGTATCCCGAGGCACAGGAGCACGTCTCCCGCGCGGCGCTGCCGGCGACCGAGCCGAAGGCGCGCCGCGGCGAGATCCGGCTCGTCGCCTACAAGCCGCTCTTCTCCGGCGCCGCCGTCGAGCGCGTCGCCGAGCTCCAGTTCCAGCGGCCGCAGCCCGAGCTCGAGCTCTCGGCCGACGATGCCCGGAGGCGAAAGATCGCGACCGGAGACCTCGTCACCGTCGGCTCCAACGGCAGCGCGATCACGCTGCCCGCGCGCGTGAACCGGCGCCTGCGCGCGGGCGTCGCGCGCGTCGCGATCGAGCACGCGAACGGACTCGGCGGCATCGTCGAGATCGAGAAGGTCGCCGAGGAGGTGACCGCGTGAGCCAGGAGCCGTGGTGGATCGCGCTCATCGAGGCGGTGATCATCATCAACCTGCTCCTCGGCCTCTTCGCCTACCTGACCCTGATCGAGCGGAAGCTGATGGGCCGGATGCAGCTTCGCTTCGGCCCGAACCGCGCCGGCAAGTTCGGGCTCCTGCAGCCGATCGCCGACCTCGTGAAGCTCGTCCGCAAGGAGGCGTTCTCGCCGGAGGCTGCGATCGACCTCCCCTACATCCTCGCCCCGGTCGTCTCGGCGTTCACCGCGCTCGCCGCCTTCGCCTTCATCCCGTGGGGCCCCGGCTGGACGGTGAACGGCTGGCACGTCAACGGGGAGATCGCGAACGTCTCGATCGGCCTGATCGCGATCTTCGCGCTCGGCTCGGTCGGGATCTACGGCTTCATCGTCGGCGGCTGGGCGTCGGAGTCGAAGTTCTCGATCCTCGGCTCGATGCGCACCTGCGCCCAGCTCGTCTCGTACGAGGTGTCGCTCGCGCTGAGCGTGCTCGGGGTCGTGATCCTCGGCCGCTCGCTCAACCTGCCGGAGATCGTCTCGCGCCAGGGCTCGTTCCTCCCGTACGCGATCCCGCAGTTCATCGGGCTGCTGATCTTCTTCGTCGGCGGCGTCGCCGAGACGAGCCGCGCGCCGTTCGACCTGCCGGAGGCCGAGCAGGAGCTCGTCGCCGGCTACCACACCGAGTACTCCGGGATGCGCTGGGGCCTGTTCCAGATGGCCGAGTACGTGAACCTGATCACACTCTCGGGCCTGATGGTGACGCTGTTCTTCGCGGGCTGGCACGGGCCGTGGGACCTCGGGCCGATCTGGTTCATCCTCAAGCTGCTGGCCGTCCTCTTCGTCTTCATCTGGCTGCGGACGACGCTGCCGCGCCTCCGCTACGACCAGCTGATGCGCTTCGGCTGGAAGGTGCTCCTGCCGGTCGCGACACTGAACGCCGTCGTCACCGCAGCCCTCGTCGTGGGGTTCGGCGGATGAGCCCGCAGCCTGTCGAGTCGCTGAAGGGCTTTGGCGTCACCTTCAAGCAGATCTTCAAGAAGCCGATCACGCAGCAGTACCCCGAGTACAAGCGGCCGGTCTACCCGCGCTTTCGCGGCCGGCACCGGCTCTGGCGGCACGAGAACGGGCTCGAGAAGTGCGTCGGCTGCTCGCTCTGCGCGGCCGCGTGCCCGGCCGACTGCATCCGGGTCGTCGCCGCCGAGAACACACCGGACAACCGCGTCTCGGCCGGCGAGCGGTATGCGCGGATCTACGAGATCAACCTCAGCCGCTGCATCTTCTGCGGCTACTGCGAGCTCGCCTGCCCGTTCGACGCGATCACGCTCGGCAACGAGTTCGAGATCTCGGAGCACAACCGCGACGACCAGATCTACACGAAGGACATGCTCCTCACCCCGCCGGTGAAGCAGGTTCCGGTCGCCGACCGCGACCTGTACGACACGCCGATCCCCTTCTACAAGAGCGACTCGTGACCAGCCTCGTCGTCGCCTCGTCGGCCGGGAACGTCCTCGTCTGGATCGTCTGGGTCGTGGCCGGGTTCTCGTGCCTCGCGGCGGGAGTCGCCGTGATCTCGTTCTCGAACCCGTTCTACTCGGCGCTCGCGCTGATCGGGAACCTCGCCTCGCTCGCGGTCATGTACCTGCTGCTCTCGGCGGAGTTCGTCGCGGCGGCGCAGGTGCTCGTCTACGCGGGCGCCGTCGTCGTCATGTTCCTGTTCGTGATCGCCTACGTCGGGCCGCGGCACGAGACGCCGTGGTCGGGCGGGCCGGGGTGGCAGACGATCTGCGCAATCGCGGCCGCCGGCGCGCTGCTCGTGGAGATCGTCGTCGTGATCGGGCTGCAGGCGGGCGGAAGCCTCTCGCACACCGCCAGGGTCGGCGCCGAGTTCGGGACGCCCGCCTGGATCGGGCGCATCTTCCTCGTCGACCACCTGTTCGCGTTCGAGATCACCTCGATCGTCCTGCTCGTCGCCGCGGTCGGAGGCGTGATCCTCGGCGCGCACACGAGGCGCGCCGATCCGGTGCCGACCGCGCAGGAGCGCGAGCCGGAGATGGAGCTGGTGCCGTAGTGCTCGGCCCGGGCGTCGCCTGGTACGTCGCCGTCGCCGCCTTCCTGTTCGGGATCGGCGCACTCGGCGTCCTCATCCGCCGCAACACGCTCGTCGTGCTGCTCTCGCTCGAGCTGATGCTGAACGCGGGCAACCTCGCGCTGATCGCGCTCTCCCGCCACTGGCACAACGGCGCGGGGCAGATCTTCGCGCTCGGCGTGATGGCCGTCGCCGCCTCGGAGGTCTGCGTCGGGCTCGGGCTCGTCGTCGCGCTCAACCGGCGCCGGCTCTCGCTCGACGTCGACACGCTCTCGGAGCTGCGCGGATGACCGCGATGACCTACGGCGCCTGGCTCTGCCTGCTCGCGCCGCTCTCGGCCACGATCCTGATCACGCTCTGCGGGACCTCGATCCCGCGGGTCGCCGCCGCCTGGATCGCCACCACGAGTTGCTTCGTCGCCTTCGGCGGCGCGGTCTGGGCCTTCTTCGGCGTCCGGTCGCAGCCCACCGGAGTCAGCCATGGGGTCGGCCGCGGCGAACTCACGACCGCGTGGACGTGGCTCCAGTCGGGCCACTTCAAGGTCGGCCTCGAGCTGCTCGTCGACCCGCTGAGCACGATGATGATGTTGATCGTCGCCGGCGTCGGCGGGCTGATCGTCCTCTACTCGATCGGCTACATGGACGGCGACGACGAGGAGCGGCGCTACTTCGCGTACATGGCGTTCTTCGTCTTCTCGATGCTGCTGCTCGTCGAGGGCGGGAACCTGCTCATGCTGCTGATCGGCTGGGGGCTCGTCGGGCTCTCGTCCTACCTCCTGATCGGCTTCTGGCACGAGCGGCCGAGCGCGGTGGCGGCGGCGAAGAAGGCGTTCGTGATGAATGCGTTCGGCGACGCGACGATGGCGCTCGCCTTCTTCATCCTGATCGCGCACACGAACTCGCTCTCGTTCGGCGTGCTCAACACGCATCTCTCCTCCACGGCGACGAACCTCGTCGCCCTCGGGTTGCTCGGCGGCGCGGTCGCGAAGTCCGCGCAGATCCCGCTCCAGACGTGGCTCCCCGACGCGATGGAGGGCCCGACGCCCGTCAGCGCCCTCATCCACGCGGCGACGATGGTGACAGCCGGCGTCTACCTCATCGCCCGCACGCACGTCATCTTCGAGCAGGCGCGGACGATCGAGCTGATCGCCGCCGGCGCCGGCGCGCTGACGCTCCTCGTCGCCGGCCTGATCGCGCTCGTCCAGGTCGACATCAAGCGCGTCATCGCCTACTCGACCATGTCGCAGATCGGCTACATGTTCGTCGGGGTCGGGGTCGGCGCGTACTCGAACGGGATGTTCCACCTCATGACGCACGCCTTCTTCAAGGCGCTGCTGTTCATGACCGCGGGCCTCGCGATCCACGCGCTCGCCGGCGAGCAGGACATCCGCAACATGCGCGGGCTCGGGAAGGTGATGCCGTACACGAAGTGGTGCTTTCTCGCGGGCGCCCTCGCCCTCGTCGGGATCCCGCCCTTCAGCGGCTTCTTCTCGAAGGACCCGATCATCGCGTCGGCGGCCGCGCTCGGCACCTGGTACGGCTGGATCTTCTGGGTCTGCGGGATCGCGGGGGCGTTCCTCACCGGCCTGTACACGTTCCGGCTCTGGTTCCTCGTCTTCCCGGGCGAGCCGAGCCCGTTCGTGCGCGAGCACTACCACGACCACCACGGCCGTGAGGGCGCGCTCACGATGCTCGCCCCGGTCGGGATCCTCGCTCTGTTGGCGACGTTCGCCGGCTGGATCCAGTACTCGCCGTTCTGGACGCCGATCACGAACTGGCTCTCCCCGGTGGCGCCGACGCTCGCAGCCGCGGTGCCCTCGGACAGTCAGGAGTACTTCACCTCCGCGGTGACGGTGCTCGTCGGCCTCGCGGGGATCGCGGTCGCGTGGGCGATCTACTCCGAGCGGCGGCTCGCGGTTCCCGCGGCGCCGTTCTGGCGGCGGCTGCTCGAGAACAAGTTCTACTTCGACGCCTTGTACGACCGGATCTTCTACGGCCCCGCGGTCGCGATCTCGGACGGCCTGCGGCGCGAGTTCGAGGAGCCCGTCGTGCTCCAGACCGGTACCGACCTCGGCGACGCGACGCTCGAGACGGGCGGCCTCGTGCGCCGGCTCCAGACGGGGATCGTGCGCACCTACGTCCTCCTCCTCGCGGCCGGGGCCGCGGCCGTCGTCCTCGCCTTCCTGATCGCGCGATGAGTGCCTCTTCGCTCACCTCGATCCTGATCTGGCTGCCGATCGGCGGCGCCCTCCTGATCTGGCTGCTGCCGCTCTCACGCCATACGAGCGGGGCGCTCGCGCTGCTCTTCTCGTTCGCAGAGGTCGGGTTCTGGACGGAGCAGGTGGCACGCTTCGACTTCTCCCAGCCGGGGCTCCAGATGTCCGAGCGCGCGAACTGGTTCGGCGACCTCGGCGTCTCCTACCACGTCGGGGTCTACGGCTTCTCGGTCTGGCTCGTCGGTCTGACCGTGGTCGGGATGGCCGCGTGCACCGGCTACGGCTTCTGGGTCGGCCGCGACCGTGCGCGCGCCTATTTCGGGCTGATGCTGCTCCTGACGGGCGCGACGGTCGGCGTCTTCGAGTCGCAGGACCTGCTCCTCTTCTACGCCTTCTTCGAGGCGATGCTGATCCCGCTCTACATCCTGATCGGCGTCTGGGGCGGTGCGCGGCGGATGGAGGCGACGGTCAAGTTCGTCATCTACACGATGGCGGGCTCGCTGCTGATGCTCGCCGCGATCGTCGTCTACGGCCTCCAGGCGGGGACGTTCGACCTCGTGGACGGCCCGACGAGCGCGAGCCGGTGGCTCTTCCTCGGGTTCATGGTCGCCTTCGTGATCAAGGCGCCGCTCTTCCCGTTCCACGGCTGGCTGCCCGACGCCTACCGCGAGGCGCCGCCCGAGGTTGCGGCCGTGCTCTCGGGCGTGGTCGCGAAGGCGGGGCTCTACGGGATGCTGCGGATCGCGATCCCGAAGTTCCCCGACGCGACGTCCTTCTACCGGACGGCGGTGCTCGCGCTCGCGGCGGCGGCGCTCGTCTACGGGTCGCTGCTCGCGTTCCGCTCCGCGGACTTCCGGGGCGTCGTCGCGTACTCGTCGCTCGCGCAATCGGGGCTGATCGCGCTCGGCCTGTTCGCCGGCCGTGACCTCGGCTTCGACGGCGCCGTGTTGCAGATGGTCGCGCACGGGCTGATCTCGGTCTCCCTCTTCCTGATCGCCGGCGCGGTCGAGCGGCGGACGACGACCGGCGAGTTCCGCCTGCTCGGCGGGCTGGCGAAGGGGAGACCCGCGCTCGCGACCCTGCTGATGACGGTCGGCATCATCTCGCTCGCCGTGCCCGGCTCGGCGAACTTCGCGGGCGAGTTCCTGATCCTCGCCGGCGTCTTCCAGCGTGCGTGGTGGTGGGCGGTGATCGGCGCCGCCGCGATCGTGCTCGCGGCGATGTACATGCTGCGGCTGATCTCGGCCGTGCTGCACGAGGCGCGCGGCTCGACGGTCTCCGACGCTGCTCTCGACCTGCGGCCCGCGGAGCTCTCCCTCATCGTCCCGCTGGTGGGCGTGCTGCTCGCGCTCTCGCTCTGGCCGGCGGGGATCAGCCACCACTCGTTCTTCGGCCCGAGCCCGGCGGCGACCGTGAGGAGCCAGTTCAAGTGACGCTTGTCGCGGCAACCCTCAGCACGCCGCCGATCGACTGGTTCGGGCTCAGTCCGATCCTCGCGCTCATCGGCGCTGCGTTCGCCGCGCTCCTCTGCGCGGTGCTCGTGCCCCGCGCCGCGCGCCGGCTCGCCGGGGCGGGGCTCGCAGTCGCCGGCTTCACGGCCGGGGTCGTCCTCGCGATCTGGCTCTACGTCGACAGCGCGGACGGCCACACGATCGCGGCCGGCGCCTTCTACCGCGACCGCTGGACCGCGCTCGGCCAGGTCATCCTCTGTGCCGTCGGGCTCGCGACGACGCTGCTCGGCTTCGAGCACGTCCCCGGCTGGAGAGGCGACACCGACCCGAGGCACCGCGACGACCACGTGGCGGAGTTCTTCGCGCTGCTGCTCGCCTCGGCGGCCGGCATGGCGTTCTTCGTCGGTGCGGCGAACCTGATGGTGATGTTCCTCTCGCTCGAGTGGTTCTCGATCGCGCTGTACGTGATGTGCGCCATCGACTACGACCTCGAGGGGTCGCTCGAGGCAGGCCTGAAGTACCTGATCGTCGGCTCATTCGGCGCCGGCGCGCTGCTGTTCGGCTCCGCGCTCGTGTACGGCGCCACCGGGGCGATCACGTTCTCCGGCATCGCGAAGGCGACCGCCGCGCACGGGCTGACCGGCGACTGGTTCCTCGTCACCGGCATCGCGCTGATCATCGCGGGGCTCGGCTTCAAGATGTCGGCAGCGCCGTTCCACATGTGGACGCCGGACGTCTACGAGGGCGCGCCGACGACGGTGACCGCATGGATGTCGGCGGCGACGAAGGTCGCTGCGCTCCTGCTCGCGTTCCGCGTCATGGTCACGGCGTTCCCGCAGGAGGAGCACCTCTGGAGCTGGGGCTTCGCGATCGTCGCAACCGTTTCGCTCGCGATCGGAAATCTCGCGGCGCTCGTCCAGACGAACGTCAAGCGGATCCTCGCGTACTCCGCGATCGCACAGGCCGGCTTCATGCTGATCGGGCTCAGCTCCGGCAGCGCGCTCGGCGGGCGGGCGCTCATGTACTACCTCATCCCCTACTCCGCGGCCGCCTTCGGCTCGTTCGCGATCGTCGCGGCCCGCGAACGCGAGCTCGGCGTGCCCGTGACGCTCGAGAACCTCGCCGGCTTCGGCTGGGAGCGGCCGTTTCTCGGCGTCGCGATGTGGTTCTTCGTCTTCAGCTTCGCGGGCCTGCCGCTCGGCGGCGGGTTCGTCGGCAAGTTCTACGTCTTCGCCGCCGCGTACGACCACGGCTGGGTCTGGCTCGTGATCGTCGGCGTGGTCGCGACGCTCGTCAGCCTCTACTACTACCTCGCGATCGTGCGGGCGATGTACATGCGCCCCTCCGAGGAGCTGCGGCTGCAGGCCGGCGGAGGCGTCGCCGTGAGCGGCGGCGCGCCGGCCCGGGAGACCTTGCTCCACGTCGCGGTCGGCGCCGCGTTCGTCGTCTCGGTCGGTTCGCTCTTCGCCGTCCAGCCGCTGATCGACCTCGCGCGGCACGCGACGAGCGCGCTCCCGCTCTGAAAAGGATCTGAAAAGGCGACCGTCGGCCTTACATGCGTCTGATCTCGGACGGGTAAGAAGCCCCGCCAGGGAATCTCGATGCAAAGGAGCCGGTCATGCCAGGGAGTCACCTCACGCGCACCAGGCTGGGAATTCTTCTGGCTGTCGTCGTCGGCGTCGTGCTCGGCGCCGTCTTCGGTCAGCCGGACAACGGCTCAGCCGCAGTAACCGCAGTCCCCAAGAACAAGACACTGCCGACCATCTCCGGGACAGCCGAGGCGGGACAGACGCTGACGGCCACCCGAGGGACATGGAGTAACGCCCCGACCTCGTTCTCGTTCACCTGGAGCCGCTGCGACGCGACCGGGAATGGGTGTGCCGCAATCGGAGCAACCGGAAAGATCTACACGCTGACCGAGGCCGACGTCGGCCACACGCTGCGCGTAACGGTGACGGCGAGGAACGCCAGCGGCAGCGCCAAGGCGACGTCGTCACCGACGGCGATCGTCGCGTCGGGAGGGTGCCCGCCCGGCACCGGCACGATCCCGATCGCCAGCCTCACTCCGCCGGGCCGCCTCGCGGTCACCCAGGCGACGGTCTCCCCTGCCGTGACACGGAGGAGCCGCACGATCCGGCTCAACATCCAGATCACGGCCTGTGGCGGTCGGCCCGTGCAAGGCGCAGTCGTCTTCGCGACGCCCATCCCGTACAACCAGTTCGCCGGACCGTCGGTGCATACGGACGCGAACGGCAAGGTGACGATCGCGGAGAAGCGGCAGGGCGGTTTCCCCGTCAGCCGACACCAGCGGTTGCTGGCCGTATTCGTACGCGCTTCGAAGGAGGGGGAGCCCCTGACTGCCGGCGTGTCGACGAGCCGCGTCGTTTCCTTCCACATCTCACACTAGCCAGGACGACCCACGGCGGCACCCTGCGACGGCGGGGTGCCGCCTCCCGCCTACGCGGCGCGGGAGAGAAGCTCGTCGACCTCGGCCGGGCGTAGGCGCCGCTGCGGTTGCGTCCGGCTCGGGACGCGCACCGGCTCGAAGACCCAGGCGACGAGCGGGATCGCGTAGGCGAAGAGCGCGAGGAGGAGGCCCCAGGTCGCGAGCGGCGACGGCGAGGCCCCCGTGGGCGTGCTCGCGCGCACCGCGCAGGCGAGGACGACGAGCCCGAGCGCGACCCCGCTCGTGATCGCGCGCAGGAGCGCCGGCCGCCCCTCGAGCGTGTCGCTGACCGCGACGAAGACCGCCGAGGCGGCTGCCGGCACGGCAATGAGCCCCAGCCAGAGAGCGAGCCCGCCGAGGCCCACGCCCCCGGCCGCCAGAGCGGCCGTCGCGAGCACCAGGGGCAGGAGCCGCGAACCCACGGGTACAGGTTCACGGCGGCATCGGACGGTCCTTCCTCAGTAGGCTCGCGCCATGGAACTCACATGGCTCGGACACTCCACTTTCCGCCTCGACGCGGACGGCAAGCGCGTCTACATCGACCCCTTCCTCAACGGCAATCCAAAGTGCCCGGAGAGCGAGGTGACGCCCGAGCGGGTCGACGTGATCGCGCTCACCCACGGTCACGGCGATCACGTCGGCGACACGGTCGAGCTCGCCAAGCAGCACGGCTGCACCGTCATCGCGCCGGTCGAGCTCGCCGACTGGCTACAGGGCAAGCAGGGCCTCGAGAACGTCCTCGACCCGAACAAGGGTGGAACCGTTGCGGTCGACGACGTCCGCTTCACCCTCACCAACGCGCACCACTCGAGCTCGAACAACGACGGCGCCTACATGGGCGAGCCGTGCGGAATCGTCGTCCGCGCCGAGGGCAAGAGCGTCTATTTTGCGGGCGACACGTGCGTCTTCGGCGACATGCAGCTGATCGGCCGGCTCTACTCGCCCGATCTCGCGGTGCTCCCCATCGGCGACCACTACACGATGGGCCCCGAGGAAGCGGCTCTCGCGCTCGAGCTGCTCGGCGTGAAGCGCTGCGTCCCCTGCCACTACGGCACGTTCCCGCCGCTCGTCGGGCGTCCGTCGCAGCTGCGGGAGCTCGCGCCGGACGTCGAGATCGAGGAGCTCGAGCCCGGCGGCTCCGTCACCGTATGAGGGAGCGCTGGTGGGGCGGGAGCGGCAAGCGGGTGCCGGAGCTCGCGGTCGAAGGCGATCCTGCGCTGCCCGTCGACGAGGCGCTCGTCCTCGAGGGCGTCGGCGAGCTCGGCTCGATCGCCGAGGCGTTCGAGGCGGGCCGTCCCGTCGTCGTCCGCGCGTCGTCGCCGGAGGAGATACGCGCCGCGCTCGCGCGACCCGAGGTCGCCGCGGTGCTCGTGCCGGAGGAGCGTCGCGACCTGCTCGAGCTCGACCTGACCGAGCTGACCTATGGCTAGTAACACAGTGTTACAAGGTCCGCTCGTCGCGACCTACTCGATCGTCGGCTGCGACCTCGTGGCGAGACAGTGGGGCGTCGCGGTGCAGTCGAAGTTCCTCGCCGTCGGCGCGCTCTGTCCCTTCGCCGAGGCGGAGGTCGGCGCCGTCGCCACCCAGTCGTACGTCAACCCGCGCTACGGCCCCGACGGCCTCGCGCTCCTGGGCGAAGGGCTCTCGGCCGGGGAAGCGGTGGAGCGGCTGACGAGCGCCGACGAGGGCCGCGCGCAGCGGCAGCTCGGGATCGTGGACTCCGACGGCCGCTCTGCTACGTACACCGGCGAGGAGTGCTTCGACTGGGCCGGCGGCCGCACCGGGCCGGGCTACGCCGCGCAGGGGAACATCCTCGTCGGCGAGGAGACGGTCGCGGCGCTCGCGACGACGTTCGAGGCGAAGGCCGACCTCCCGCTCGTGCAGCGCCTGATCGAATGCCTCGCCGCGGCGCAGGCCGCCGGCGGCGACCGGCGCGGCCAGCAGTCGGCGGCGCTGATCGTCGTGCAGAAGGACGGCGGCTACGCGGGACTTTCCGACACGCTCGTCGATCTTCGCGTCGACGATCACGAGCGGCCGATCGAGGAGCTGCGGCGCATCTACGGCCTCCACCGCCGCCTGTTCGAGGTCACCCCGCGCGAGGACTGGCTGCCGCTCGACGGCGAATTGCGGGCCGAGGTACAAGAGAGGCTCGCCGGGCTCGGGCACGACTCCCTCGCCGCCTGGGCGGGAGTCGAGAACCTCGAGGAGCGGGTGGACGGCGACCAAGAGATCGATCCCGTCGTGCTCGAGGCGCTGCGGGAGGCGAGCGAGTGAGCGAGTCGTACACGATCCTCACGCTCGACGAGGTCGAGCGGGCCCCGCACCGCGGCAGCAGTCTCATCCCCGTCCGCCACGTGCTCGGCTTCCAGCCGGCCGGCGTCAACGCCTGGATCGCCGACGCGGGCGGGCAGCTGATTCCGCCGCACGAGGAGGACAGCGGCAACGAGGAGCTCTACGCCGTCGTGCGCGGTCGCGCGACCTTCACGGTGGGCGAGGAGACGGCGGACGCTCCCGCCGGCACGCTCGTCTTCGTCCCGCCCGAGGTCTTCCGGACGGCGACGGCGGAGGAGGACGGCACACTCGTCTTCGCGGTCGGCGGCACCGTCGGCGAGGCCTTCAACGCGGGCGGCTGGGACTCCTTCGCCCTGGCCGTCGGGTACGCGGAGTCGGGACGGCTCGACGAGGCGCGGGCGATCATGAGCCGGCTGATCGCGGAGAAGCCGAGCTACTGGCCCACGCACTACAACGCGGGCTGCTTCGAGGCCCAGGCCGGCAACACGGATGCGGCCTTCGCGCACCTGCGCCGGGCGAAGGAGCTCGACGCCGACGGAGACTCCGCCGAGTACTTCCGCGAGGACACCGATCTCGACCCGCTCCGCGACGACCCGCGTTTCCGGGAGCTCATTTGATCGCCACGGGGACAGGTTCCTGCCTTTACTTCCCGCGACACCGCTCTGCGAAAGTCGGGAACCTGTCCCCGTGACCATTTCTATCGTCCACGTCGACGAGCTGGACGCCGTCGAGATGCAGGACGGCTTCGTCTGGCGCCCGGTGCGCCGGCACTTCGGGATCCGGGCCTTCGGCACGAACGCGTACACGCCCGGAGCGAGCGGCCAGGTCGTGGAGGAGCACACCGAGCAGCGCCTCGAGCACCAGGAGATCTACCTCGTCCTGCGCGGCCGCCTGCGGTTCACCGTCGACGGCGACGAGCACGAGCTCGGCCCGGGGCAGCTCGTCTTCGTCCGCGACCCGTCGGTGCGGCGCGGCGCGGTGGCGCTGACGGACGACGCCGCGGTGCTGGCGGTGGGCGGCAAGCCGGGGGTGCCGCACGAGGTGTCGTCCTGGGAGTACGAGTTCGTCGCCTTCCCGCATCTGCGCGCGGGACGCTACGACGAAGCAGAGCGGCTGCTGCGCGAGGCGCTCGAGGCGAAGCCCGGGAACGGATCCACTCTCTACAACCTCGCCTGCGCAGAGGCGCTGGGCGGTAAGCCGGACGAGGCGATCGAGCATCTCACCGCGGCCGTGGCCGCCGAGCCGCGCCTGCTCGAGCTCGCGCAGACGGACGAGGACTTCGCCTCGATCCGCGACGATCCGCGCTTTCCCCGCTAGCGGTCGCCCGGCAGCCGAACGCCGGCGGCGAGCTCGCGCAGCGCCGGCACCGGATCGGACTCGGGCCGCGCGACGAGCAGCACCGCGCCGTGGCCCTCGTCGCGCACGAGCGAGTCCACGAGGAGCTGCAGCCCGACCGCGAGCGCGAACGCCTTGTGCGCCTGCTCGCCGCCGAACGGGACTAGCTCCTCCTCCGCCGCGAGCCCGGCGACGACGTCGCCCCACGTGACGGCGCCCATCGAGGCGTCCACGACGACGGGGTCGCCTCCGGCGCTCGGGATCCCGATCGCGAGCGGATTCGTTCCCGCGAGCTTCGGCCCGCCGGCCGGATGGCCCAGGCGTCGCGGCGACGTAGCGGTCAGCACCCCCACCAGGCCACCTTCCGCGAGCCGGCGGACGTGGTGGCCGAGCATCCCGGTCGGAAACGTCCGCTCGCAGACGACGAGCCGGGCGTGCGCGGGCGGCCGCTCGAGCTGCGCGCGGACCGCCCGGCCGAGCACGAGGTAGCCGATCGCGCCGCCGCCGTGCCAGCGCTCGAAGCCCTCCTCCTGCTCGAGGAGCTGCGGCTCGGCGGCCGGGTCGTAGCCTTCGAGCCCCTCGAGCCACGGGATGCGCGCGTAGCCGTGGCCCTGCTTCCCGCGCCGCTCGGCGCCGTCGAAGTGCTGCCACAGCTCCTCCGCGTCGGCGGCACCGAAGCCGAGGGCGCGCAGCCGCTCGAGGCCCTCTTCACGCTGCATGGCGCAGCCTGAACTCGAGCACCGGCCACGACCGCTCGGAGGCGATCCGCCGCAGGGCGCGATCGGGGTTCACCGCCACGGGATGCCCGACGGTCTCGAGGAACGGAAGGTCGGTGTGGCTGTCCGAGTAGGCCGTGCACTCGGCGAGGTCGAAGCCCTCCTCGACCGCGACCTCGCGGAGGCACTCCGCCTTCGCCCCGGCGTGAAGAGCACGGACCGCACGGCCCGTGTACCTGCCGTCGACGACCTCGCACGTCGTGCCCAGCCCCCCGTCGAAGCCGAGATCCTCCGCGATCGCCTCCACGATCTCCTGCAGCGTGGCCGAGACGATGTAGACGGGCTCGCCGCGCGAACGATGCTGTTCCACGAGCCGCAGCGGCTCCGCGTAGACGAGCGGCCGGAGCACGGGTTCCATCGCCTCCGCGACGAGATCGCGCAGCTGCTCGGGCGTGTAGCCGGCGAGCACGTGCAGCCCGTCCTCGGCCGCGCGCTGGACGGCCTCGTGGCTCGCGCCGCGGGCGACGAAGAGGAGCTGCCAGCCGGCGGCACGGAGCATCTGCCAGCGCGAGATCATGCCGCGCTCGTGGAAGGAGCCGGCGAGAGCGAGGGCGGAGGAGCGCCGCAGGAGCGTGCGGTCGAGGTCGAAGAAGGCGGCCGCGGCCACCGGCAGGTCAGCCGACGAGCGGCAGCGACTTGACGATGCCGCCGCGCTCGCGGCGGAGCGCCTCGATCTCCCGCGCGATCTCCAGGATCGCCTGCGCCGAATCGGCCTCGGGTTGCGACGCGACGACCGGCGCCCCGGCGTCGCCCTGCTCGCGGAGGGCCGGGTCGAGCGGCACGGTGCCGAGCAGCGGCACCCCGAGCTCGCCCGCGAGCTCCTCGCCGCCGCCGCTTCCGAAGACGTCCCCCGACATGTTCTCGATCACGCCGAGCAGCCGCATGTTCGTCTTCTGCGCCATCGCGGCGGCGCGCGCCGCAACGTCCTGCGCGAGCTTCTGCGGCGTCGTGACGACCACGACCTCGGCGCGCGGCAAGAGCTGCCCGAGCGAGATCGAGACGTCGCCGGTTCCCGGAGGCATGTCCACGACGAGCACGTCGATCTCGCCCCAGTGGACGTCGGTGAGGAACTGCTCGAGCGCGCGATGGAGCATCGGGCCGCGCCACATCACCGGCTCGTTGCTGGTCTCGAGGAAGAAGCCGATCGACATGAGCTTCAGCCCGTCCTTGACCGGCGGCACGATCAGGTCGTCCACCGCGACGGGCCGCTGCTTGATCCCGAGCACGTGCGGGATCGAGTGCCCGTAGATATCGGCATCGAGGACCCCGACGGTGTGGCCCGACTGCGAGAAGGCGACCGCAAGGTTCGCCGCGAGCGACGACTTGCCCACGCCCCCCTTGCCGCTGGCGACCGCGATCACGCGGCAGTCGGCGGGAAGGCGGATCACGCCATCGCGCTCCGGCGCACCGCCGCGGAGTTTCTGCGTCAGCGCCTGCCGCTCCTCCGGTGTCATCACGCCGAACGAGAGCTTCGCGCCGGTCACGCCCGGCACCTCGGCGAGCACGCGCTCGACTTGTTCCTCGAACGAGTGGCGCAGCGGACAGCCGGCGACGGTGAGAACGATCGTGAGCGCGACGACGCCGTCGTGGATCTCGAGGTCACGCACCATGTCGAGCTCGGTGACGGGGCGGCCCAGCTCGGGGTCGATCACCCCGCCGAGGGCCTTCAGGACGGCTTCGCGATCCGGCTCCATGAGCCGAGCGTAGCGCCTACGCGCCCGGCTCAGGCGGCTCGAACCGGTCGCGACCGGCGCGCCGGATCCGGCCGCTCGCCACGGCCTCTCCGAGTGCGCGCCGGAAGCGACCTGGACCCCAGCGGCGTCCGCCGACCATGCGGAAGAGCTCTTCGCGGGAGATCGGGCCGCCCTCGTCGACGGCGCGGCCGATCGCCTCGACCTCGTGCTGCAGCTCGACCACCGCGGTCGGCCGCCGCAGCGAGGTGCCGAGGAATCCCGGCGAGTAGTACGGATACTCGAGACCCGGCCCCGGCCGGTAGCGGCGTCGCCCCTCGCGCTCGCGCTCCGGCATGTGCTCGGCCTCTTCCGCGGTCAGCGGCTTCGCGATGTTCTCGAGCGGCACCTGCTCGGCTTTGACGCCGAAGAAGAGCTCGACGATGCCGCCGAGGGCCATGACGCCCGCGCCGATGAGGAAGGCCGTGGCGACCTCGCCACGATCGCCCGAGGCGATGAGGTTGCCGAACAGCAGCGGGCCGATGATTCCACCGATCCCGGTGCCGACGGCGAAGAAGAAGGCGATTGCCAGCGCGCGCGTCTCCATCGGGAAGATCTCGCTCACCGTGAGATAGGCGGCGCTCGCGCCGGCGGAGGCCAGGAAGAAGATGCCGAAGATGAAGGCCTGGAACGTCCAGGGCGAGCCACCGAGGGAGTGGCCCGTGAAGAGCAGCGCCAGGAGAACCGCGACGGCAGCCGACCCGAGGTAGGTGCCGGCGATCATCGGCTTCCGCCCGATCGTGTCGAAGAGCCGCCCGAGCAGGAGCGGGCCGAGGAAGTTCCCGACGGCGAACACGATCAGGAAGACCGGGACGAAGCTCGAGGAGACGTTCCAGAAGGTCGTGTACAGCACGCCGAGGTTGAACGTGACGCCGTTGTAGAGGAACGCCTGGCCGATGAAGAGCGCCAGCCCGAGGATCGCGCGGCGCGGGTAGCGCTGGAAGGCGGTCTTGGCGATCTCACGGAACGGGATCCTCTCGCGCTGCCGCACCGTGATCGTCTGTTCGGGCTCCTCGAGATGGTCGCCCGTCTCGCGCTCGACCGATTGCTCGATGTCGCGGACGATCGCCTCGGCCTCCTCCTCGCGGCCGTGGATGAAGAGCCAGCGCGGGCTCTCCGGCACGGTGCGGCGGACGAAGAGCACGCCGAGGCCGATGACGGCGCCCAGCAGGAAGGCGAGGCGCCAGCCGACGTTGGCCGAGAGGAGCGTCTTGTCGAGCAGCAGGATCGCAATGGCCGACCCCGCCGCGGAGCCGGCCCAGTAGGAGCCGTTGATGATCAGGTCGACGCGGCCGCGAACGCGTGCGGGGATCAACTCGTCGATCGCCGAGTTGATCGCCGCGTACTCGCCTCCGATGCCGGCGCCCGTGAAGAAGCGGCAGAGGAAGAAGAACCAGGCCGTCCACGAAGCAGCCGTGGCGAGGGTGGCGAGGATGTAGACACCGAGCGTGAGCAGGAAGAGCTTCTTCCGGCCGAAGCGGTCGGTCAGCTGGCCGAAGAAGAGCGCGCCCGCGCAGGCTCCGGCGACGTAGACCGCAGCCGCGGTGCCGATCTGGGCCGTCGAGATCGCGATCCCGCTGCCCGGCTCCGTCAGGCGCGGAGCGATCGCGCCGACGATCGTGACCTCGAGGCCGTCGAGAATCCAGACGGTCCCGAGGCCGATCACGACCATCCAGTGGAACCTCGCCCACGGCAGCCTGTCTAGACGCGCGGGGATGCTGGTCTCGATACGGCCGGTCTCGACGCTGGCGGTCTGGCTGCTCATGTGTTCCTCATCAACGGAGGCGCAGACACGGCGGTTACGCTCGATTCGTGTTGGGCTGCCGCGTCTTTGGACACCGCTACCGCTTCGAGGCCGAGGGCCGGACGATGCGCTGGACCTGCGAGCGTGGCTGCGGGGCCGGCGGCTCGAAGGAGTACGCGACCGCGGCCGAGGCGTCGGGCTTCGCGGCAGCCTTCGACCGCGAGGACCGCGACGAGCTCGGACGGCGCGCGCCGTTTCTCGGGATGTTCCCGCTCCGCATCTGGTGGCACCTGCGACGGCGCGGGCGGTAGCAGGAGGGCGCGGCCGGGCGGCGAAGCGCTCGGCGTGACGTCCGACTCCACGACCCAGGCCCGGTGGCCCGTCCTGAACGAGCGGCAGGCTCCGCTGCCGCCGGCCGCCCGTCCCGCTCGCCGCAAGTCGACCCGCTCGGTCTGGCTGCTCACCGGGCTCGCCTTCATCTGCGGGGGCCTCGTCAGTGCCGCGGTCTTCTCGATCGGCTGGCGCAACCAGTCGCAGCGCAACACGGCGGCCGAGACGGCGCTCGCGGCAGCGACCGCCCGCACGCACGCGCTGCAGCACCGCGTCGCCCTCTTGCAGGCCTCGCTTGCGGGCTCGCGCAGCCGGGCGGCGGCAGCGATCGCGTCCGAGAAGGCGCTGACCGGCGCCGCGACCAGGGTCGGCGGCGACGCCGCCGCCTCGAGTTCCGCAGCCGCCTCGGTCTCCACCGATGCGGCGACGCTGACTGCTTCCACGTCACGGCTCGCGAGCGAGCTCAAGACGCTCGAGACGTACCTCACGACCACGCCGGTGGGTCAGCTCGACCCCGGCTACATCGCGAGCCAGACGGGATACCTCGCCCGGCAGCTGGGCAAGCTCCAGTCCGCCGGCGGAGAGCTCGACCACGCCGT
>DASSZE010000006.1:0-36619 GCA_035713675.1 Gaiellaceae bacterium | reverse complement strand
GACATGCACCTTTACGCCATCGTCCGCGCTGATTGGGAGAGCGAATCTGCCTACCGGAGGCGGTTCGACTTCCTCGAAGCCCAGTAAAGGCGCTCAGGGGTCATTCCGGAACACTGGCCCAGGCGAGGGCTCATCCACCTGTCGGCGACGGATCCTGAAAGAAGGCGAGCCTGTTGCCGTCGAGATCGTTAACCGTGAGCCGCCGCGGGGCGGATCCACCGGCTTCCTCCGAGAAGGTCAAGCCAGCCTCACGCAGCCGCTGCTCATGGGCGTCGAGGTCGCCCAAGGCTAGCGTCACAAGTGCGCTCCCTGCTCGCTCGGGATCCTCCACCACATAGAGAGAACTGGTCGGAGTCAACTGCCAGACACACTCTCTGTCGTGCGGGAACATGTCGGCTTCCCGATGCAATAGACGCACGTACCAATCGTGGGCGGCGGTGTAGTCGGCGACCGGCAGCCCGGCGAAGGTGTGCGTTACCGCCACCGGCTGATTCTGCACCACCGTTGCTCAGGGGTCATTCCGGAACACTGGCCCAGGCGAGACCTTGCACGGCGACTGCCACCGCAGGCAGACTCCCAGGCATGGCGATCAGCGGTGTCCGAAGTTGGTGGGCGACCCGGCGGCGACACAAGCAAGCGGCCTACGACAAGAACCACGGTTACTCGACGGCCGAGGAACAGACCAAGCTGAAGCGCCGCAGGTTGAGGACACTCGCTACCGGCGGCATGCCCGAGGGCACGGGCATCTCGCCCACCGGCACGCCCATGGACTTCACTACGGACCAGAAGCCGCCGAGGTACTAGTCGGGCCCGGAGCACCGGCCCAGGCGAGCGCACTTGGGGCCAGGGCCAGGCAGAGACCTGGGGATTGTCGGGCGGAGCGTCTTGGGACTCGACGTCCTCGCCGGCCCCGGTGAGCGTTCGGTCAGCCGAGCTCGAGCGGCTCGATCGCGCCGCCTTCGATCGTCCAGGCGGCGAGCTCGTCGCGGGCGACCGAGTAGATGAGGTACGGGCGGCCCTGCCAGAGGCCGACGTTCTCCACGTCTGTGCGCGACGGGCGCGGCGCGGCCGAGACGTGGGAGTGGACGACCGCGAGCTCGTAGCCGTCGTCCTCGAGGAACCAGAGCTCGGGAGCCACCTCCAGCTCGAAGCGGTACGGAGACCCGGCGCCGTTGCGGCCCGGCTCGTACCGCTCGGCGACCCGGTCGCGGAGGACGAGCAGCCCGCAGCTCTCGTTCGGCAGCTCCTGCCGCGCGTGCTCCGCGAGCGCCTCGCGCACGGGCGCCGGCACTACCACCACAGCTTGCTCTCGTCGATCTCGCCGTCCTGCCAGAAGCCCGCCGAGAGGTACTTCCAGCCGCCGTCGGCGAGGACGCAGACGACGACTCCCTCGTCGATCTCGCCGGCGAGACGGCGGGCGACGTGGAGAACGGCTCCTCCCGAGACGCCCGCGAAGATGCCCTCGCGCTCGAGGAGCGCGTGGACGCCCGCGACGGCGTCCTCGTTCGCGACGAGCAGCTTCCGGTCGAGCTTCGAGACGTCGAGGATCGGCGGCACGTAGCCGTCGTCGAGCGAGCGGAGGCCCATCACCGGATCGCCGGGGAGCGGCTCGGCCGCCGCGACGACGACGTCGGGGAAGCTCTCCCGCAGCCGCGCCCCGGCGCCCATCAGCGTCCCCCCGGTGCCGAGCCCCGCGACGAAGACGTCGACGCGGTCGAGCGCGTCCGCGATCTCCGCGCCGGTGCCCGAGTAGTGAGCGCGCGGGTTCGCCTCGTTCGCGTACTGGAACGGCATGAAGTACCGCGGCTCCCGCTCCGCGAGCTCGAGCGCGAGGCGGACGGCGCCGTTCGAGCCCTGCTCGCCGGGGGAGTCCACGATCGTCGCGCCGAAGAGTCGCAGGAGCCGGCGCCGCTCCTCGGTCGCGTTCTCGGGCAGGACGCACGTGAGCGGATAGCCCTTGAGCTTCGCGACGAGCGCGAGCGAGATCCCCGTGTTGCCGGACGTGGGCTCGAGCAGCTCCCGGCCGGGCTCGAGCTCGCCGGCCGCCTCGGCGGCCTCGATCATCGCGAGGGCGACGCGGTCCTTTGTCGAGCCGGTCGGGTTCTGGCCCTCGAGCTTCGCGTACAGCCGCACCGAGGGCTTCGGCGTCAGCCGGCGAAGCTCGACCAGCGGGGTGTTGCCGACGAGGTCGAGAAGGGAGCCGGCCGTGCGGAGGCTAGATCCCACCGGCCATGGCGGGGAGGAGGATGACCGTCGAGCCGTGGTCGACCGAGGTGTCGAGCCCGTCGAGCGTGCGCACGTCCTCGCCCTCGACGTAGACGTTCACGAACGGCGCGATCTCGTCGTTCTCGACGAGCTGCGGCCTCAGCGCCGGGAAGCGGGCCATCAGGTCGTCGAGCAGCTCGCGGACGGTGCCGCCCTCGGCCGGTACCTCGCGCACGCCGCCGACCTCGCCGCGCAGCTGGGGTGGGATCCGGACGACGCTCATGCGTGTGTAGGCCTTCCGCTGCAGAACTCGACGTAGTCCACGTACTCGGTGATGGTCGGGCTGTCGCCGCAGACCGGGCAGTTCGGGTCGCGACGCAGCGTGACCTCGCTGAACTCCGTCGCGAGCGCGTCGAAGAGGAGGAGCCGGCCGACGAGCGGCTCGCCCACCCCGAGGCAGAGCTTGAGCGCCTCGTTCGCCTGCAGTGAGCCCACGATGCCCGGCAGCACGCCGAGCACGCCGCCCTCGGCGCAGCTCGGGGCGAGCTCCGGCGGCGGCGGCAGCGGGAAGAGGCAGCGGTAGCACGGGCCTGCTCCCGGCCTGAACACCGTCGCCTGGCCCTCGAAGCGGTAGATCGAGCCGTGCACGAGCGGGATGTCGTGCCAGACGGCGGCGTCGTTGATCAGGTAGCGCGTGGGGAAGTTGTCGGCACCGTCGACGATCACGTCCCAGCCGTCCGCGAGGATCCGCTCGACGTTCTCGGACGTGAGCCGCTCGATGTACGGGACGACCTCGACGTCGGGGTTGAGCTCCTCGAGCGTCCGCTTCGCCGACTCCGCCTTCCACTCGCCGAGGCGGGCGGTCGAGTGCATGACCTGCCGCTGGAGGTTCGACGCGTCGACCCGGTCGTCGTCGACGATCCCGAGCCGCCCGACGCCGGCCGCGGCGAGGTAGAGCGCCGCCGGCGAGCCGAGCCCGCCCGCGCCGAGCAGCAGGACGCGCGAGTCGAGCAGCCTCAGCTGTCCCTCCTCGCCGACCTCGGGGATGAGGACGTGCCGGCTGTAGCGCTGCCGCTTCGCGCCGTCGAGCGTGCGCGGCAGCTCGGTCGGGAAGCCGCTCCGCTTCCAGTCGACGTAGCCGCCGGCGAGCGAGACGACGTTCTCGTAGCCGAGCTCCTCGAGCGACTTCGCGGCGAACACCGAGCGGTTGCCCGCGGCGCAGTAGAGGAGCAGCGGCTGTGCGCGGTCAGGCGCCGCCTGCTCGATCCGCGACTCGAGGTTGCCGCGCGGGATGTGGATCGCGCCGGGGATCCGGCCCTCGGTCCACTCGTCGAACTCCCGTACGTCGACGAGGAGGGGGCGGTCGTCTGCGGCGAGGAGATCGCGCGCCTGCGTGACGTCGACCTCGTCGATCTCGGAACGGACCTGCTGGAGGAGCTCGCGGTAACTCGGCATCGCTTTCGGAAAGATAGCGAGCCGCTTCCGGGCTACGCTCGGGCCGTGGCGACGGACGCATCCCCTCTGGCCGCCGACGGCAGGCGCCGCGTCGTCCTCTTCGTCGCCGGTGCCGCCGCGATCGCCGCCGGCGCCGTGGTCGGCGTGACCGTCTTCCAGACGCACGGCCAGCACACGACGGTTCCCGGCGCGGTCACGAAGGCGCGGCCGGGGCCGCCTCCGCTGCAGCTCGAGTTCAGCCTCGCCGAGAGCCCCGAGGCGCGCGCGCTCGCGCGGGCGGAGACGCTGCTCGACAAGGATCGGCAGCCCGCGCAGGCGGCGGCGATCTTCCGCCGCTACCACTCGCTGGAGGCGCAGCTCGGCACGCTGTTCGCGGGCTGGCGCGGCCCGCAGACCCTCCCGGCGGTGAAGAGTCTCGTCGCGGCGCATCCGCACGAGCCGGCAGCCCTGCTCAATCTCGGCTGGGCCGACTACCAGGCCGGCCGGAACGCCGACGCGGTCGCCGCCTGGCGCCGGACCGCGCGCGCGTTCCCGGACTCCCCCTACGGCGTCGACGCCCAGGACGCGCTCCACCCGAGCACGATCCCCGGCCTGCCGATCATCGTGACCGGCCTCGCGCCGCCCGACTCGATCGCCTCGCTTTCGCCGGCCCGGCAGCTCGCCGAGCTCGAGCGGGCCGCGGCGAAGAACGACGCGCGGGCGAAGATCCTCTACGGGGCCGCGCTCTGGAACCTGCGGCGCCCGCTCTCGGCCGAGCGGCAGTTCGCGGCCGCGGCGAGGCTCGCGCCGCACGACCCGCTCGCCCGGACGCTCGCGGCGGTCGGGCTCTTCTCCAAGGCGAATCCCGTGCGGGCGTTCGGACGGCTCGGCCCGCTCACCGCCGTCTTCCCGCGCTCACCGGCCGTCCAGTTCCACCTCGGCGTGCTGCTCCTCTACGTCGGTGACCGTGCGAAGGCGGCGAAGCACCTCGCGGCGACGGTTGCGGACGGCCCGCAATCGCCTTACGCGAAACCGGCGAGGACACTCCTAACGAGCCTGGGCCACACTAGGTCTAAGTAAAGGAAATATGAGCCGAACGGCCTATGGCGGCGGCGCGATGCCGCATGGCACAGTGCGGCATCGCAGGGGAGGGGGACATGGCCGCAACAGCTACGGAGGACGGAACAGCCTCGGTCGAGGTGCTCGAGACCGAGGAAGCACGAAATCTGCTGGAGACGGCACATGCCGCCGGCCGGGTGAGCGCGGAGGAGATCGCGCTCGCGCTCGACGAGCTGGAGCTCGAGCCGGGCCAGGTCGAAGAGGTGTACCGCGCGCTCGACGAGCTGCAGGTCGAGGTCGTCGACGCCGCCGCCACGGCGGACGCGAAGGAAGAGGAGCGGCCGCTCGACACCGTCGCACGCGAGGTGTCGACCGACGCGCTCCAGCTCTTCCTCAAGGACATCGGCAAGGTCGAGCTGCTGACCGCCGCCGAGGAGGTCGAGCTCGCGAAGCGGATCGAGCGCGGCGACCATCGCGCGAAGCAGGAGATGGTCGAGGCGAATCTCAGGCTCGTCGTCTCGATCGCGAAGCGCTACCGCAACCAGGGGCTGCCGTTCCTCGACCTGATCCAGGAGGGGACGATCGGACTCGTCCGCGCGGCGGAGAAGTTCGACTGGCGCAAGGGCTACAAGTTCTCGACCTACGCGACCTGGTGGATCCGGCAGGCGGTCGCGCGCGCCCTCGCCGACAAGGGGCGGACGATCCGCATGCCCGTCCACGTCGTCGAGAAGCTGAACAAGATCGTCAGGTCCGAGCGCAAGCTCCGCGGCGAGCTCTGCCGCGAGCCCACGCCGGTCGAGATCGCGAAGGACGTCGATCTCCCGCTCGACGAGGTGGAGCAGATCCTGCGCAGCTCGCAGGCGCCGGTCTCGCTCGAGAAGCCGGTCGGCGACGAGGAGGAGTCGGAGTTCGGTCACTTCCTCACCGACGAGAACGCGCCGCTGCCCGACGACGCGGCCGACACGACACTGCGCCAGGAGCTCCTGCGCAAGATCCTCGCCACGCTCTCGCACCGCGAGCGGCGGGTGCTGGAGCTGCGCTACGGGCTCGACGGCGAGCAGCCGCGGACGCTCGACGAGGTCGGCCGCGCCTTCAACGTCACGCGCGAGCGGATTCGTCAGATCGAGAACCAGAGCCTGAAGAAGCTCCGGGCGCTCGCCGACACGAACTCGCTCAAAGACGTCGCCTAGAGATCGAGCTCGAACTCGACGGGATGCGGCTCGGCCGGCCTGCCGGTTGGCAGCCAGCCGCGTCCCGGTGAGGCGAGGATCACCGTCCGGCCCTTCTCGCCGACGAAGGCGAGCCGGTCGGGCTCCTCGATCGTGCCGTCCCAGAGCTGCAGGCCTCGCCGCTCGAGCAGCTCGAGCTCGCGCCGCTTGTCGCCGACGATCCCGAGCTCGGAGAAGCCGACGAGCTCCTCCGCGTCGAACGGGCCGTCGCGGCCGTTCTCCTCGAACCCGTGGTGCGCGATGAGCTCGACGATGTTCCCGGCCGGGTCGTGGAAGTAGACGGCGAGGGCGTCCCAGTTGTCGAAGTCGAAGACGCCGCCGAGCAGCTCCACGCCCTCCTGCGCCCAGGCGAGTGCCGCGTCGAAGCGGTCGCCCGGCACGAGCAGCGCGAAGTGGTAGAACGGCTCGCCCTCTGCGGCGCGGAACCGAAGCCGCGTCTCTCCGACCTTGTAACACAGTGTTACAAGGTCGTCCTGCGGCAGTTCGAGGACGCCGCCGTAGAAATCACTCAGGTCGAGCGGGGCCGCGAGGGTCACCTCCACGAAGCGCATCGAGCGCAGCATAGGATCGCCTGCGTGGACGAGGCGTGGCGCGCCGAGCTGGCGGAGTTGATCGCGATCCCGAGCGTGAGCGCCGACCCGGCCCACCGGGAGGACGTCAAGCGCGCGGGCGAATGGGTCTGCGACTTCATCCGCCGCATCGGCGGCACGGCCGAGCTCACGCCCTTCGGCGAGAAGGAGCTCGCGCTCGGCGAGATCCCCGCCTCGGACGGGGCGTCCGACGCGCCGACCGTGCTCGTCTACAACCACTTCGACGTCCAGCCGCCCGCGCCGCTCGAGCTCTGGGAGTCCGATCCGTTCGAGCTCGAGGTTCGCGGCGAATGGGCGTACGCGCGCGGCGTCGCCGACGACAAGGGCCAGCTCTGGATCATGCTCCGCGCGGCGCAGCGGCTCGTCGAGGCGAACGCGCTTCCGGTCAACCTCCGCTTCGCGTGCGACGGCGAGGAGGAGGTCGGCGGCACCACGATCGCCGACTTCGTGCTCCAGGACGAGCGCGGCGCCGACGCGGCGGTGATCTTCGATGGCGGGATGCTGCAGCGGGACGTGCCGACGATCGAGCTCGCGACACGCGGGCTCGTCGGCTTCGAGGTCGAGGTGCAGACCGGCTCGCGCGACCTGCACTCGGGGATGTACGGCGGCGTCGCGCTCAACGCCATCCATGCGCTGATGCACTGCCTCGAAGCCGTGCTCGCCGGGCCGGACGGCCGCCTGCCGGAGCCGTTGCGCCAGGGCATCGCGCCGCCGACCGCTGAGGAGCTCGAGGCGTGGTCGCAACTGCCTTCGGGTGCCGAGGCGCTCTCCGAACAGGGCGCGCAGCCCCTCGACGCGAGGGCCGCCGAGGAGTTCTACGTCCGCACCTGGGCCGAGCCGTCGGTCGACGTGAACGGGATCCTCGGCGGCAAGCCCGGGCTGCGCAACACGACGCTCAGCGCCGCCGCGGCCGCGGAGTTCTCGACCCGGCTCGCGCCCGGCCAGAACGTCGAGACGATCGGCGCCGCGGCCGAGCGGCTGCTGCGCGAGGCCGCGCCCGAAGGCGCCGAGCTCGAGATCACCTGGCAGGGCACGAACCCCGGGCTCGTGCGCGCGGATGCTCGTGCAGTGACCCTCGCCGTCGAGGCGTTCGAGCAGGCGCTCGGCGTGCGGCCGCTCCTGACGCGCGTCGGCGGCTCGATCCCGCTCATGCCGGCGCTGACCGAGAAGGGAATCGACACGATCCTCAGCGGCTTCGCGCTCCCCGACTCGAACATCCACTCGCCGAACGAGCGCTTCCTCGTCCCGTACTTCGCGGCCGGGATCGACACGGCCGCGGCGCTCTTCACCGCGCTGGGCCGGCTGCGCGATTAGCTAGAGCGCGTGCGGGTGAGGGTGCTCGCACTGCAGCCACTCGTGGCCGAACTGGCGCATCGCGTCGATGATCGGCAGGAGCGACTCGCCCTTCGCCGTCAGGCGGTATTCGACGCGCGGCGGCGTCTCAGCGAAGCTCTCGCGCTCGAGGATCCCGTCCGCTTCGAGCACGCGGAGCCGCTCGGCGAGCGTGCGCGGGCTGATGCCCTGGCACGAGCGCTCGAGCTCGGAGAAGCGACGCGGGCCTTCCGAGAGGTCGTGGACGAGCAGCGCGGTCCACTTCGCGCCGATGATCTCGGCGGTGGCGGCGACCGCGCAGGTGCTCGCCTCGTGCACCGGGTTCATCGTGCGAACGGCCATCGTCTCGATTGTACGCCCGCCCTGCCGGGGGCGGTACCTCGCTCAGCGGTCTCCGGTCAGCCCCTCCGCCTCGGAGAGGCCCTTGCCGATCCGGCGCGTGAGCGCGGGGAAGGCCAGGGTCACGAGGATCCCCACCGCCGCCCAGCCCGCGATCAGCAGCGGGAACACGTCGTAGGGATAGGCCGGCTTCGGCCAGACCTGCTTGTAGAACGTGTAGACGATCGCGGCCGTGGCGAGGCCGATGATGAGCACGCGCCAGCGTGGCTCCCGGTGCTCCCAGTGCAGGAACTTCGCCGCGCCGATCTGGATCACGAAGTACGCGATCAGCATCGCCAGCACGCCTGCGGTGCCCGGGTAGAAGAACGCGTTGACGACGTTCGTGCCGTTGATGCGGAGCGCGATCGCCACCGCGAGGCCGAAGAGCATGACCACGGCGAGCGCGTTCGCCGGCGACCCGGTGCGCCGTGACGCATCGCCCAGCCGATGCGTGATGAAGCCGTCGCGCCCGAGCGCGAACAGGATCCGCGAGGCGCCGGCGGCGCAGCCGAGCAGGCTCGCGAACGCGGACAGCGTCGCGCCGAAGTTGATCGCGTCCTCCATGCCGGTTCCGACGTACGACTTCGAGAGCTCGCCGAGCGGCGCGCTCGAGGTCGAGAACGCCTTGATGCCGGCCGCGTCGATGCCGAAGCCGAGCGACTGGGCGAGCATCACGATCACGTAGAAGACACCGCAGAAGCCGACGGCGCACGCGATCGCGAGCGGGATGTTGCGGCGCGGATTGTTCGTCTCCTCGCCGAGCGCCGCAGCACCCTCGAAGCCGCCGAAGGAGAGCAGTCCGAACACCGAGGCGAACGCGATCGCGCCGACCGTGACACCCGACGCGGGGACGAACGGCTTCAGCGTGAAGCTCTGGCCGTTCGGCGCGGTTCCGCCGATCACCTTCCAGAAGATGACGACGATCAGGATCACGATGAGCGTCACGGAGATGCCCTCGAACGAGAGGAGCGCGCGCGTCGCCACCTTCACGTCGCCGAAGGCGAGCAGCCAGGCGAGGCCGGCGGCGATCAGCGAGATCACGATCCACTCCGGGTTGTGCCAGATGCCGGTGCTGTCGAGGAACGAGCCGCCGAAGAGCCCGACCTCGGCGATGTTCGCGGCGATGAAGCAGCTGTAGGTCGCGAGCAGGGCCCAGCCGGCGAAGAAGCCGGCCCGCGGGCCGAGGGTCACGCCGGCGAGCCCGTACGTCGAGCCGGCGTGGTTGAAGTACGACGTCAGCCGCACGAACGAGTACGAGATCAGTGCGATCGCGATCGCGGCGACGAGGAAGGCCAGCGGCACCGCGCGCCCGACGAGACCCGCGGGCGCGACGCCGTTCAGGGCCATCGCGGCGGTCGGCGCCATGATCCCGACCGAGATCGCGATCGCCTCCCAGAAACGCAGCTCGCGCCGGAGGGACCCCTTGACGTACTCCTCGTGCTCGATGACGACGTCGCTCATCTACTGCCCTCCTTCGAAGATCGATTGCGGGATGAAGCAACCCACGACCCAGTTCGGCGCGTCGACGACCTCGTGGATCCGCAGGTCGCACGCGACGCTGGCCACCGCATACGCCTCCTCGCGCTCGAGGCCGTGGCTCTCTCCGAGCCAGCCGATCGTCGCGCGGACGGCGTCGCGCGCGCACTCCATGAGGTCGGGCCCGACCCCGGTGCAGACGTGGTAGCTCGACCGCTCGGGCTCCGCGATCGCTCCGGCCGGCACGTCGTACTGCGGGGCCTCGACCCGCACGTCCTTGCGCACGCTGAGCCGGAGGGTGACGTCCATCGCCGTCTCGATCGCGGTGCCGCAGACCTCGCCGTCCCCCTGCGCGGCGTGCGTGTCGCCGAGCGAGAAGAGCGCGCCCTCGACGCCGACCGGCAGGTAGAGCGTCGCGCCGGGATTCAGGTGCTTCGTGTCCATGTTCCCGCCCCAGCGCGACGGCGGGACGATCGAGTGCGACCCCGGCTCCGCCGGCGCGACACCGAGCGTCCCCGGGAAGGGGCGGAACGGCAGCGTGATGCGCTCCGAGAAGCGGACGGTCCTGTCCACCACCTCCGAGATGCGCAGCCAGGGATCGGGGAACTCCTCGGCGAGCAGGCCGAAGCCGGGGATGATCGCCGTCCAGCCCCAGCTCGGCGGCTGGAACTCGAGCAGCTCGACCTCAAGCGTGTCTCCCGGCTCCGCGCCCTTGACGTAGACGGGACCGCTGACCGGGTTGACCTTCGAGAAGTCGAGCGCGGCGACGGCGTCCGCGGTCGAGGTCGGGCCGATCTGCTCGTCCGACGCGTCTCGGACGTGCAGCAGGACCGTCTCGCCGGATTCGATCTCGAGTGCCGGCGCGATCGAGTTGTCCCACGCGTACGCGAAAGCGTCCGGCCGAAGGTCGTGGAGCGTGCCCGCCTGCACGTGGCGATCATTGCGAACCGCCGGCCCGCTCCGCAACTAGTCCCAGGGCGGCGGGTTGTGGGTCCAGCGACCGGCGAGCATCGTCGCGACGACTTGCACGTCGCGCAGTTCCTCCGGCTCGCAGGCGAACGGGTCGCGATCGAGGACGACGAGGTCGGCGTAGCGACCGGGGACGAGCGTGCCTCGGACGCGCTCGTCGTGCGAGAGCCACGCCGGCGCGACGCAGATCGCGTGCAGCGCCTGCTCGCGGGTGAGGCGCTGGTCCTCGCGCCAATGGTCGAGTACGCCGGCGACGACGCCGGCCCACGGCTCGAGCTCTTCCACGGGCGCGTCCGAGCCGTTCGCGAGGAGGGCGCCGGAGTCGAGCAGCGAGCGGAACGAGTACGTGCCCTCGAGACGGTCGGTCCAGTAGCGCTTCGCGAGCTCCTCGTCCGACGGCGCGTGGGAGAACTGGCACGAGACGGCGATGCCGAGCTCCGCGAAGCGGCCGACGTCCGCGGGCGCGAGGCACTGCGCGTGCTCGATCCGCTGCCGTAGCCCCAGTGGCTGCCACGCCTCCCGCGAGCGCTCGAACGCGTCGAGCGCCGCCGTGTTCGCGGCGTCGCCGATCGCGTGCACGCCGACCGGCCAGCCGGCCTCGGCGCCGTCGCGCACGACCTGCTCCAGCTCCTCGCTCGTCGTGATCACGACGCCGCTGCCGTCGGACATCCAGGCGGTCTGCGAGCCGAGCGTCCCGTCCATGAACGTCTTCAGGTAGCCGAGCCGGAGCAGGGGTGAGCCGAGCCCGCTGCGCAGGCCGGAGGCGCGGAGCTCGGCCAGCCCGTCGGCCGGCGTCGACTGCCAGACGCGGACCGACAGGGCGCCCTGGCGCTCGAGCTGCTGCCAGAGCCCGATCGCGCCGAGCCAGCCGTCCTTGTCGTGGAGCGCGGTGACGCCTCGCGACGCCGCGACCCGCACGCCCTCGCGCATCGCCTCGAGGTACTCCTCCGGCGGGACGTGCGTGTACCGCGCCTTGAACTGCCACGCGGCCTCCTCGTAGAGGACGCCCGTCGGCTGCCCGTGCTCGTCGTGCACGACGACGCCTCCGTCGGCCTCGAGGTCGCCGCCGGCGAGCGCGAGCGCCGCCGAGTTGAGCCAGACGGCGTGGTAGTCCTTGGAGATCAGCATCGCCGGCCGCTCGGGCTCGATCTCGTCGAGCGCCTGCCGGGTCGGCGGCCCGTCGGGCCAGTCGGCGTCGCGCCACCCCTGCCCGCGCAGCCAGCTGCCGCGCCGCGGCGCCGCGCGGATGCGGTCGAGAGCCTCCGCGAGCGAGGCGCAGCCGTGCAGCGGGACGTCGTGCCGCGACAGCGCCCAGGTCGGGAAGTGGACGTGCGAGTCGGTGAAGCCGGGCAGGACGCAGCGGCCGCCGAGGTCGACCGTCTCGGGGCTCGGCAGCGCCTCCTCGTGCACGCCCACACCGCCCGCGATCCGGTCGCCCGCGATCCAGAGCGACGAGACGCTCGGGAGCGAAGGGTCGAGCGTACGGATCGTCCCGTTCCGGAGGATCACGGGCCGAGCCTAGCGCCGGTCAGGCCGGCGCTTCGAGGCGAGCCTCGGCCCGCCGCCGCCACAGCTCCGCCGCCACGATCACGACGAGCGAGGCGCAGAGGACGACGACCGCCACTGCGATCACCTGCGGCAACTGGGTCGGGAAGCGCAGGGCCGAGTAGAGATAGATGGGGAACGTCTCGCGTGTCCCGGCGAGGAACGACGCGACCGCGTACTCGTCGAACGAGGTCGTGAACGCGATCAGGAGCGCCGAGACGACGGCCGGGAAGATGAGCGGCAGCGTCACCCGCCGGAAGGTCGCCAGCGGGCCGGCCCCGAGGTCGTACGCGGCCTCGCCGAGCGAGCGGTCGATCTGCTCGAGGCGCGGCAGCAGAACGAGGATCGTGTACGGGATCGTGATCACGACGTGCCCGACCGAGATCGTGAGGATCGAGAGCGGCACCCCGAGCACGTGGAAGAGCAGGAAGAGCGAGATCCCGAGTACGACCAGCGGGATCACGAGCGGGACGAGCAGGAACGAGATGGCGGCGCCGCGGCCGCGGAAGCGGCTCCGGGTGACCGCGAGCGACGCGAGGATCCCGAGCGCGACGGCGATCACGCTCGAGATGGCGGCGACGATCGCGCTCGTCTCCAGTGCCGCCTGCAGCTCCCCGTTGTGGATGAAGTCGTGGTACCAGCGCAGCGTGAAGCCGCTGAGGGGGAAGGCCGGGATGTCCGCGTTGTTGAAGGAGAAGACGAGGAGGATGGCGATCGGCGCGTAGAGGAAGACGAGCACGAGCGCGAAGAAGACGCGCATGATCCGCCGCCCGTTGCGTGAGAGCGCGACGTCCATCAGGCGACCCGGGCCTCGCCGAGCCGGAGGAAGCGGACGAAGACGAAGGTCAGCACCGAGATGACCGCGACGAGGAACAGGGCGAGGGTCGCGCCGGTCTCCCAGTCGGGGAAGCCCTGCTGGAAAAGGTCGACGATCTGGTTGCCGTACATGTAGCCGCTCGAGCCGCCCACGAGCGACGGGGTCACGAACTCGCCGACGGTCGGGATGAAGACGAAGAGGAACGCCGCCACGACACCGGGCATGCTGAGCGGCAGCGTGACCCGCACGAACGCTTGCCAGCGGCTGGCGTAGAGGTCGCTCGCCGCCTCGAGCAGCCCGCGGTCGAGGGTGTCGAGCGTGACGAAGATCGGCAAGGCGACGAACGGCAGCCACACGTAGCCGAGCACGAGCATGACGGCGAAGCGGCTGTAGAGCAGGAAGGAGAGCGGGTGAAACCCGAGCGAGGACAGGGCCGAGTTGATGACGCCCTGGTCGCCGAGGATCACCTTCCACGCGAGCACGCGCAGCAGGTAGCTCGTCATGAACGGCGCGATCAGGAGGAGCAGGAGCACGTACTTGCGGCGCGTCCCCGACAGCGCGAGGAAGTAGGCGAGGGGATAGGCCGCCGCGACGACGAGCGCCGAGACGATCAGGGACATCTGCGCCGACTTCCAGAACAGGCTCATGTAGCCCTGGTGGAACAGGCGGTACCAGCCGCCGAGGGCGAAGCCGTGCGGCCCGGGGAAGAGCGCGAGCACGTCGACGCTGTAGAGCGCGACGATCCCGATGGGGACGAGCAGGAAGACGACGAGCCAGCCGAGAGGCAGGCCGAGCAGCGCAGGCGTCGTCAGCCTGGGCCGGCGGCGGCGCCGGGGTGCCGGCGCCGCCGCGTCGGCGGCCGAGGCTTCGACGGTGGTCAGGCCCGCTTCACCTCATCCCACAACTGCGCGTACTGCGCGCGCTGCGGGATGTCGCGGTCGAGGTACGCGTTCGGCAGCGTCACGGCCTTCGGGTTCGAGAGATGGAAGGCCTTGGCCAGCGCGGCCGACGTCGGCCGGGCCTGTGTGTTCGCGTGCCCGTAGCCGTAGTTGTCCTCGAGCCACTTGCCGGACTTCTTCGAGCTCCAGGCGTCGACGTATGCGTGCGCGAGGTGGGGCCGCGGCGACCCCTTGAGCAGCATGAACATGCCGACCCACGCGATGGGCTTCTCCTTCGGGTGCATGTAGACGACCGGAAGCTTCTTCGCCTTCATCTGCACCCAGTCGTTCGGCCACGCGTACGCGATCCAGACGTCGCCCTGCGCGAACGCCTGGTCGAGGTCGGCCTCGCTCGCCCAGTTCATGCGCACGAGATGCTTCTTGCTCTTGAGGAAGTTCACCGACTTGGTGAGCTCGGCGCTCGTCTGGTTCCACGGGTTCTTCGCGTGGAGGTACAGCCCGGCGATCGTGATCATCTCGAGATCGTCGAACCATGCGATCTTCCCCTTGTAGCGGCTGTCGAAGAGCAGGCCCCACGACTGCGCCGTCGGGTGCACCTTGTCCTTGCGGTACAGGATCGAGTCGAAGCCCCAGTCGTCCGGGATCCCGTACTGCTTCCCGTTGTACTGACCCGCCTTGACCATGGACTTGTTGAGGTGCGGGAAGTTCGAGATGAGCTTCGGGTTCCACGGCTGCACGAGGCCGCTTTTCGCGAAGTACTTCACCCAGCCGACGTAGGGTCGGAACACGTCGGGATGGGCGCCGGAGTTGATCTGGCCGAGCGCGTTCGACTCGCTCGTCATGTGTGTGAACTGCGGCTTGTTGTGCGGGTACTTGTGCACGTACGCCGCGAACATCGACTGGCCGCCGTCGTTGCAGTAACCCGCCCAGTCCATCACCTGCAGGCGGCCCGTCTCCTGGGTCAGATGCCTGACGGCCGCGTTCGCCGCTGCAGCCGGCCCGGCCACCACTCCCGCTCCCGCTGCGAGCGCTGCGAGGCGCAGCATGTCGGCTCTCGAGAGCCTGCGGTCGAACGGTTCACCCTCCACGTCCATTGACGCCTCCTTTGGGCGTTGCTTAATAGCTGGGCGGACTGATGACGAACAGCACCTCGGCGGTCTCGTCGCCCGGGTTGCTGACGCGGTGCGGCGTCGAGCTCCGGTAGTTGACGGAATCGCCGGTCGAGAGGTCGAGCAGCTCGCTGCCGAGCTGCAGCTGGATACGACCCGCGAGCACGAGCAACAGCTCCTCGGAGTCGCCGTGCGTGTACGGCTCGTCCCCCGTCGAGCCGCCCGGATCGAAGACCGCCGCCACCGCCTCGAGCGAGTGGAACGGCTTGGGCGTGAGCAGCGCCTTCCGGCCGAGGTGCCCCCACTCGAGCAGCTGCCGCTCGTGTCGCCGGAGCACGCGGGGCCCCGACTGCGACTCGCCGGAGAAGAGGTCCGAGACCTCGATCCCGACCGCCGCCGCGAGCCGCTGCAACGTCGCCACGCTCGCGCTCGACCGCCCCCGCTCGAGCCGGCTGACGAAGCTCTCGCTCACGCCGGCCGACTCGGCGACCGACCGCAGCGTCAGCCTGCGCAGCAGGCGGATCGCGCGCAGGCGCTCGCCGAGCTCCGGGAGGCCGTTCGTCTCGAGAGCCGGTTCAGTCAACTGAACCTTTGGTTCAGAGACATGAAGCGACTCTACGATGGGTGCCCGGCCGGAGTCAAGGAGGATGATGCGCTCGAAGGCGACGGGAGAGGAGCGAGACCATGTTCGACCACGTAGGGCTCAACGTGCGGGACTTCGAGCGGAGCCGGGCGTTCTACCGGCAGGCGCTCGAGCCGCTCGGCCTCGCCGAGACGGCGGCGTTCGAGGAGTGGAAGGCAGCCGCGTTCGGGCCGGAGGGGAAGTACGCGTTCTGGGTCGCCCAGCGCGAGCCGTACGGCACCGGGACGCACGTCGCGTTCGCCGCACCGGATCACGAGACGGTCGACGCCTTCCACGCGGCCGCGCTCGCCGCCGGAGGCACGGACAACGGCGCGCCCGGCATCCGCGAGCACTACCACCCGACCTACTACGCAGCGTTCGTGCTCGATCCCGACGGCAACAACGTCGAGGCGGTCTGCCACAGCGGCTGAAGCCCGCCCGCCTAGAATCGGCGCGTGGCCTGGGACGTCCTGAGCGGCGAGCGGCGGGAGCTGCGTGACCTCGTCCGGCAGCTCGCGCGCGAGCGGATCGCGCCTCGCGCCGCCGAGATCGATGCCTCGCACGAGTTCCCGTGGGACATCGTCGAGCTGTACCGCGAGAACGACATCTTCGGTCTCTTCTTCGCCGAGGAGCACGGCGGGCTCGGCACCGGCGCGCTCCTCTCCCTGATCGCGATCGAGGAGGTGGCGAAGGTCTGCGCGACCTCGGCGCTGATCCTCGCGGTGCAGGAGCTCGGCTCGCTCGGGCTCAAGCTCGCGGGGAGCGCCGAGCAGAAGGAGCGGTACCTGCCGCGCTTCGCGTCCGGGGAGTGGCTCCCGGCCTATGCGCTGACCGAGTCGGGCTCGGGCTCCGACTCGGCCGCGATGCGCACGACAGCGCGGCGCGAGGGCGACGAGTACGTCCTCGACGGCTCGAAGCGCTTCATCACGAACGCCGGCGTCGCGAACCTCTACACCGTGTTCGCGAAGACGGACCCCGAGGCGGGCCACTCCGGCATCTCGGCCTTCGTCGTCGAGGCCGACACGCCGGGCTTCGAGGTCGCGCGGCTCGAGCCGAAGATGGGGATCTCGGGCTCCACGACCGGGGAGCTGACGTTCGACGGCTGTCGCATCCCGGCCGGGAACCTGCTCGGCGAGGAGGGCGGGGGCTTCCGGATCGCGATGCGGATCCTCGACCGCTCGCGGCCGGGCATCGGGGCGCAGGCACTCGGCATCGCGCAGGGCGCCACCGACTACGCGCTCGAGTACGCGAAGACGCGCGAGACGATGGGGAAGCCGATCGGTCACCACCAGCTGATCCAGGCGAAGCTCGCCGACATGGAGACCGAATGCGAGGCGGCGCGCGGGCTCCTCTACCGCTACGGGCGCATGGCCGACGAGGGGGTCGAGGGGCCGGAGCTGACGAAGGCCTCCGCGATGGCGAAGCTCAAGTGCGGCGACGTCGCGATGGCCGTCACGACCGAGGCGGTGCAGATCCTCGGCGGCTACGGCTACATCAAGGAGTACCCGGTCGAGCGCTTCATGCGCGACGCGAAGATCACGCAGATCTACGAGGGGACTCAGGAGATCCAGCGCCTCGTCATCGCCCGCGAGATGCTGAAGGAGACGCGGGCCTTCCTGCTGGCTGGCGTTGGCTGAGCTCTTCCGCCCCAGCGAGCACGAGCCGCTCGCGGGAGCGGAATGGGACGAGGCGCGGGCCGAGGAGGCGATCCGGACGATCGTCGCCGACGCCGAGGCGGCGTTCGACGGCGAGCGCTGGCCGTGGCATCCGCAGGACGGCGAGGAGTGGGGGTACTCGGACGTCTACATCGGCGGCGCGGGGATCGTCTGGGCGCTGAGCGAGCTCGGCTCGACCGGCTGGGAGGAACAAGCCCTCTCGTTCGTCGATCACTACCGCGCGCGCCCCTCGCCGTGGGACGAGGACCCCGTCGAGACGAGCTACCACTTCGGGGAGGCCGGCATCGCGCTCGTCGCCTTCCGGCAGACGCGTGACGCGGGCCTCGGCGACCGTGTCCACGAGCTCGTCCTCGCCGGGCTCGATTCCGACGCCAACGAGGTGATGTACGGCACGCCCGGCTCGCTGCTCGTCGCCGAGGCGATGCTCGCGTGGACGGGCGAGCATCGCTGGGACGACGCGTGGCGGGCGGCGGCGGAGCGGGTCGAGGCGGCGCGCGATCCCGACGGGCTGTGGACGTCACACATCGGCGGGCACGCCTTCCGTTACCTCGGCGCGGGGCACGGCTACGCCGGGAACATGCGCGCGCTTGCGAACCGCGGCGCCGCGCCCGCACGCGTCGACCTCGCGCCGTACGCGCTGCGGGCCGACGGCCTCGCCAACTGGCTGCCCGGCGAAGGAGCGCGCACCGAGGAGATCCGCGTGCAGTGGTGCCACGGAGCGCCCGGGATCGTCTCGACGCTCGGCGACCTGCTCGACGAGGAGCTCGCGGTCGCCGGCGGCGAGCTGACCTGGCGCGCGGGCCCGCTCGCGAAGGGGCCGGGCCTCTGCCACGGCACGGCCGGCAACGGCTACGCCTTCCTCGCCCTCCACCGGCGGACCGGGGACGAGCTGTGGCGCGACCGCGCCCGCGCGTTCGCGATGCACGCGCTCGGCCAGGTCGAACGGGAACGCGCCGCAGTCGGCCGTGGCCGCTACTCGCTCTTCACCGGCGACCTGGGCGTCGCGCTCTTCCTCCGCCACCTGCTCGACGGGGAGGGCCACTTCCCGACGCTGGGGCCGTTCTAGTCGCAGTCGGCATTGGTGAAGAAGAGGCTCAGCTTCCCGCGGACCAGACAGAAGGCGGTCCGGCACTCGAGGGGGTACTCGGCCCGGTGCTTCTCCGTGCCGGCGGCCGTGGCGCAGCCGTAGCCGAGACGGTCAAGCACGCAGGTCGCGGCGGTCGAAGCCGACGACGGCCGCCGCCGTCAGCGCGAGCGACACCAGCCCGAGCACGACGATGCCGGGGACGTCGACGCCGCGCGTGAGGGGGTCGTGGCCGGCGTAGTAGTAGAAGAGCGAGGCGTACTTGAGCCATGCGATCGAGCCCACGAGCGGGGCGAAGCTGTTGACGAGCCAACCGAGGATCGCGACGGTCGCCGCGCCTCCGTTGGCGAGCGAGCGCCGGCCCGTGCCGGCGCCGAGGGCGAGCGAGACTGCGCCTGCGGCGAGCCCGAAGAAGGCGACCTGCACGGCGAGCGCGGTGATGTGCGACACCGTTATCCCGCCGCCGCCGACGGCGACGCCGAGGATCAGGCCGACCCAGACCGCGAGCGCGACCGTCAGGACGATCGCGGCGATCGCCGCCGCCTTGGCCAGGACGAGGCGCGAGCGCAGGCTCGGATGGGCGAGCACGAGCGCGAGGATCCCGTCCTCCTCCTCGCCCGCGGTGGCGGCCGAGGCTCCGGTGATCGCGAGCGCTCCGATCACGAGCGGGGCGTAGACGGCCGCGATCTCGCTGCGGAACCAGCCGGTGATGGTGCCGTAGTCGGCGCCGCCGAGCAGGTTCGCGACGCTCGACGGAACGTTCAGCTTCCCGATCGTGTGCCCTACCGCCGGGTAGAGCGCGCCCACGACGAGCATCACCGCGACGAGACCCAGAGCGGCCCAGGCGGTGCCCGCGAGGCGCAGGCGAAGCGTGACCCGGGTCACCGGCCAGGTCATCCGGGCGTCTCCCGGAAGTAGCGCAGGAAGATGTCCTCGAGGTCGTCCTCGCGAGGCCGGATCGCCACCACCTCGTGCGCGGCTGCGGCCTTGACGACGGCGTCGGCCGATCCCTCGAAGCCGATCGTCAGCGTGCCGCCGCTCGCCTCGACATCTGCGACGCCGGGAAGCGCCCGAAACTCCGCCGGGTCGACGTCGTCGCCGAACTCGATCTCGAGTCGCTGCACGGCGACCCGACGCAGGTTCTCGAGGGAGTCGACGACCACGAGGCGGCCGCGCCGCAGGATCGCGAGGCGGTGGGTGACGCGCTCGACCTCGGACAGCGTGTGCGAGGACAGGAAGACCGTGCGGCCCTCGGCGCTGATCTCGCCGAGCAACGCGTGGAAGCTCTGCTGCACCAGAGGATCGAGGCCGGCGATCGGCTCGTCGAGAATCAGCAGCTCGGGCTCGTGCATGAACGCCTGGATCAGGCCGAGCTTCTGCCGGTTGCCCGTCGAGAGCTGCCGGATCGGACGGTCGAGATCGGCGTCGAAGCGTTCCGCCAGCGAATCGCGCACCCGCGGGTCGACGCCGCCGCGCAGCTGCGCGAGATGGTCGAGCATCGCGCGTCCGGTCAGCTTCGGGTGCAGCGCGAGGTCGCCGGGCAGGAACCCGACCCGCCGCCGGATCTCGAGGCTCTCCCTACGAGTGTCCAGCCCGAGCACGCGAGCCGACCCGGACGTCGGCCGGATCAGGTCGAGCAGCAGGCGCATCGTGGTGCTCTTGCCGGCACCGTTCGGCCCGAGGAACCCGAAGATCTCGCCGGGCTCGACCTCCAGGTCGAGCGCGAACAGGCCGCGCCCCGAGCCGTAGTCCTTCGACAGGCCTGTGGCAGCGATCGCAGGCCCGTCGCTCATGGCCCGAGCCTACGCCGCAACCCGGTGGGCTACGGGCGAGTAGCCTTCAGCTCGTGGAAGCCGAAGACGCGGTCGTCCTCACGGTTGTTTCCGGCGAGCCCGAGGCGGAGGTGCTGTGCGGGCTGCTGCGGTCGGAGGGCATCGAGTGCGCGTACCGGGACACGCAGCAGATCGACACGTCCCTCGAGGACTTCATGGCCGCAGGAGCCCGCGAGATCCTCGTGCGCGAGACGGACCTCGAAGCCGCGAAGGAGCTCCTCGCGGCGCCGGAGGCCGAGTGATGCGCCTCGACGGCATCCACCACGTGACCTGCATCACCGGCGACGCGCCGCGCAACGTCGACTTCTACACCCGGGTCCTCGGGCTCCGGCTCGTCAAGAAGTCCGTCAACCAGGACGACCCGACGGTCTACCACCTCTTCTACGCGGACGAGGAGGGGCACGCGGGCTCGGACATCACCTTCTTCGAGTACCCGAACGCGGGGCCCGGCCGGGCCGGCGACGGGATGATCCACACCGTCGTCTGGCGCGTCGGCTCGACGGATGCGCTCCAGTTCTGGGCCGATCGCCTGAGCGCGGAAGGCCACGAGGTCGAGCCCGACGGCGAGTCGCTGCGCTTCGAGAACCCCGAGGGGCTCGCGCACGAGCTCGTCGTCTCCCACGTCGCCGACGAGCCGCTCGTCGCGCACCATCCCGAGATCCCGCCCGAGCTCGCGCTACAGGGGTTCGAGGGCGTGCACGCGTACGGCACGACTGATCCCGAGTTCCTCACCGCGCTCGGCTTCGAGCAACAGGACGGACGGTGGGACACGCGTGCCGACACGCGCGGCGGCTGGATCGAGTACGGCGTCGCGCCGGAGGCACCGGGCGTCGGCGGCGCCGGCACCGTCCATCACGTCGCCTGGGCCTCGACGATGGAGGACCAGCAGGCCTGGCACGACCGCGTCGCCGAGGCGGGCGGGCACCCGACGCAGATCATCGACCGCTTCTGGTTCCGCTCGATCTACTTTCGCGAGCCGGCCGGCGTCCTGTTCGAGATCGCGACGCTCGGCCCGGGCTTCGCGACGGACGAGGACCCCGCGCACCTCGGCGAGAAGCTGATCCTGCCCCCGGCGTTCGAGCACCTGCGCGAGCGGGTCGAGCCGATCCTCACCCCGCTGCCCGATCCGCGCGCGAGCTGGATCGAGTCGTGACCGCGGCGGCGGCCGCGCCGCCCACGCACGCCGACGGGATGCTCTTCGTGGAGTACTACAAGCTCTGGGACACTCCGCGCGACAGCGAGCCGTGGACGCTGCTCCACCGCCTGAATGCGGAAGGAGCATTCGAGGACGCCGCGGCGGTCGCGGCGCGTGTGCCCAGGTCGAGCCCCGACTACGGACTCTTCGACCGCGTCTGCTGCTCCTTCGAGCAGGCCGGCGTGCTGATGCGCAACGGGCTCCTGCATCCCGATCTCTACTTCGAGGGGTGGGTCAGCCCGCGGCCCGTCTGGAATCTCGTCGCCGAGGCCGTTCGCGGGCTGCGGGAGACGAACGCGGAGGCGTATGTCAACTTCGAGTGGCTCGCCGAGCGGTACGACGAGTGGCGGGCCGCTCGCGCTCCGCGGTAGTCGTCGGCTCGGGGCCGAACGGCCTCGCCGGCGCGATCGTGCTCGCCGGCGCCGGGCTCGACGTCGTCGTGCTCGAGGCCGCCGGGCAGATCGGCGGCGGAATGCGGACCGAGGAGCTGACGCTGCCCGGCTACCGGCACGACGTCTGCTCCGCCGTCCATCCGCTCGCGCAGCCGTCACCGGCGTTCCGCGGGCTCGACGTGGAGTGGATCCACTCGCCGGCCGTGCTCGCGCACCCGCTCGACGACCCCCGCTCGGGCAGAGCTGTCGAGCTGGCGCGACGCGGGGTTCCGAGCGGCTACGGGCGGGCGCTCTTCGCCGGCTGCTGCGCGCACTCCGGGCAGCCGGTCGAGCGGCTCGCGAGCCGAGGCGTCGGCGTCGCGCTGCTCACGCTCGCGCACACCGTCGGCTGGCCGTTCCCCCGCGGCGGCTCGCAGGCCCTCGCCGACGCACTCGCCTCGCGGCTGCGCGCCCTCGGAGGCGAGATCCGCACGTCGTCCCCCGTCGAGGAGATCCCGGAGGCGGACGTCGTCCTCTGCGACACGCCGCCCGCGTTCGTCGGGCGGAGCGTCCGCTACGGCCCAGGTGCGTTCAAGCTCGACTGGGCGCTCGAGGGGCCGATCCCGTGGCGCGACGCGCGGGTCGCACTCGCCGCGACCGTCCATCTCGGCGGAACCGCGGCCGAGGTGGCCGCCTCCGAGCGCGCGCCCGGCTCGGACCGCCCGTTCGTCCTTCTCGCGCAGCCGAGCCTGTGGGACGACACGCGCGCGCCCGCCGGCCGGCACACCGCGTGGGCGTACTGCCACGTGCCGAACGGGAGCGGCAAGGACATGACCGAGGCGATCGAGGCGCAGGTCGAACGCTTCGCTCCCGGCTTCCGCGACCGCATCCTCGGCCGGAGCGCGCTCGGCCCGAGCGAGCTCGAGGCGCACGACCGCAACCTCGTCGGCGGCGACGTCAACGGCGGGGAGATGACGGTCTCGCGGCTGTTCGGGCCCGGCCACCGGACCCACCGGCGCGGCGTGTACCTCTGCTCGGCGTCGACGCGTCCGGGCGGAGGCGTGCACGGCCTCTGCGGCCTCCTCGCAGCGCGTCGTGCACTGCGCGACCTCCGCAAGTAACACTGTGTTACTTGCCGGACCGGGGCAGGGAGGAGGTGTCGACGACCTCGAAGTCGGCGCCGGTGAGCCGTCCCAGCGAGTGGAGGTCGTCGTTCGACCAGTGCCTGTTCGGCGCGCCCGAGACGTACCAAGGCGAGCCGTTGTCGGCCAGGATCATCCCGTAGCGCTGCAGCGCCCGCAGCACGACGCGCGACTGCTTCGGGAAGGACGCGACGTTCACGCTCGCCTTCAGCCGCACGCGCAGACCCATCGGCGGCAGCGCCGGATCGTTCGAACTGGAGGCGTAGTGGCGCGCGGGGTAGACGTAGGCCCTGCGCGTCCGCGGCGCGGTGAAGCGGAGCGCGTGGTCGATCGTCCCGCGCGCGACCTCGTCCCAGCGGGCGAGCCCGGGAAAGATCGGGAGCCCCGCGGCGTCGGCCGACGTCCAGCCGGCGGGCCGCAGGTGGTTCGAGCGCAGGTTCCAGACGGCGCCCGACCCGGCCGTCCAGCCGTGGCCCGTGCGGTGCAGGTCGTACAGCTCGTAGAGCCGGCAGGCAGACTTGTCGACCAGGATCGCGTGCCGGTCGCCGGTCGAGTGCGCGCCGCCCTCGATGTGGACGTTGCGCGGGATCGGGTAGCGGACGCGGTCCGACTCGTCGGCGTAGTCGAACGCGACGCGCGAGCGCGCGGTCCTGTGCGACACGACGTCGAACGGGATCCCGATCGGGCCGCCGTCCCAGGTGCCCGAGCCGAAGTCGGCGTGGACGGGCGCGTCGAGGCCGATCGAGCCGATCAGCTGCGCGGAGTCGGCCGCGACCGGGAGCTCGTCGACGCGCTGGTTCCAGGCGCTGCTCGCCGGGAACACCGGGCAGCGCGGCGCCGCGGGGAGCCGCAACGCGTGCGCGGACGAGCCGGCGAGGAGCGCTGCAGAGACTGCTGCTACGGCGGCGAGGAGCCTCATGACCCTATGCATCGGCCGAAGCGTGGCCGATACTGACACTCGATGGCGTCAGCACCCATGCGGCGGGTGCTCGTCGTCGACGACGACGACGACATCCGTCTTCTGCTCGACGAGCTCCTGCAGGGGGCAGGCTACGGCGTGGAAACGGCGCAGGACGGCCGTGCGGCGCTCCGCGCCTTCCACGCCAATCCGTGCGACCTCGTCATCCTCGACCTCTCGATGCCGGAGCTGGACGGCTTCGAGACGCTCGAGCGCATCCGCGACCTGAGCGACGTGCCGGTCATCGTCCTCACCGCGCGCAGCGGCGAGATCGACAAGGTGCGCGGCTTCCGGGCCGGCGCCGACGACTACGTCGTGAAGCCCTTCGGGCGCCAGGAGCTGCTCATGCGGATCGAGGCGCTCCTGCGGCGGGCGCCCGAGCCCACGCATCGGGAACGGTACGAGGACGGCGCGCTCTCGATCGACCATGCGCAGCGGCTCGTCCTCAGCCGCGGCCTCCCCGTGCGTCTCACGCCGCTCGAGTTCCGTCTCCTCGACTGCCTGACGCGGCACGCCGGCCAGGTGCTGTCGGCCGACCAGCTCGTCGAGCACGTGTGGGGCCACTCGGCGGGCGTTTCTCTCGACCAGGTGAAGCTCTACGTCTCGTACCTGCGCAAGAAGCTCGGTCAGGGAGTGGACGGCTGGCAGCCGATCGAGACGGTCCGCGGGTTCGGCTACCGCTACGTTCCGCCGTCGGGCTAGCCCGCGGGAAGCGAAACGGTCACGCGGGTTCCTTCGCCCTCGAAGCTGTAGAGCGAGACCGTGCCGCCGTGGCGCTCGACGATCGCGCGCACGATCACCAGTCCGAGCCCGGTGCCGGGAATCGCCAGCCGGGTCGCCGTCGAGGCGCGGTAGAAGCGCGAGAAGAGCTGGCCGAGCTCGTCGTGCGGGATGCCGATCCCGTTGTCCGCGACCTCCAGGCGCAGGTTCCCGTCCTTCTCGGTCGCCGAGACGACGACCCTGCCGCCCTTGCGCGTGTACTTGAGCGCGTTCGAGACGAGGTTGTCGAGCACCTGTCCGAGGCGTGTGGCGTCGGCTTCGAGCGGCAGCGGCCCCTCGACGTCGAGGACGAGCTCGATTCCACGCTCGGCGGCGCGCGGAAGCGCGGTTTCGACGGCTTCCGTCGCCAGCTCGCCGAGGTCGGTCGGCGCCCGCACGAGCTCGAGCCGGTCCGCCTCGATCTCCGCCACGAGCAGCAGGTCCTCGACGATCCGCTGCAGGCGGGAGGTGCCGCGGGTGATGGCCCGGACGTAATTGCGTCCCGCGGAGCTGAGGCTCTGCTCCTCGTCGGCGAGCATCTCGACGAAGCCCGAGATCGACGTGAGCGGCGTGCGCAGCTCGTGGGATACCGCGCCGACGAAGGCATCGCGCAACCGCTCGAGGCGGCGGTCGGCCGTCACCTCGCGCAGCGTCCAGATCCGGCCGACCAGCGCGCCGTCGGCCCGCTCGACCGGTGCCGTGTAGCCGCGGAAGACGCGACCGCTCTCGGTCAGCTCGAACTCGTCCTCGCTCTCCACGGGGTTGCGCGCGAGCTCGGCCATCCGCTCTCGGAAGCGGGCCGGCTCCGTCGTCCGGTCCGCGAGGGCGAGCAGCCGCTCGGTCACCGTCCCGTGGAGCGGAAGCCCGAGCTCGAGCGCGAAGCGCTGCAGCGGTGCGTTGCCGAGCAGGATGCGGCCCGAGGGGTCGGTGAGGCAGATGCCGTCCACGGTCGAGTCGAGCAGCGCCTGCTGCAGCGCGCTCGTCGCCTGCAGCTCGAGAGCGTCGGACGAGATGCGACGCGACGAGAAGCCTGCGGCGACTCCCACTCCCACGAGCGGAACGAGCCGGAGCAGCACCGCTGCAGGATCTGCAGGTAGTGCCACGATTTCCGCAGCCGTGAGGTACAGGGCCGTCGCGGCGACCCCGCCGGCGGCGCCCGCAACCGGGCCGAGGGAGGCCGCGAGGAGAGCGACCCACGGGACGAACATGATGGTCCCGATCGGGCCCGAGCCCCCGGTGGCCACCATCGCGGCAAAGGTGAGGAGCAGGCCTCCGCTCGCCACTCCGATCACGACGCCGGGCCTCCGGGCCAGGCGGCGGCCCGTCGTCCGGAGCCGGTCGAGGAGAGCCGGGCGTGCGATGAGATAGGCGTCAGTGACTGCGCTCATCTCGGGTCTTCCCTTTCGCCGTCGGCGTCCGGCTCCCCGCTGCCGCCGAACGCGACCCAGAAGAAGACCGTGCATCCGGCCAGCAGCGCGAGGAAGAGCGGCGCGCGCAGGAAGCGGAGGACGAACCAGGCGTCGGGGATCCGCAGCTGCTTGGCCCCGATCACGTCGTGGTTGGTCGGGTGCCACAGATCGGCGGCCGTCCGGTTGTCGCCCTTCATCGTCCAGCCGGTCCCGCCGTTGCCGCCGACGATCCGGTGGATGACCACGTGGCCGGCGCCGACCTGTCCCTTCGGCACGCGGTACGCCACGACCTCGCCCACGTGGTAGCTCGACTGATGCTCGACGAGGACGAGGTCGCCGGTGTGGAACCGCGGCAGCATGCTCGTCCCTTCGACCATCACCCAGCCCGCGCGGCCGCCGAGACTCTGCGGCAGGCAGAACCACAGGAGCGTCGCCACGAACGCGAGCTGCGCGACGAGCAATGCCAGGCGCCCGACGTGCGGGAGCCGCTGCCCGAGAGCGGCGCGCTGCGGGAGTGGGAGGGCGCTACTTCTCATAGTTGACGGCCAGCGACGGGCGCTTGCCCGCGGCGTTGTTCTCGACGGAGCCGACGGCCGAGGTGGCGGTGCCGCTCGTGTCGCGCAGCTCCCAGCCCCACAGGGTGCCGGCCTTGATCGCGGCGTCCACGTCGGCCGTGACCGTGATGTTCACGAGCCCCGGGCTGGACGGGACGAAGCTCGTCGTCGCGGTCGGGCCGACGGTCAGGAGGCCGAGGCCGTTCCACGTCAGGGTCGAGGAGCTCCAGCCGGCGTAGACGGGGTAGAGAGAGATCGTGTCGTTCGACTTCGACGTCACGGTCAGCGACAGCAGCGCGCTGTCCGCGCCGCCGGTGGTGGGCAGGTTGCAGCTGCCCAGGTCGAAGCGGATGAACGCGTAGTCCTGGGCTCCGGCGGCGCCGCCGACCGTGAGGCTCGTGTCCGTGCCGCCGAGGGCGCTGTTCGGGTTCGCCTGCTGCACGTAGGTGTCATCGGCAGCGGTGGACGTCAGGCTGCACGTCCCCTTGGCGAGTGTCTGGCTCCAGGCGTGGAGCTTGGCCGTCGAGAGCCCGAGGCTCGCGGCGTACGCGACTCCCGTCGATGCGAAGGCCGCGACGAGGATCAGGGCGGCGAGGCGGAGCGGCGTGAGGCGGAGGCGGCGCATCGTCCTCTACTGCGTGAGCGAGATCGCGTAGGCGTTGACGGTGGCCGCGGAGACGGTGCCGAAGCCCGTGATGCCGACCGCGCAGCCTCCCGTGCATGCGCCGACGGTGGTCGACGCGCTGCCGAGGCTCGCGTTCAGGTTGTTCTCGAGCGTCACCGCGAGGGTCTCGCCCGCGCACGCCTGCGGGACGCTCAGGACGTTGACCTGGGTGACGTTGCCGCTGTTGTCCACGTTGCGGGTGGTCGTCAGCGACGACGAGGTGCAGCCGGCGACCACGGCGCTTCCGGCGGAGAGCCCTCCACTGCTCATCCCGAGACTGGCTGCGGCGGCGATCCCCGTCGACAGGAGTGCCAGGACGAGGACGAGACCGACGATGTTGACGAGCCGCTGCACGTGCTACCTCCCTCGGAACCGGCTCGAGCGGGGCACCTCCGAGGCGCCCCGCTCCAGTCCGCCGGTACGAAGACCTGACCTACGAGACGACGACCGAGATGCCGGTGACGGCGCTGGCGTCGACCGTGGCTCCGGTCGGGACGTTGTAGGTCGTGCCCGCTGCGGGCAGCGAGCCCGTCAGCTCCGGGCCGACCGTGGCGCCGGCAGCGCCGGTGAGCTGGATCTTGTACGACTTGTTCAGGCAGCCCGCCGGGATGCTGGAGAGGTTGATCTGGCTGACCGAGTAACCCGGCAGCGCCGCGGCGTACGCGGTCGTGTAGGCCGCCTGCATGCCGCTGCCGCAGGTCGCCACGACGGCGTTGCCGGCGCTGAGGCCCGACGAGCCGAGGCCGAGCGACGCGGCGAAGCCGTAGACGCCGGCGAAGGCGATCGACGCCACGACGGCTGCGATGACGAACTTCGTCGTACGGGTCGCGCTCTTGATGTTCCGCATGTCGAAACTCCTCTGGTCTGGTTCGTACCGGCCGGACTCGTTGTCCGGTGACCAGAACATCGTCCGACGCCTTATGAAATCCGGGTTCCTCCCGGTATGAGGGCGGTATGGACGGAACATCCCCCCAAACGGGTACGCGAAGAGCTCGAGCGTCGCAGCCATGCCGGAATCACTCGGCCGAAGCATCGCTCCACGAAAGAGTGGAACGAGGGATCAAGCCTCAGACGGCGACCGCGGGGTAGCGCCCGCGCACCTCGTCGACGAACGCGGCGAGGCGGTCGGCGAGCTGCGCGTCCTCGAGCTCGAGCACGTTCTCGGCGTTCTCCTCGCCCGAATGCGAGAGGTTGAAGCTGCCCACGAAGACCCGGTCGTCGGCGACGGTGACCTTGGCGTGCATGTAGTCGTGCACGGAGCCGGGTGCGTACGGCGTCGAGAGCTTGCCGGAGAAGGGCGCGCGCGTGAGCGTCGTCCGCAGCAGGGGCGCCTTCCACTCGGCGTTCCCGTCCGCGTGCCACTGCGCGAGCACCTCGCGGATCTGGGTCGCGTCGACGACGCCGGCGAGGTCGACCTTGCCGTCTGAGGCGACCTGGGCCAGCGTGGCGAGGATCGGCGCCGAGCTGATCACGGGCGAGGCGAGGCGAACCCGGCGCTGCGCGGTGCCGATCGCCTTCGCGATCCGATGGGCGAGCTTGTTGCCGCGGGCCGGGCAGAACCAGGCGCGGAAGCCGTCGACGGGGGCGGTGTCGACGCGGCCGGTCTGCGAGACGTCCCGCGTCGTCCAGAGCTGCTCGAAGTCCGCGAGATAGAGCCCGGCGAGAGCGGGGGAGTCGACGGTCACGATGACGTTCTCCTCCCGCGTCCAGGAGTCGGCCGTCCAGTTGGTCGAGCCGGTCCAGAGCGAGGAGCCGTCGCGGACGACGTACTTGTGGTGCATCAGGTCCGGCACGCCGGGGATCGCGGCCGTGGGGAACGGCATCGCCTCGACCGCGTCGGGATCGGTGATCGGAGGCGGCGGCACAGGCGCCGCCTTCGCGTGGTCGAGGTTGTACGCGAGACGGACCGCGACGCCGCGCTTCTCGGCAGCGATCAGTGCGCCACAGACGACGTCGTTGAGCGCTTGGGGAAGCCGAAAGTCGTAGACGGCGATCTCGAGCGTACGCTGCGCCGCCGCGACGAAGGCGGCGAGCGCGTGGGCTGTCTCCTCGGCGGGCTGGCCGCCGTCGGTCAGCGTCCGGAGCGCGACGCGAGCCACTCGGCCTTGTGCGCCTTCTTCGCCGCCTGGTAGTCGGCGAGCGCCTGCGGCGAGTCGACGTCACCGAGCGTCGGATGCGCGGGAGCGAGCGCGTCCGCCGCTGCGACGTCGAACTGCTTCGCGAGCACGGCGCCGAGCGAGGCGATCTTCATCTCGCCGAAGCCGGGCAGGGCGGAGATCCGCTTGCGGAGGTCGGCGCCGCCCTCGGCGTCGGCCCAGATGCGGGAGGCGTCGCCGCCGTACTCGTCCGCGATGGTCGCCGCCAGCTCGCGGACGCGCTCGGCCATCGCCCCGGGGAAGCGGTGGATCGCCGGCTTCTGGCGGAAGAGCGGCTCGAGGTCCGCCTTCGCGACAGCTCCGGGCTCCAGTGTCCCCAGCCGCTCCTTCAGCCGCAGAGGGCCGAGGAACGCCTGCTGGACGGTGACCTGCTGGTCGAGCGCGAAGCCGACGAGCAGCGCGAACGGGTCCTCGGCGAGGAGCCGGCACGCCGCCTCGTCCTCGGTGAACCAGAGCGCCTCGGGCATGTCCCCGATCCTACGCGGAGGCCTGCATCAGAGCGCGGCACCGCTCGGCGTACGGCGTGGCCTGCTGCTCCTCGAAGTAGGCGAGCGCCGGCTCGAGCCGCGACGCGTCGCCCCGCTCCGCGGCGAGGAGCGCGGCCCAGGCTTCAGGGAACCGAGCGCCGATACGGCCGTAGATCTCCGCCGCTCCGATGAGATTGCCGGAAGCGGCCGCGCGGCCCGCCGCCTGCCACATGTGGCCGGGAACGCCGTCGATGGAGGCGAGATAGTCGTCGGCGCGGCCGAGCTCGACGAGGTGGAGCGTGAGGTCGTACGCAAGCTGGTCCGGCCGTTTGAGCGCGTCCCTCAGGACGGATTCCCCCTCCGCTTCGCGTCCCGCGGCGTGAAGGCAGCGGGCAGCGGTGATGAGGACGTATGTGGCGACCTGTGCGTCCCGTCCTCGCTCGCGGAATGCCTGGAGCGCCCGCTCGGAATCGGCGAGCGCGGCGGCGACCTGACCGCGGGCGAGCAGGGCGCGCGCGCGGGTCGCGAGGATCGGCGGCGTCTGGTAGCTCTTCGCGCCCGACTCGTGTTCGAGGTAACGGGAGGCCCCCGCGAGGGTCTCCTCGAGGTCGCCTCGGAAGCTGCTGTCGTAGACGAGTTCGGCGTCGTTCCACTCGAGGCCCGATACGAAGCCATAGCGCTCGCAGAGCGCGCGGGCCTCCCGGATCCGGACCGAGCCCTCCTCGAGACGCCCGATCTCCCAGAGGCAGTTGGCGAGGTTGTTCAGGCCCGTGTGTAGATCGAACGCGGTGCCGGCGGCCTCGGCGAGCGCAACGGACCGTTCCAGGTCCTCGATTCCGCCGGCGTCTCCCCCGTGCACGCGGGCCAAGCCGATCGTGTTGAGGCACCTCGCTTCGAGCTCGACGTCCCCTGCTCTCTCGGCGATCTCGAGTGCTTCGCGCGCAAGCTCGAGTGCGCGTGCGAAGTCGCGGTCCAGGATCTCTGCGCCTCGAGCCGCCTGAGAGAGCGCTCGGGCGGCGGACGGCGATGAGGGCACGTGGCGCGCGTACTCAATCGCGCGCTCGGCGGCGGCACGCGAGGCGCCGAGGTCCCCGCGAAAGAAACGGTCGCTGGAGAGCACCGCAGCCGCTTCGGCTGCATGCGCGTGGTCGCCCTGGACCAGGAACCCTTCGATCGCCGACTCGAGCAGCTCGGGGACCTTCCGACTGTCCGCGAGCCGAGATGCGTACGCTCCGAGTAGCTCGAGACCCGGGCGCTCGGGGGAATCGGAGTCGGCCAATGCGAGAGCGTCCTCGGCGAGCTCGAGCGCCCTCTGCCCCGCGCCGAGCGAGTACGCCCGCTGTGCCGCGTCCGCGAACGCCCTGCGCGCCGGCTCGAGGAACGCCGAGGTGTCGAGCCCGGCCGCCTTCGCCAGTGAGAGCGCCTCGTGGTAGTGGTGCGCCAGCATCTCGGCGTGGTCCTCGGCGCGGTCGCCGGCGAGCGACGCGATCCACTCGGCCGCTCGGCGGTGCTTGTCGGCCCGCTCCGCCCGCGGGATCTGGCCGTAGGCGACATCGCGAACGAGCGCGTGGAGGAAGGCGTACTGCGTCTCGCCCGCGATCGACGAGCGGCGATCGCGGCGGACGAACTCCTTCCGCTCCAGTGCGTGGAGCGTGCGCTCGTCGGCGCCGGGCAGCGCTCCGGGCCAGAAGACCTTCCCGATCACGGAAGCGTCCTGCAGCAGCGCCTTCTCCTCCGGCGCGAGCCCATCGATCCGCGCCGCGATCAGGCCCTGCACCGTCTCGGGCAGCGGGAGGTCGCCGCCATCGTGCTCGGCGAGCATGCGCGCGTACTCCTCGGCGTAGAGCGGGTTGCCCTCCGCGCGCTGGAGCACCGCCCGCTGTGCGTCGGCGTCGAGCACGGCGCGGTCGAGGAGCCGCTGGAGGAGGACGGCGGTCTCCTCGTCGGTGAGCGCGCCGATCGAGACCGTGAAGGCGTTGCGCTTGCCGCCCCCCCAACCCGGCCGCCGGTCGAGGAGCTCCGGGCGGGCGGTGCCGACGATGAGGAGGGGAACCGTCGTCGCCCAGTCGGCGAGGTGGTCGACGAAGTCGAGCAGCCCGTCGTCCGCCCAGTGCAGATCCTCGAAGACGAGGATGAGCGGCCGCTGCTCGGCAGCCGCCTCGAGCAGGCGACGCCACGCGGCGAATGCCTCCTCGCGCTCGGTGCGCTCGGCGCCCTCGAGGCCCACGAGCGGCCGGGTCAGGCGGGCCAGCCACTCCCGCTCGCGCTCGTCGTCGGAGAGCGCCTCGATCATCGACACGACCTTCTCCTCCGCGGTCGCGGTGTCGTCGGACTCGAGGATCCCGGCGTGCGCCTTGACGATCTCGCCGAGCGCCCAGAAGCTCACGCGCTCGCCGTAGGGGAGCGAGCGGCCCTGGCGCCAGTTGATCAGCTCGGGGTCGGCCTCCGTGATCTGGAACAGCTCGGCGACGAGGCGGCTCTTGCCGATGCCGGGAACGCCGACGAGCGTGACGAGCTGGGCCGACTGCTCCGTGCGCGCGCGGGCGAGCGCGTCGGCCAGCAGGCCGCGCTCGCGCTCGCGCCCGACGAGCGGCGTGCGCAGCTTCTGCTCGACGTCGCTGCCGAAGCGCGAACGGGCGGCGACGGCCTCCCAGACCTTGAGCGGCCGCGTCTTTCCCTTCGCCTCGACAGGCTCGGCGTCGCGGTAGTCGATCACGTGGCGGGTCGCGCGGTACGTCCCTTCGCCGACGAGGATGCCGTTGACGGGAGCCGAGCTCTGCAGCCGGGCGGCCGTGTTGACGACGTCGCCGGAGACCATGCCCTCGCCCTCGACCGTCCGCGCGCCGAGCGCGACGAGCGCCTCGCCGGTGTGGACGGCGGTGCGGATCTCGAGGTCGTCGCCGATCGAGTCGCGGATGGCGAGCGCGGCGCGCACCGCCCGCTCCGGATCGTCCTCGTGGGCGACCGGCGCGCCGAACACGGCCATGACCGCGTCGCCGATGAACTTCTCGACCGTGCCGCCGTGCCGCTCGAGCTCGGCGCGGAGCCGCGCGTAGTAGCCGGAGAGCGTTGCGCGGACGTCCTCGGGATCGAGCCCCTCGGCGCGGGCCGTCGAGCCGACGAGGTCGGTGAAGAGGATCGTCACGACCTTCCGCTCCTCGCGGGCGGGGGCCGCCGCCGGGGCGAGCGCGGCGCCGCACATGCCGCAGAGCCGGAAGCCCTCGGGATTCTCCTGGCCGCAGGAAGGGCACGTCACCATGTCCGTACCGTAAACCCGTCAGTTCAGGCGGTCGAGCACGGCTTGCGGCATGAAGCCGAGTCGGACGTAGCGCTCGAACGCCTCCCGCCAGCGCGGGTCGGACTCGGCGACGGGGCGGAGCCGGGCGGCCGCCTCGTCGAGGTCGCCGTGGGCGCCGGCGACGAGCGCCGCCGTGACCGCGACCTGGTCCTCGGGCAGGCCGGCCTCCCAGGCTCGCGCGACCTCCTCCTCGAGGCTCGATGACTCGTCGAAGCCGCGTCGCCTGCGGTACGCGGCGGCGATCCCGTGCAGGCGGCGCAGCTCGGCGAGCGGCTGGGCGTGGTTGTCGACGCGGACGTCGAACACGCGCTCCCACGGCTCCTCGTCCCGGTTTCCGGAGACCACGATGAGCGCGGCCGCCTCGCGCCCGCGGAAGTCGCCGCCCGCGTCCTCGGCGGCATCGAGTGCGGCGAGGAGGCGCTCCGCGAGCGGGCCCTCCGCGGCTGCGAACGTGTCCGCCGCCGCGTGCCAGACCGCGGGCGAGGCGAGCATGTTCCCCTGCGCCGAGACGCCTTCGTGGGTGACGTGGCCGCAGTCGGGGACGCACGCGCCGCCGGTGTGCGCGGCGGTGCGGCCGTCGGCGGAGAGGAAGGCGACCTGGCGGAAGTCGCGCTGCTCGTCCGCCGCGACGAGCTCCTCGAGCGCGTCCGCCGGCGCGGTGCCGGCCGCGAGGAGATCGAGCCCGGCGGGGCCGTAGCGCTTCTCGGTGAACGACTGTGTCGCGACGGCGCCGACGCCCGGCCGCGCCCAGGCGCAGATGCCGACCCCGAAGGCGCGCGACTGAACCGCGACGCCGAGCTCGCCGCTCGCCGCGTCCCGCCCGACGATCGAGTAGGTCACCGGGCGATCCTACGGATGCGCAATCCGGGCCGTCACCGATGCCGCGAGGCCGCGCCGGAGCGACCCTCGGGCCATGAGAAGCCCCTTCCGCAGCGAGAGCGCGGCGTTCCACTTCCTGCTGCTCACGGTGGGCGCGTTCGCCGTCGTCGCGGCGGCGTCCGCCGCAGGCGGGCCGGTCGCCGCCGTCGTCGCCTGGGCTGTCGTCTCGGCAATCGCCGTGGTCGTCTACGCGCGCGGCCGCGAGCGCCGCGAGCCGGAGGTCGTCGGCCCCTTCGGGTCCGCGGACGAGCGGCGGATCGTCGTCGTCGCCCCGCTGCTGGCCTCGCCGCTCCACCGCCTGGCGAACGACGTCGACGTGGAGGAGGCCGAGGCGAGGAGCCGCGCGGACGCCGTCGTCCGCTCGCTCAGGGCCCCGCACGTGCAGGTCTCGAGCGCGGTCGGAGAGGATCCGGTCGTCGCGGTCGACGACGCGCTGCACACGTTCGGCGGGAACGAGATCCTCGTCCTGCCGGGCGACGACGCGCTCGTCGCACGGCTCCGCGAGCGGTACGCCGTGCCGGTCACGCAGCTCGACTAGGAGGCGCGGCGCCGCCCCGAGAGGGCGGCTGTAGGCTGGAATCCATGGCCGCGCTCGACTCCTTCACGCCCCCGACGCGCGCCTGGTTCGAGCGGAACTTCGCCGCGCCGACGCCCGCGCAGGAGCAGGGCTGGCCGGCGATCGCGGCCGGCGGACACGTCCTGATCCAGGCGCCGACCGGCTCGGGGAAGACGCTCGCGGCCTTCCTCTCCGCGATCGACCGGCTGACCATGACTGGAAGCGCCGGCGACAACGCTGCCGGCTTGCGTGTCCTCTACGTCTCGCCGCTCAAGGCGCTCAACTACGACGTCGAGCGGAACCTGCGCGGGCCGCTCGCCGGGCTGCGCTCGGAGCTCCGCGTGGCCGTCCGCACCGGCGACACGCCGCAGAAGGAGCGCGCGGCGATGCTGCGCGAGCCGCCCGACATCCTGATCACGACGCCGGAGTCGCTCTTCCTGCTGCTCACCTCGCGCGCGCGCGAGTTGCTGCGCAGCGTCGACACGCGGATCCTCGACGAGGTGCACGCCGTCGCGGGGACGAAGCGCGGCGCGCACCTCGCGCTCTCCGTCGAGCGACTCGAGGCGCTCGCGACGCGGCCGTTCCAGCGGATCGGCCTCTCGGCGACGCAGCGCCCGCTCGAGGAGATCGGAAAGTTCGTCTCCGGCGGTCGGCCGATCGAGCTCGTCGACGCCGGCGTCGCGAAGGAGCTCGACCTCGAGGTCGTCGTCCCGGTCGAGGATTTGCGCGAGCTCGGCACGAACGCCGGGCTCGACCAGCGGCACTACGAGTCCGGCGACTCCGGCATCACGGCCGGGCTCGAGACCGGCAACCGCTCCATCTGGCCGTCGATCTACCCCGCGATCGCCGAGCTCGTCCGCGCCCACCGCTCGACGATCGTGTTCGTCAACAACCGGCGCCTCGCCGAGCGGCTCGCGCTGCGTCTGAACGAGGTCGCGGAGGAGGAGATAGCCCTCGCGCACCACGGGTCGTTGGCGCGCGAGCAGCGGACGCAGATCGAGGAGGACCTGAAGGCCGGCCGGATCCCCTGCCTCGTCGCGACCTCGTCGCTCGAGCTCGGCATCGACATGGGCGCCGTCGATCTCGTGATCCAGGTCGAGTCGCCGAAGTCGGTGGCGCGCGGGCTGCAGCGGATCGGCCGCGCCGGCCACTCGCTCGGCGAGGTCTCGCGCGGGCGGATCTTCCCGAAGTTCCGGGCCGACCTGCTCGAGTCGGCGGTCGTCGCGCAGCGCATGCGCGAGGGGCTGATCGAGGAGACGCAGATCCCACGCAACCCGCTCGATGTCCTGGCGCAGCAGGTCGTCGCGATCTGTGCCGACGAGGAGATCGAGGTCGCCGAGCTGCACCTGCTCGTCCGCCGCGCCCATCCCTTCGCCGACCTGTCGCGCGCGCAGCTCGAGAACGTGCTCGACATGCTCGCGGGCCGCTACCCGTCGGACGAGTTCGCCGAGCTGCGGCCGCGCATCGTCTGGGACCGCACGGCCGGCGTGATCCGCGGCCGTCAGGGCGCGCGTCGGCTCGCCGTGACGAACGCCGGCACGATCCCCGACCGCGGTCTCTTCGGCGTCTTCATCGCCGGCGAGAGCGGTGGCCGCGTAGGCGAGCTCGACGAGGAGATGGTCTACGAGGCCCGCGCGGGACAGGTGATCATGCTCGGTGCGTCGTCGTGGCGGATCGAGGAGATCACGCGCGACCGCGTGCTCGTCTCGCCGGCGCCGGGCGTGCCGGGAGCGGTGCCGTTCTGGAAGGGCGAGGGCGTCGGCCGGCCGTACGAGCTCGGCGCGGCGATCGGCGCGTTCTCACGCTTTCTCGTTTCAAAGCCTGTACAGACCGGTCCGACCGGTCAGATCGGTCAGACCGACTGGCTCGAGCAGATCGGTCTGTCCAGGTTTGCAGCACAGAATCTCGTCACCTTCCTCGGGGAGCAGCAGCGCGCGACCGGCGTCGTCCCCTCG
>DASSZE010000005.1:0-18213 GCA_035713675.1 Gaiellaceae bacterium | reverse complement strand
CGCCGGCGCCTTGCGACCGGAGCATCGCGTCGACGCCTGCGACGAGACCGGCGGGAACGTCGTGCTCGGCGGCGCGAACCGCGATGCGCGGAGCGAGCGGCGCGACCGGCTCGTCGCCGATGTGCTCGTCGACGAGGTCGGAGGCCTCCCAGAGCGTCGCGACGTCGACGCCCGGGTCGAGGCCCATGCCCGCGAGCGCCTCGGAAAGCGCCTCGCCGGAGACGCGGTGGAGCGTGAGCGCGAGCGGGAAGACGGCGCAGGCGATCAGCTGCGCGCCCGCCTGGGCGGCGGCGAGCGTCGCGGCGAGCGCGCTGCCGCCGGCGCCCTGGACGTAGATCCCGACGGGGAGCCCGCTCGCATCGGCGAGAGCGTGCACGAGCTCCTCGGCGGTGTGGGGCTGGAGCGAGCCGGTCGGGTCGTGGAGGAGGACACGAACGGCGCCGAGCTCCGGCAGCATCCGCGCCCGCTCGATCAGCGTCTCGATTTCGCCGGTGCGGCCGGGGCTGTAGACGAGCCCCGCCTCGAAGTCGCGCTCCGCTGCGACGATCGCCTCGGCGGCCTCGCGCAGGTTCGAGACGTCGTTGAGCGGGTCGTGGAGCCGGAAGACGTCGATCCCGTTGGCGGCGGCAGAGGCGACGAAGCGGCGGGCGAAGTCGGCGTCGACGGGCCGCGAGCCGACGAGGAAGCGGCCGCGCAGCGCGAGCCCGAGCGGCGTCTTGACGCGCGCCTTGAGCGCGCGGATCCGCTCCCACGGGCTCTCGACCCCGCGCTTGACCGCCGCGTCGAAGCACCCGCCGCCCGAGACCTCGAGGTACGCCAGGCCCGCGCGGTCGAGGATCTCCGCGAGACGAAGCTGCTCCGCCGCCGGAACCCGCCCCGCGAGCGGCTCCTGCCCGAGCAGGCGGATCGTCGTGTCGGCGAGGGACGGCACGAGCGGCAGCCTATCGCCGCGCCTGTGCGCGCCTCGGGCCTAGGCGTAGAGTCCGCGCATGAGCAGGCCGATCGCTCTGCTCGTCGTCGCAGCCGCGCTCGCCGCCGCCTCGACGTCGGCCGCGGCGCCCCGCGCTCCCCAGCTCGTCCCCAGCGCCGTGGCCTTCGCGGACCGGCTGCACGGCGAGCTCGCGCTCGCCTCCCCGCATTGCAGCGGCTGTTCGCCCCGTGGCGCCGTCGCGGTGACCTCGGACGGAGGCAGGACGTGGCGTGTCGTGCGGCGCACCGACCGGCGCGTCGTCGCGCTCGGCTTCTTCCACGACGCCTACTACACGCAGCTGGAGAACGGCGCGATCGTGTCCGGGCAGACCGGCAGCCGTGGCGTCTTCGCCGGCTGGTGCCCGAAGGGCTGGACCGCCGGCTTCTCGGCCGACATCGGCGACACGAGCATCGACGCGCCGTGGTCGATCTGCGTCGGCCCGCCCGGCGCCGGCAACCAGGCGAAGGCCGTCTACCGAGGCAGGAAGCGCGTCGCCTACACACCGCCCGCGGCGCACGGCGGCTACGGCGGCATCAGCACCTACGGCTATCCGGTCGGCATCGCCGGCGCGGACGACGGCTTCGGGATCATCTGGGAGACGCGCGGCACGCTCTACGTCACCCGCGACGGCGGACACCACTGGCACGCGCTCCCGAAGGTCGCCCACCCGGAGCTCGACTTCGGGGAGTGGGCAGACGTCGTCGGGGGACGCCTGGGCTTCGTGCTCCTCCTGCGCAACAACGGGAGCCGGCTGATCGAGACGACGAACGCCGGCCGCAGCTGGCGCGTCGTCCACCGCTGGCCCGCGCCGAAGCGCTAGGCGCGCGGCTCGACCGTCGTGCGCATGACCCAGCGGTGCTTGCCGATCTTGCGGTCGCGGACGAAGCCGAGCTTCTCGTACGTCGAGAGCGCGCCGTTGAAGAGAAAGCCCGCGGGCACGGAGCCGGCGTCCTCGGGATAGCCCTCGACCGTGCCGCCGCCCAGCCCGGCGATGAGGCCGAGCGCACCCTCGAGCGCCGCGCTAGCGACGCCGCGGCGTCGCAGCCCCTTGCCGACGAAGCAACAGCCGATCCGCCAGTCCGGCGGCGTCATGGCGCCCTTCTCGTACACGGCGCGGTTCTTGATCCGCACGACCTCGGCCGGGGAGCCGAACTGGGCCCAGCCCAGACAGTCGTCGCCGTCGAAGACGAGCGCCGCGTGCGCCCTTCCCGCGCGGACACGCGCGAGCTTGCGCTCGCGGTTGACGCCCGCCTCGTTCTTGCAGTCGTCCTCGTGGAACCCCATGCACCAGCAGCCGCCGAAGACGCCGTTGTTGGCCTCCACCAGCGCTGCGAAGGCGTCCCAGGTCGACTCGTCGAGCGCCCGGATCGCGTAGGTCACGCGCGCGAGATGTAACGACCTTCGCGGGGATCGACCTTGAGGCGGTCGCCCACGTTGACGAACATCGGCACCTGGACGACCGCGCCCGTCTCGAGCGTCGCCGGCTTCGTCACGTTCGAGACCGTGTCGCCCCTGACGCCGGGCTCGGTCTCCACGACCTGGAGCTCGACGGACGCCGGGAGCTGGATGCTCGACGGCTTCCCGTTCACCGCCATGACCTGCACGGACGCGTTCGGCTGCATGTACGGGAGCTCGGCGGCGAGCTCACCGTGCGGCAGCGCGAACTGCTCGTACGTCTCCTCGTCCATGAAGTGCACCTCGGAGCCGTCGTCGTAGAGGTACTGCACGTTCTTCGTCTCGGTGTGCACGCGGGGGAACTTCTCGCCGGCGCGGAACGTGCGGTCGACGACGGCGCCCGCCTCGAGGCTCTTCAGCTTCGTGCGGACGAAGGCGCCTCCCTTGCCCGGCTTGACGTGCTGGAACTCGACGATCCGCCACACCTTGCCGTCGAGCTCGATGTGCATCCCGTTCTTGAAGCTGTTCGTGTCGACCGTCTCGGCCACGGCGCGGGATGGTAGCTACGCGACCGTCGTCAGCTCTTTGGTGAACCGCACGGGATTCTCGATCCCCTCCTCGGTCACGACGACGTCGTCCTCGATGCGGATCCCGAAGCGGCCGGGGAGATAGACGCCCGGCTCGACGGTGACGACGTTGCCGGCGGCGAGCGTGTCGGGGCTCTCGGTCGAGAGCCGCGGCGCCTCGTGGACGTCGAGCCCGAGCCCGTGGCCGAGACCATGCCCGAACGTTCCCGCGAACTCGCTCCTCTCGATGACGGCGCGCGCGGCCGCGTCGGCCTCGACGCCGGTCACGCCGGCCCGGATCGCGTCGAGCCCCGCCTGCTGCGCTGCGAGGACGACGCCGTACGCCTCGCGCATCTCGCCGTCGAGCTCGCCGGTCGCGAGCGTGCGCGTGTAGTCGGAGACGTAGCCGTCGACGCGGCACCCGGTGTCGACCACGACGAGCTCTCCCTCCTCGATCACGCGGTCGCCGGCCCGCGCGTGCGGCCGAGCGCCCGTCGGGCCGGAGCCGACGATCGACTCGAACGCGGGCTCGTCGGCGCCCTCCTCGTGGTAGAGCCGCTGGATGTCCCAGGCGATGTCGCGCTCGGGGCGTCCGACGAACCGCACCTCGCTGACGAGCCGCTCGAACATCCGGTCGGTGATCGCGCAGGCGCGGCGGAAGATCTCGAGCTCGCCGTCGTCCTTGGCGGCGCGCAGTTGCTCGACGAGGCCCTTGCGGGGGACGAGCTCGAGCGCACCTTCGCGCAGCTGCTCCGCGAACGAGAACGGCAGGACATTCGCCTCGAAGCCGACTCGGCCGTCCAGCTCCTCCGCGAGCCAGCCGATGAGCGACCGCTTGGTCTGCACCACCTCGACCCCCTCGACCGCCTCTGCGGCCTCGAGATAGCGGAAGTCGGTGAAGAGGCGGACGCGGTCGGGCTCGACGTGGAGCGCCGCATTCGAGCTCTCGAAGCCCGTGAGGTAACGGACGTTGACGAGATTCGTGACGAGGAGCGGCTCCTCGAGCAGCTCGCGCAGCCGGTCGATCCGTGAGCTCATCCGGAACGCTCCTTCAGATAGTCGAGCGCCAGCTTGTACCCGTCGGGGCCGTGGCCGACGAAGCGGGTGGCGACGAGGTCGGCGACGACCGACTGGCGCCGCCATTCCTCCCGCTCGTCGACGTTCGACAGGTGCACCTCGACGATCGGGATCGTGAGCGGCTCGAGCGCGTCGTGGATCGCCCACGCGTAGTGCGTCCAGGCGGCGGGGTTGACGACCATCGCATCGACGGTGTCGTAGGCGTCGTGGCACCACTTGACGAACTCGCCCTCGTCGTTCGTCTGGCGGCACTGGACGGTCAGCTCTCGCTCGCGCGCCCACTCGTAGATACGGCTCTCGAGCTCGGCGATCGTCAGGCCGCCGTAGAGCGCCGGGTCGCGGCGCCCGAGGATGTCGAGGTTGACGCCGTTGAGGACGAGGACCCTCATACCGGGGCCCCCGGAAAATGCGCAGCATTTTCTGGGGTGGTCATGCGATCAACCTATCGAGTTCGCGGCGCGCGTCCTCCTCCGCCACCTCGACTCCGCTCGCCGGCCCGTCGTCCCCGAGGAGCACGAAGCGCGGGACGCCGCCGCGCGCCTTCTTGTCGCGCTTCATCGCCTCCCACGCGCGCTCCCGGTCGACTCGCGCGGGCTGCGGACGCAGCACCTCCTCGACGACCGCCGTGTCGCGCCCGGAGAGGCGGAGCGCAGCGAGCAGGCCGAGCGCGACCGCACGCCCGTGCGTGATCCCCTCGTAGCCGGCAGCGGCCTCGAGTGCGTGCGCGAACGTGTGCCCGAGGTTGAGAACCGCCCGCTCGCCGCGCTCCTGGGGATCGCGCAGACAGATCGCCGCCTTGTGGGCGGCGCAGCGGCGGACGAGCTCGTCGTCGCCGAGCTCCCAGAACGCCTCGCCCGCGAGCAGACCGGTCTTCACGACCTCCGCCATCCCCTCGAGCCGCTGAGGCTCGGACAGCGTCTCGAGCAGCGCCGGATCGATCACCGTCCGCGCCGGCCAGTGGAAGGCGCCGACGAGGTTCTTGCCCTGCGGGAGGTCGATCGCGGTCTTGCCGCCGATCGCCGCGTCGACCTGGGCGACGAGGCTCGTCGGGACGGGGAGCCAGTCGATCCCGCGCAGGTAGGTGGCTGCGGCGAAGCCGGCCGCGTCGGTCGTGCAGCCGCCCCCGAGCGCGGCGATCGTCCCGCCGCGGTCGAGGCGGAGCTCCTGCCAGAGCCGGTCGACGGCCGCGAGCGTCTTCGCCTCCTCCCCGGGCGGCAGCTCGTGCGTCTCCGCGAGTCGCGCCCCGAGCGCGAGTTGCGCGTCCATGCCGTGGATGCCGGCGACGTGTGGGTCCGAGACGAGCGCCACCGCCCCGTCGCCCGGGACGAGCTCGCCGAGCCGCTGCAGCGCGCCGCGCTCGACCTGCACGCCGGCGACGGCGAGGACGACGTCGTGCACGTCCTTCGCAACCACGTCGGCGACGTCGGCATACAGCGCGCGACGCTCCTCGTAGAGGCGGCGGAAGGCTGCTTCGTCCTGCGCGAGCGGGCGGTCGCTTCCGCTCACCCGCTCCCAGCAGGTGTCGACGTCGACGTCGAGCCAGATGGTCAGGGTCTCGCCGAGCGCGGCCCGGACGGCCGGAGACGTCACGGCGCCGCCGCCGAGGGCGAGCACGATGCTCTGCTCCTCGAGCATGCGGAAGGCCGCCTCTCCGTCCTCGCGGAAGATCTCCGCGACCGGCTTGCCCGCGACCGCCTCGACGAGGTCGTCGGCGTCGGTGCCGCCGAGCTCGCGCGCGGCGGTGGACTTGCCGGCACCCATGAAGCCGACGATCGCGACGCGCTGCTTCAGATCCGCTCCAGGTACGCGCGCCAGGCGCCGACGAAGTCGCCGAGCGCGTCGCCGCCGAACTTCTCCCGCGCCGCGCGCGCGAGCTCCCACGCGACCGCGGCCTCCGCGACGACCGCGAGCGCCTCGACGGCCGAGACGTCGCTCCGCTCCACGAGCGCGGTCGCCGCTTCTCCCGTCTCCAGGTCCACTGAGGCCAGCGGCTTCATGAGCGTCGGGAGCGGCTTCATCGCGGCGCGGACGACGACTTCCTCCCCGTTCGAGACGCCGGCTTCGATGCCCCCTGCGCGGTTCGACGTGCGTCGCTTGTCGGGACCGATCTCGTCGTGCGCCTCCGAGCCACGCAGCCCCGCCAGCGCGAAGCCGTCGCCGATCTCGACGCCCTTCACCGCCTGGATGCCCATCACGGCGGCGGCGAGCCGCGCGTCGAGCCGATCCTCCCTGCGCGCATAGCTCCCCAGACCGGGCGGCACACCTCGTGCACGAACCTCGACTCTTCCGCCGAGCGTGTCCTGGTCGGCGCGCGCCGCGTCGACCGCCGCCGGATCAGCACCGGCCTCGGCCAGCGCCTCGCCGGCGACCTCGATCCCGATCTCGCGCAGGAGCGCCTTCGCGACGGCGCCGGCCGCGACGTACACGGCCGTGTGCCGGGCCGACGCGCGCTCGAGCGCGTCGCGGACGTCGTCGAGGCCGTGCTTCTGCACGCCCGCGAGATCAGCGTGTCCCGGCCGCGGCAGCGTCACCGGCTTCGTGCCCTTTCCCTCGGGCTCACCCTGCGGCGGCCAGGGGCTCATCCCCCACGTCCAGCTCTTGTGGTCGCGGTTGCGCACGACGAGCGCGAGCGGCGTGCCGAGCGTGCGCCCGTGCCGGAGCCCTGCCAGCACCTCGACCTCGTCCGTCTCGATCTGCTGGCGCGGCGAGCGGCCGTAGCCCTGCTGGCGGCGCCGGAGGTCCGCGTCGATCGCCTCTTTCTCGAGCACGAGGCCCGCGGGCAGCCCGGAGACGATCGCGACGAGCGCAGGCCCGTGCGACTCCCCGGCCGTTGCCAGCTCGAGCGCCATGGGTGGGAGCGTAGTGCCCTACAGGTACGAGAGGACCCGGGAGACGAGGCTCTGATGTCGCGATCCCGCCGTGTCGAGGAACCGCGCGAGCCTCCCGGCCTCCTCCGGGTCGAGCGAGATCGCCGCCTGTGCCTCGTCGCCGCGCCAGACGCTGAGGCGCGCGTGCCGCGGCTCGGTGAGGTAGACGGAGACCCGCAGCCCGCCGTCGCCGATGTCCGGATGTCCCTGGAAGTACTCGACGATCTTCGTCCGCTGCGCCCTGCCGCAGTGCGGGCAGAAGCGGAACTCGTCCTGAACTCCTCCCCCGCATGCCCTGCAGCGACGCATCGTCCTCGTTCTATGCCCCCGCCGGGCTCAGGTCAAGCCGAGCGCGCGTCGCATCTCGGCGAGCGGCGCCGGCCGGCCGGTCCAGAGCTCGAAGCTCGCCGCTCCCTGCGCGACGAGCACCTCGAGGCCGTCGAGCACGTGCGCGCCCGCGGCAGCCGCGGCCGCCGCCGTCGCCGTCCGCGGATACGGGAGGTCGATCAGCGTCTGGCCCGGCCCGACCTCGAACAGAACCTCGTCCCTGACCGGCGTCGCGTGGATCACGAGGTCCGCGTCGCCGACGTCCGGCGGCCACTCGCCGCGGCGGGAGAACACCCGCGCCTCCGGCAGCGCCTCGCGGAACGCGGCCGCCGCCCCGCCGTCCCCCACGATCGCGGGCTTGTAACACTGTGTTACCAGCTCGAGGACGGCAGCGTCGGTCGAGAAGCCCCGCCCGCGGACGATCGTGTTCACCGACGGCAGCTCGCTGCCGAGGATCCGCGCCACGTCCAGCTTGTACGGCGCGGTGACGTTCGCGAGCTCGACCTCCCGCACCACGGCCTCGAGCTCTTCCCGCAGGACGTCGCGCGCCACGTACTCCCAATCGAGCCCGGCCGCCGCGAACGCCGCGTTCTGCATCCGGGGCGACAGCGAGTGCTCGACCGGGTGGCCGAGCAGGACCACCTCAGTAGCCGTACTGCGCCTCGTGCTGGAGGAAGTCCTGGTAGTTCGAGGTGAAGTAGTGGTGCCTGTGGTCCGGCTTCCGGACGAAGTAGAGGTAATCGACCTTCGCCGGATCGGCCGCCGCCTCGATCGCTGCGAGGCCGGGATTGTTGATCGGCGTCGGCGGCAGCCCGTCGTGGACCCGCGTGTTGTACGGGGTCGGGTTGTGCAGCTCCGACTCCGTGAGCGACTGGGTCGGCGGGACGTGGAGCCCGTAGCGGAGCGTCGCGTCGATCCCGAGCGGCATGTGCGCGTGGAGCCGGTTGTAGATGACGGCCGCGACGAGCGGCCGCTCGCTCGGCACCTGCGCCTCGCCCTCGACCATCGACGCGATCGTGAGCACGTCGTAGGGCGTCAGGTTCTTGCTCTTCGCGTAGGAGAGGTTCACCGTGCTCCACTTCGAGAGGAACTCCTGGAGCTGTTCCTGCACGAGCTGTTTCGAGGTCGAGTCACGGTCGAAGTCGTACGTGTCCGGGAAGAGGAATCCCTCGAGCGGCAGCCGCTTGCCGCCGAAGCCCCGGATCCGCCGCGGCTTCGCCGTCGCGGCGGCGTAGCCCCTGCCGCTGAGCTTCACCTTGCGGTGCGACTCCTGCTTCGCGATCTTCGCCACCACCTGCGCGCGGGCGATCATCTGCGCGCGTGTGAACCCTTCCGGGAAGACGATCCGGAACTGCCTCAGCTGGCGGACGGTCGTGGTCGGCGGGTTCGCGGCGCTGGACCCGCCGCAGCCCGCGACCGCCGCCGCGATCAGCGCGGCGCAGCCGCCTAGGAGCGCGCTGCGCACCACTCGAGGTAGGTCGAGAGAAGATGGGCCGCCGCGAGGGCGTCCTCGGGCGCTGCGCCCGCGGTCTGCTGCGCGAGGTCGGTCGTGAAGCGTTCGTCGAACAGCTCGACGGGAACGTCGACGACGCCGCGCAGCGTCTCGACGAAGCTCTCGGTCTCCCGCGCCTGCTCGCCGCGCATGCCGCGCAGGGTCAGCGGGAGCCCGACGACGACGCGCTCGACCTCCTGCTCGCGCACGAGGCGGGCCAGCTCGGCGAGGCCGGTGTCGACGCCGGCGCGCTCGACGACGCCGAGCGGACGAGCGAGCGTGCCGGTGGGGTCGGAGACGGCGACCCCGGTGCGGGCCGATCCGTAGTCGAGGGCGAGGATTTTCACCCGGGCATCTTCACGGCGCGACGAGCACCTTCGCGGCGGCCAGCGCGTCGGCGACGCCGCCGGGGTTCTTGCCACCGGCTTCCGCCAGGGTCGGCTTGCCTCCGCCGCCGCCCCCGATGTGCTTGCCGAGCTCCTTCACGACCTGCACCGCGTCGAGCCCGCGGGCGACGAGCGACTCGTCGAAGTTGACGACGAGGAAGGCCCGGCCGTCGTCGACGGACGCGACGATCGCGCCGTCGGCCTTCTCCTGCTGGCGCAGGCGGTCGGAGAGGTCCCGCAGCGGCCCGCCCTTGACGGCCTTCGCCTCGGCGAGGACGACGTCGCCCTCGCGGTCCACGATCGTGAAGTCGACCTCCTGCTGCGCCGCGCCCGGCCGCTTCGACTCCTTGCGCGCGCGGTCGAGCTCGCCGCGCAGCACGTCCGCCTCCCGCGCGCGCTCGTGGAGGAGCGCGAACGCCTCGCCGGCCGTCACCGCCTCGATCCGGCGCGAGCCGGCGCCGACCGAGCTCTCGGACAGGATCGAGAACGGCCCGATCTCCGCGGTCGAGCGCACGTGCGTGCCGCCGCAGAGCTCGACCGACCAGCCGTCGATGTCGACGACCCGGACGACGTCGCCGTACTTCTCGCCGAACAGCATCGTCGCCCCGAGGTTGCGAGCCTCGTCGATCGGCGTCTCGAAGATCCGCACCGGCAGGTTCGCAAAGACGCGACCGTTGACGCGGGTCTCGACCTCGGCGCGCTCCTCCGGTGACAGCGCTTCCGGATGGGTGAAGTCGAACCGGAGCTTGTCGGGCCGAACCGCGGAGCCGGCCTGCTTCACGTGCTCGCCGAGCACCTCCTGCAGCACCTTGTGGAGGAGGTGCGTCGCCGTGTGGTTCGCCATCGTCGGATAGCGGACGTTCCAGGCGACGACGGCGCGGACACGGTCGCCCTCCGCGAAGCCGGCGCCACGAAACACGAGCTCCTGGTCGTTCTCGAGCCGGAGGGCCTCGACGAGGTCGGCGCGCGTGCCGTCGTCCTTCTCGATCCAGCCCGTGTCCGTGACCTGACCGCCGCCGGCCGGATAGAACGGCGACTCGGCGAGCTTGACCTGGAAGTAGCCGTCACCGAGGTCGGCGTACGCCGTGATCGCGGTGCGCACGTCGAACTGCTCGTAGCCGACGAAGTCGGTCCGCGGGGCCTCGACGAGGCGGGGCTCGTAGCGGCCCGTCCCCTGCCGGGAGATCTCGCGGTGCTTCTCGATCAGGCTCGTGTACTCCTCGTCGTTGAAGGCGAGGCCGCGCTCGCGCGCGAGCTCCTCGGTGAGCTCGGGCGGGAACCCGTAGGTCGTCTGCAGGTCGAAGACGTCCTCGGCCGTGATCTCGCCCTTCGCCGCCGCCTCCTCGAACTTCGCCATGCCGCGCTCGAGAGTCGCGCCGAAGCGCTCCTCCTCGGCCGCGAGCACGCGGTGGATCTCGGCGCGGTGCTCGACGAGCTCGGGATACGCCTGGCCCATCTGCTCGATCACGACGTCGGTCAGCCCGGGCAGGAACGGCGACTGCATGCCGATCCGGAGCCCGTGCTGGACGGCACGACGGACGACCCGGCGCAGGACGTAACCGCGTCCCTCGTTGGACGGCGTCACGCCCTCGGCGGCGAGAAACGTCATGCCGCGGCCGTGGTCGGCGAGCACGCGGTGCGCCTTCGTCGCGTCCTGGCTCTCGCCGTACGCGACGCCCGACTGCCCGGCGACCCAGTCCATGATCAGCTGGTAGCCGTCGGTGTCGTAGACGGAGGCCACGTCCTGCACGACCCGCGCGACGCGCTCGAGCCCCCAGCCGGTGTCGATGTTCTTGCTCGGAAGCTCGGTGAGCGTGCCGTCGCCGTGCAGCTCGTACGACATGAAGACGAGATTCCCGAACTCGAGGAAGCGCTCGCAGCGCGTGCATCCCGGCTTGCAGTCGTCCGCTCCGCAGCCGGTCTCCTCGCCCCAGTCCCAGTACATCTCGGAGTCGGGCCCGCACGGCCCGGGGCCGCCGACCGACCAGAAGTTCTCGGAGGACGGCAGCGGCACGATCCGTTCGGGCGGCATCCCGACCGCCTGCCAGAACCCGATCGCCTCCTCGTCCGGCCCGAGCTTCAGCTCGGGGTCGCCGGCGTGGACGCTGACCCAGACGCGGTCCCAGTCGATCTGCAGGCGCTCCTGGATGAACTCGCGCGCGTACTCGATCGCGCCTTCCTTGAAGTACCGGCCGAACGAGAAGTTGCCGAGCATCTCGAAGAACGTGAGGTGGTACGTGTCGAGCCCGACGTTGTCGATGTCGACCGTGCGGAACACCTTCTGGCAGGTGGTGGTGAGCGGAGCAGGCGGAGGCTCGAGGCCGAGGAAGTACGGCATCTGTGGCTGCATCCCGGCGCTCGTCAGGAGCGTCGAGCGGTCATCGGCGCGCGGGATGAGCGAGGCCGACGGCCGTCGCAGGTGTCCCTTCTCCTCGAAGAAGGCGAGGAACCCCTCGCGTAGCTCGGCCGTCGTCCGCACGGCGGCCATTCTAGGAGCGGCGCTCTGGAGGCCCGCCGCATGTCTCGTTAGCATCGGAGCGTGCGTAGGCTCGACGGAGCACGCCCGGGAGCGGAGGTGCCGGCTTAGCCGGCGCCGGAGCGGGGTCGAGTGTCGCTGGACGTCCTGACGCCCGTCGCCCGGCGGCGGCGAAGACGGCGCTACCGGCTCCGCAGGATCGCGCTGCTCCTGCTCGTGGTGCTCGTCGCAGCCGGGGCAGGAGCCTGGTTCGGCCGCCGGGCGGCCGCGAAGCCGCACCATCCGGTCGCGGCGCCGCGGTACGGATCCGCGCGGATAGCCCGCACGATCACGCACCCGTCGGCCGCCCCGAAGCCGCCTCGTCTCCTCTTCGGGACACCGTTGCTGGAAGGGCAGGGCGTCAGCGTCCGCGCCCCGGCGGCGATGCTCGTCGACGCCGACACCGGCCGCGTCCTCTGGACGAAGCGCGCGCACGAGCGGCGCAAGATCGCCTCGCTGACCAAGATCATGACCGCGACCCTCGCGCTGAAGGAGGTGCCCTGGGACAGCACGATCACGGTCGACAAGCGGGTGACGACCGTCCCGCTCGTGAAGGAGGGCCTGCGCACCGGCGAGCGCGTCAAGGCGTGGAAGCTCTTCTACGCGCTGCTCCTCTACTCCGGCAACGACGACGCGGCGCAACTCGCGATCTCCTCGGCCGGCTCGATCCGTGGCTTCCTGCACCAGATGAACGCGAAGGCGCGGCGGCTCGGCCTCCACGACACGCACTTCCGCAGCCCGAGCGGCGTGATCGACCAGGGGAACTTCTCGACCGCGTGGGATCTCGCCGCCCTGACGCGCTATGCGCTGCGCAACCCGCGCTTCGACCGGCTGGTGAAGACGAAGCGGATCCAGGTGCGCTGGTCGAGGCCGACGAACTCGAAGATCTACCTCAACAACAACTACCTCCTGCACGAGTACCACGGCGCGAACGGCGTCAAGACCGGGTACACGAGCGAATCGGGCTGGTGCCTCGTCGCGACGGCGACGCGGCACGGCCGCAAGCTGATCGCGGTCGTCCTCGACTCGCCGAACATGTACGCCGACGCGAGGCGCCTGCTCAACCTCGGCTTCAGCCGCTCCTAGCCAGGACGGCTACGGTTCCCGCTGCGGCGCCGGGAACGGCGTTGCGGGGGTCGACTTGGAGAAGTGCGCATGAGATTGCCGTCGCTTGCAGCCGGCACGGATCTCGCCGTCGATCTCGGAACGGCGAACACCGTCGTCTTCCGGCGCGGCGAGGGCATCGTCCTCTTCGAGCCGTCGGTGGTGGCGATGGACCAGCAGACGGGGCAGGTCTACGCCGTCGGGGAGAAGGCGCGGCAGATGCTGGGCCGGACGCCGGCGACGATCGTCGCCACCCGCCCCCTGCGCCACGGCGTGATCACGGACTTCGAGACGACCGAGCAGATGCTCGGGCACTTCATCCGCATGGTCGGCGGCGGCCGGCTGCGGCGCGCGGTGATCGTCTGCGTCCCGAGCGGCCTGACGCAGGTCGAGCGGGACGCGGTCGTCGAGGCGACGCTGGCCGCAGGTGCGCGCGAGGCGCACCTGATCGAGGAGGCGATGGCCGGGGCGATCGGCGCCGGCCTCCCGGTCGAGGATGCAGTGGCGTCCCTCGTCCTCGACATCGGCGGCGGCACGAGCGAGATGGCCGTGATCGCCCTCGGCGGGATCGTCGTCGCAACCTCGCTGCCGGTCGGCGGCTACGACCTCGACGACGCGATCGTCCGCTTCGCCCACGAGCAGCACCGTCTGCTCGTCGGCCACGAGCAGGCCGAGCGCGTGAAGCTCGAGATCGGCAGCGCGCTCGACGGCCACGCTGCGGCGACCGAGACCGAGGTCGCCGGTCGGCACATGACCACCGGGATGCTGACACGCATCACCCTCGGCGAGGACGAGGTGCGCCACGCGCTCGAGCGGCCGCTGAACCGCATCGTCCTCGGGCTCAAGGACCTGCTCGAACAGACGCCCGAGCAGCTCGCTTCCGACATCGCCGATCGCGGCGTGACCCTCGTCGGCGGCGGCGCGCTCCTGCCGGGCCTCGCCGAGCTCGTCGCCCGCGAGACCGGCCTCCCGGTGAGCCGCGACTCGGAGCCGCTGACGACGGTCGCCCGCGGCGCGGGCTCCGCGCTCGAGGAGCTCGACACGCTCCGGCGCTCGCGCAAGGGCAGCCGCAGCCGCCGGCGCCGCTGAGTGCGTTAGCGTCCCGCTCGGATGAGCGTGCAGGACGATCGGGTCGCCGCCTTCCGCGAGCTGCACGCCTCCGGCTGCTTCGTGATCCCGAACCCGTGGGACGTCGGCAGCGCGGTCGCGCTTCAGCGCATGGGCTTCAAGGCGCTCGCCACGACGAGCGCCGGCTTCGCGTGGTCGGTGGGACGCCCCGACAACGAGATCGAGCTCGAGCAGGCGCTGGCTCATCTGCGGGCCGTCGCCGCCGCGGTCGACGTGCCGGTGAACGCCGACTTCGAGGGCGGCTTCGCGATCCAGCCGGAGCAGGTCGCGGGCAACGTGAAGCTCGCCGCCGCCACCGGAATCGCCGGGCTCTCGATCGAGGACTCGACCGGCGACGTCGCCGAGCCGCTCTACGGCTTCGAGCTGGCGGTCGACCGCATCCGCGCTGCGCGGCAGGCGATCGACGAAAGCGGCACCGGCGTCCTCCTCACCGGCCGCTCGGAGGGCTTCGTCGTCGGTCGTGCCGATCTCGACGAGACGATCCGCAGGCTGAAGGCGTACGCCGACGCCGGCGCTGACTGCCTCTACGCACCCCGACTCACGACGCGCGAGGAGGTGTCAGCCGTGGTCGCCGCCGCGGCGGACAAGCCGGTGAACCTCCTCGCGAACGCGCCCTTCATCACCGTCTCGGAGGCGGCGGAGCTCGGAGTGCGCCGGATCAGCGTCGGCGGCACGCTCGCACGGACGGCATGGCGCGGCTTCCTGGAGGCAGCGCAGGAGATCGCCGACCACGGCACCTTCACGCGCTTCGACGGACTACCGAACGTCGACGCCCTTCTCGCCGATTGATCGTCTCGCGGCTACGAACGAACCGTGGCCTGGACCGTGACCCGTGCGTTTCTCGCGCCGGACCTGATCGACGCCGTGAACCGGCAGCTGTCCAGCCGATACCAGGTCGGCTTCTTCAGGTTCCAGGTACCGGGTCTGAGCCCGGATCGACTCTGCGTGAATTGCTTCGTGCCCCTGACGCAGACGACGTTCGAGGAACAGCGGGCGTCGACGCCTTCGCAATAGAGGACGATCTTGTAGGGCTTCTTCACGGTCGCCTTGAACGACCCGACCGCGCCGACTCCCTTCACGTACTTCGTTCCCACGGTGTACGTCCTGAGGGCAGCGGCAGCCGTGGCCGCAATTGCTCCGGAGAGAAGCAGTACGCCTGCGAGGCTCAGTAGCTTCTTCATGTCCGAGGATTTCTCCAGGACCGCCGGCGATCCTTTGCATGGGCACGCTGGCGTAGCGTTGTGGTCGTGGTCGGACGTCGGCTGATCCCGCCCGATCCTCCGCTCGGTGACGGGGAGATTCTCCTTCGCAGACGACGCGAGAGCGACGTCCCGGCGATCGCGCTGGCCTCGCTCGATCCCGAGACTCGGCGACGTCTCGACGATCCTCCGCTCGACCCCGAGAGCCGGCAGGAGAGCGTCACACGGGCCGAGGCCCAGTGGTCGAACGGCACCGGAGCGCCGTTCGTGATCGCAGATGCAGACGACGATCGCCCGCTGGGCCTCTTGAATCTCCAGTTCGGCGAGGACGAGGAGGCGGCGAGCCTGGCGGTCTCGGTCTTTCCCGCTGCACGTGGGCGCGGCGTCGCGACGAGGGCGCTGCGCCTCGCAGCGCTGTGGGGCTTGCGCGATCTCGGGCTGGCACGCGTGGCCGCGGAGGCCGCCGTCGACAACCACGCGTCGATCCGGGCGATCGAGAAGGCGGGGTTCCGGCGAGAGGGAACGCTTCGGGCGCACTGCAAGACCCACGGCGAACGGCACGACTGCGCGATGTTCTCGCTCCTGCCGGGCGACGTCGATCGCTGAGCTCCCGCGTACCCTGGGGGCGTGATCAGGATCTCCTGCGAAGCGTGCGGCTGGGTCGCGATCACGAGCCAGCCCGTGAACGACGTCTGGCGCGAGCACGAGGCCGGGTGCCCCGCCGTCGGCGGCGCCGTTCGCCACCTCCCGGATCTGCCGCCGTTGCGGCGTCTCCCGCCGCCGGTGAACCAGTGCCGTCACCGGCCGGTGCGCCGTCAGATAGCGGTGACTCCCGCCGGCGTGAAGAAGTACGCGGTCATGTGCGAGCTTTGTGGTCGCCTGGTCGGCTGAACGGATGCAGGTACGCATTGCCCGACCGACGCGTGACCTCGGTCGCACGCTCGCCTTCTACCGCGACCTCGTAGGGCTCCCCGTCGTTGCCTCGTTCGAGGACCACGACGGCTACAGCGGGGCCATCCTCGGCCTTCCCGACCGAGACGTGCAACTCGAGCTCGTCTTCCACGGGTCGGTCGAGCCGGCACCGACGGCGGAGGACCAGCTCGTTCTCTATCTCGGTTCGGCCGACGAGGTGGCGGAGCGTGCGGCGTCGATCAGTCGCGCAGGACACCACCCGAGTCCCACCGCGAATCCGTACTGGGCCCGCGACGGTGCGATCGCGTTCGTCGATCCCGACGGCTACTGGCTCATCCTCTCTCCACTCAGCTGGCGATAGCTCTCCGCTCATGCCGTCCGGCGGCGGAGGGTCGCCGCGCCGAGTGCGATTGCGAGGGCGATGGAGGCGATGACGACGAGGCAGTCGACCGCGAACCACGCGTCGTCGATCTCGTTCGCAGCCGTGCGTGCCAGCGCGTCGTATGCGTAGGTGAGCGGGAGGGCGTAGGAGATCGCGCGGAGCCAGGCGGCCATCTGGTCGCGCGCGACGAACAAGCCGCAGAGCAGGATCTGGGGAAACACGAGCGCGGGCATGAACTGGACCGCCTGGAACTCGGTCTCGGCGAACGCGCTCACGAAGAGGCCCAGCGTGCTGCCGAGGACGGCGTTCGCCACGGCCAACACGACGACGAGCCAGTTCGGCCCCGCAACGTCGAGGCCGAGCAGGCCGAGCGCGAGTAGCGAGACGACCGTGGCCTGCACGACCGCCACGAGGCCGAACGCGACGGCGTAGCCGGCGAGGATGTCGATCTTGTGGAGCGGCATGGTCATCAGCCGCTCCAGCGTCCCCGAGGTGCGCTCGCGAAGCATCGTGATCGATGTGACCAGGAACATCGTGATGAACGGGAACAACCCGAGCAGCGGCGTTCCGACGTGCTGGAAGACGGCCGAGTGGCGGCCGAACAACTGCTGAAGAAGCACCATGAGCACGCATGGCACGCCGACGATCAGCGCAATCGTTCTCGGATCGCGGCGAAGCTGGCTCAGCACGCGGAGCGCGACTGCCGTCGTGATGCGGACGCTCATGCGTCCTCCTCGATGAGGCTCAGGAACACGTCGTCCAGGCCGTCCCGCCCGGTCCGCCGGCGCAGGTCGGTCGGAGTTGCGTGGGCGAGCAGGGCTCCTTCGCGCAGGATCAGCAGCGCCTGGCATCGATCCGCCTCGTCCATGACGTGGCTCGAGACGAGCAGCGTCGTGCCTCGCTCGGCGAGGGCGTGAAAGAGGTCCCAGAGATCGCGCCGGAGAACCGGGTCGAGACCGACCGTCGGCTCGTCGAGCACGAGCAGATCGGGCTCGGCCAACAGCGCCGCCGCGAGCGACACCCGCGCACGCTCACCACCGGAGAGCCGACGCACGAGCTGCCCACGGAACTCCTCCATCGACACCTCCGCGAGCACGCGATCGACGGCGGCCCCCGGCTCGTCGAGAACGCGTGCGAAGAAGACGAGATTCTCGCCGACCGAGAGATCGCCGTACACCGAGGGTGCTTGCGTCATGTATCCGATCCGAGAGCGGAGATCCGCGGAGCCGGCGGGACGGCCGAGCACCTCGACGCTGCCGCTCACGACCTTCTGCACGCCTACGATCGCGCGCATGAAGGTCGACTTCCCGCTCCCGCTTGGCCCGAGCAGGCCGGTCACCGAGCCCGCTTCCACCTCACAACTCAGACCCGGCAGGACGATCGCATCTCCGCGCACGACCCGTAGGTCAACCACCTTGATCGCGGCCCTCACCGCTCCCGATCCTAGGCACTCGCCTGGGCCGGCGTTCGGGAACGATCCCTGATCGGACCCACGTGCGAAGAAACCCCGATGTCTTCGTCGTAGCTCGGTCGTAGACTCGTGTGGATAGGCAGTTCGGGGCGCGAAGTCGAGCGCCGGCCGAATTGGGTCTTCACTTACCTGGTTGGCCTCTCCCTTCCCGCCTCGGCAGGGGAAAGGAGATGGCCTATGAAGTCGCTCTTGACAGCCCTATCGGTTGTGGTCGCGGCGCTGGCACTCGCCGCCGGGGCGTTCGGCGCCACCGCCAAGATCCTCGAGACCGAACACGCCGCGGTGCATCTGGAACAGATCGGGCCCAAGTACGTGACGCTGGAGCGCGCGGGAATCCTCCAGACCGAACACGCGGCACTGCATCTGGAACAGATCGGCCCCAAGTACGCACTCGGCTCGTGACGCCCGACAACCGTGCGAAC
>DASSZE010000004.1:0-13024 GCA_035713675.1 Gaiellaceae bacterium | reverse complement strand
CCGGAACGCGAACGTGCGCGAGCGCGAAGGCCGACGTGTCGGTCGCGCGCTGGCCCATCTTCTCGAGGTGCTTCTCGATCGAGACGCCCGGCGAGTCCATCGGCACGACGAACGCGGACATGCCGCGGTGGCCCTTCGCCGGGTCGGTCTTCGCGAACACGACCGTCCAGTCCGCGTAGCCGGCGTTCGTGATGAACGTCTTCGAGCCGTTGAGGACGTACGCGTCGCCGTCGCGCACGGCCGTCGTCCGCAGAGCGGCGACGTCGGATCCGGCGCCCGGCTCCGAGAGCCCGAACGAACAGAGGATCGGCGACTCGATCAGCGGCGGCAGCCAGCGGGCCTTCTGCTCGGGCGAGCCGAAGGCGATGACCGGGCCGGCGCCGAGGCCGTTGGCCGTGATCGACGTGCCGATGCCCGAGCAGCCCCAGTAGAGCTCCTCTCCCACGAGGATGCCCTCGAACGTCGAGAGGCCGAGGCCGCCGTACTCCTCGGGGACGTGGAGGTTCATCAGCCCGAGCTCGTGCGCCTGCGCGATCAGCTCGGCGGGGTGGCGCATGTCGGCGTCGCATTCCGCCTCGCGCGGCCGGATCTCGTGCTCGGCGAACGTGTGCGCGAGCCGGCGCAGCTCGGTCTGCTCCTCCGTCAGCTCGAAGGAGACGCCTGTTGCCGTGCTCTCGTCGATCGCAGCCATCCCGGAGCCTCCACCGTCCTTGATTGACTAGTCAGTCAAAGATACTCGGAGAACCGCGACTCGGCTAGACCCGTACGATGCGGACATGGCGACGACGGCCAAGAAGACGGACCTTGACCCGCGCGACTTCCTCGCGCTCGACGCCCTTCTCTCGGACGAGGAGCGCGCAATCCGCGACGTCGTGCGCCAGTTCGTCTCGGAGCAGGTCAAGCCGTACGTCGGCGAGTGGTTCGAGCGCGGCGAGCTTCCCGGCGAGCTGATCCCGGAGCTCGCGCGGCTCGGCCTGTTCGGGATGCACCTCGAGGGCTACGGGTTGCCCGAGGCGAGCTCGGTCATGTACGGCCTCGTCTGCCAGGAGCTCGAGGCGGGCGACGCGGGGATCCGCAGCCTCGTCTCGGTGCAGGGCTCGCTTTCGATGTACGCGATCTGGCGCTGGGGCTCCGAGGAGCAGAAGCAGCGCTGGCTGCCGCCGATGCACGCCGGCGAGAAGATCGGCTGCTTCGGGCTGACCGAGCCCGACGCCGGCTCCGACCCCGGCTCGATGCGCACGACCGCGAAGCGCGACGGCGCGGATTGGATCCTGAACGGCACGAAGATGTGGATCACGAACGGCTCGATCGCCGACGTCGCCGTCGTCTGGGCGCGCACCGAGGATGGCGAGATCAACGGCTTCCTCGTCGAGAAGGACATGCCTGGTTTCGAGGCGCCGCTCATGCATCACAAGCTCTCGCTGCGTGCGTCGGTCACGTCGGAGCTCGTGCTGCGCGACGTCCGCGTCCCCGAGGAGAGCCGCTTCCCGGAGGTGAGCTCGCTGCGCGGGCCGCTCTCCTGCCTCAACGAGGCGCGGTTCGGGATCGTCTTCGGCGTCGTCGGCTCGGCGCGAACGTGCCTCGAGACCGCGCTCGACTACGCGAGGGAGCGGATCGTCTTTGGCAAGCCGATCGCCGGCTACCAGCTCACCCAGCAGAAGCTCGCCGAGATGGCGCTCGAGGTGAACCGAGGCTCGCTGCTCGCTCTCCATCTGGGTCGCATGAAGGACGAGGGGACATTGCGGCCCGAGCACGTCTCGATGGGGAAGATGGGCAACGTCCGCGGCGCTCTCGAGGTGGCCCGCACCGCGCGCTCGATTCTCGGCGGCAACGGGATCACGCTCGAGTATCCGGTCATCCGGCACATGAACAACCTCGAGACCGTCCTCACGTACGAGGGCACCCACGAGGTGCACACGCTCTCCGTCGGCAAGGCGCTGACGGGCGAGAACGCGTTCCGGTAGACGAGACCGGTAGCAGGCACGATCACAACTGTGTGACCTGATGAGCCGCTTGCTCAGGCGGCGAGCGAAGAAGGTGTGACGCTGTTGCGACGCTCCCGCGAGGGTGGCTGCTACCGGCCGTCGCGTCTAGAGACCCGGCTCGTTCCGAGGAGGAAGCGGGCTCTGAGGGAGGCCCTCGCGCGGCTCGCCCTCGTTGTACGCAGAGGGCGCGACGTCGTTCGGGCCTTCGGGATAGAAGATGCTCGCGAGCCGCTGGATGTGGAGCCGGCCCGAGCCGAGCTCGTACTGCCCGCCGCCGTACATCCGGATTCCCCGCTCCTCGCACGCCTCGATCGTCTCGAGCAGCCCGCGCACGGTGCCGAAGCGCGACGGCTTGACGTTGAGCCACCGCGGCTCGAGTGGCAGGTCGTCGAGATCGCTCAGAGAGTGGATCGGCGCGTCGAAGCTGAGCCGGTCCTCGGCGCCGGCGAGCGCGTCCCGCAGGCCGTCCTCGAGCCACGCGTCCTCGACGATCACGTCGGGAAGCTCCTCGACGACGGCGCGGTAGAGCTCGGGGTCGGGAGCCAGGTCGACGCTCGTGCCGCGGTAATACGCCTTCAGGTCGACGACGCGCACGCGGCCCAGCTCGCGCAGGCGCCGCAGCAGCTCGCGATCCCACTCCGGCTCGGCGTCGAGCTTGAACTCGAGGTCGGGCGCGACCTCGAGCCAGCGCCGCGGATCCGCGCGCGTCGAGACGACGAAGCGGACCGGGCGCTCCTCGCGCCCGAGAGCCTCGCCGAGGCCGAGCTCGTTCTGGCGCAGCGCGAGATCGAGCGCCGCGCTCTCGAACGCCCAGCGTCGGTAGCCCTCGGCCAGCTCCTCGAAGTCGTCGAGGCGGTGGGTGAAGTCCTCCAGGCTCCAGGTTCCGGCGAGAATGAGTTCGTCCGGGACCCCGTCGTGCGCCTCCGCGTCGTACGTCACGTCCTCGCCCTCGCCGGCCCCGCCGTCGCCGTGCAGGACGACCGTCGTCGTGACTCGCGTCCAGCCGGAGGGCGTGCTCGACTCGCGCCGTTGCAGCGCGTAGTCGTCGATCTTGACCTCCAGCCCCGCGACCTCGTCCCACAACGACATACTCCGAGCATATGAGGCTGAGCCTCCTCGGTAGCGCAGTGGCCGCGCTCGTCCTCGCGACCGGCGCGGCGGCGGCCCTGCCGAGGGGGGGCGCGCTCGTGCCCGGACGGTCGCTCGGCGGCGTCCGCCTCGGGGAGCAGCCGAAGGCCGTGCTCTCCACGCTCGGGCGCTTCTACGGCGCCTGTCGGGACTGCGCCCATCCAACCTGGTACTTCACGTACCAGCCGTTCGACAGGCACGGGCTTGCCGTCGAGTTCGCCGGCGGCCGTGTCTCCGCGGTCTACACGCTCTGGAGGCCGTCCGGCTGGCGCGCGCCGCACGGCCTCCGCTTCGGAGCGACGCCACTGGAGGTGCACCAGCGCGTCGGAACGACGCGCACGATCACGTGCCCGGGGTACAACGCGCTCGTCCGCGACTCGGCGCATGCACGTACCGCCTACTACCTCGTCGACGCTCGGCTCTGGGGCTTCGGCCTCTTCCGGAAGGGCGCCGGCCCGTGCCGGTGAGCGTAGGCTCGACGGAGCTCACCAGGGAGCGGAGGCGCCGGCTTTGCCGGTGCCGGGAGCGGGAATGATCGAGCTGGAGGACGTCGAGCACGCGGCGCAGCGGCTCGCGGGCGTCGCCCACCGCACACCCGTCCTCACCTCGCGAACGCTCGACGAGCGCACGGGCGCCCGCGTCCACGTGAAGGCGGAGTGCTTCCAGCGCGGCGGCGCCTTCAAGTTTCGCGGCGCCTACAACAAGATCTCTTGCCTGACCGAGGACGCGCTGCGGCGCGGCGTGCTCGCGTACTCCTCCGGCAACCACGCGCAGGCGGTCGCGATCGCCGCGGCGCTGCTCGGCACGCAGGCGACGATCGTGATGCCGGAGGACGCGCCGGCGGCCAAGCTCGACGCGACGCGCGGCTACGGCGCCGACGTAATCGCGTACGACCGCTGGACGGAGAGCCGCGAGGAGATCGGCGCCCAGCTCGCCGCCGAGCGCGGCCTCGAGCTCGTCAAGCCGTACGACGACCCGCTCGTCATGGCGGGCCAGGGAACCGTCGCGCTCGAGCTGCTCGAGCAGGCGCCGGAGCTCGACCTGCTGCTCGTGCCGGTGAGCGGAGGCGGGCTGATCGCGGGCTGCGCGACCGCGGCGAAGGCGCTCCGGCCGGGCATCCGCGTGGTCGGCGTCGAGCCGGAGGCCGGCGACGACACGCGCCGCTCGCTCACGTCCGGCGAGCGCGTCCGGATCGACGTTCCGCGCACGATCGCCGACGGGCTGCAGGCGACCGAGCCCGGCGAGCTGACCTTCGAGGTGAACGCGAGCCGGGTCGACGAGGTCGTCACGGTGACGGACGAGGAGATCGTCGCGGCGATGGTCTTCCTCTTCGACCGGCTCAAGCTCGTGACCGAGCCGAGCGGCGCCGTCGGCGTCGCCGCGCTGCTGAGCGGAAAGCTCGACGCGGCCGGCGCGTCGGTCGGCGTCGTCGTCTCGGGTGGGAACGTCGGAGCCGCGCGGTTCGCCGAGCTCGTCGCTACGACTGCTGAAGCCCCGACAGGCTGACCTCGAGGAGCGTCTTCTCCGCCGCAGCGACGTCGTCCTCGCCCGACGGAAGACGCTTGAGCACCCAGGCGGTGAGCAGCTCGTCGATGGAGCCGTAGACGACGGTTGCTGCGATCCGCGGGTCGATGTCGGAGCGGAACTCGCCGCTCTCGACGCCACGCGCGATCACCCGCTGGATCACGGCGATCGGCTGTGCGAGGTCGCCGATCCGCTCGGTGAGCTCCGGGCTGCGGCCGAACTCGCGCACCACGACGCGGACGACGTCCGGCAGGTGGAGCCAGGTGCGCAGGAGGATGGCCGCGATGTGGCGGAGCTGGTCGGCAGCAGGCTCCTCGGTCTCCTCCACGCTCGCGATCCGCGCGAGGAGGACGCTCCAGTTCTCGTGGAAGACCGCCTCGAGGACGTCGTCCTTCGACTTGAAGTAGTGGTACAGCAGCCCATGGGCGACGCCGGCTTCCTCGGCGATGTCGCCCACGCGACTCGCGTGGTACCCCTTGCGCGCGAACACGCGCACGGCGGCGTCGAGAAGCTGCCGCCGTTTGTCCTCAACAGCTGTGCTGCGCTCCGCCAAGGCCGAGGGAGGCTACACGGCTACTTCGGTTTTTGCCCGTCCGCTTCTTCCGGCGGAGCCTTGGTGAGCTCTCCGACCGCCCCGGCCACGCGGCCGACCGCGGACTGCAGCTCGCTCGGGATGATCCAGACCTTGTTCGACTCGCCCTGGGCGATCTGCGGCAGCACCTGCAGGTACTGGTACGCGAGCAGCTCGGGATCCGGCTTGCCGTCGTGGATGGCTTGGAAGACGGTCTCGATCGCCTTCGCCTGACCCTCCGCCTGGAGCATCGTCGCCTCCCGCTGGCCCTGGGCCTTGAGGATCGCCGACTGCTTCTCGCCCTCGGCCCTCAGGATCGCCGACTGGCGCTCGCCCTCGGCCTGGAGGATCGCGGCACGCTTGTCGCGGTCCGCGCGCATCTGCTTCTCCATCGCGTCCTGGATCGAGGCAGGGGGGTCGACGGCCTTCAGCTCGACGCGGTTGACGCGGATGCCCCACTTGCCGGTCGCGTCGTCGAGCACCCCGCGCAGCTCGGCGTTGATGGAGTCGCGCGAGGTGAGCGTCTTCTCGAGCGTCATCGTGCCGATCACGTTGCGCAGCGTCGTGACCGTCAGCTGCTCGATGCCCTGGACATAGTTGGCGATCTCATAGGTCGCCGACTTCGCGTCGGTGACCTGGAAGTAGAGGACGGTGTCGATGTTGACGACGAGGTTGTCCTCGGTGATCACGGGCTGCGGCTGGAAGGAGACGACCTGCTCGCGCAGGTCGAGCAGCGGCCGCACTCGGTCGACGAACGGCACGACGAGCGCGAGCCCGGGTGTGAGCGTGCGGGAGTAGCGCCCGAAGCGCTCGACGACTCCCGCGCGCGCCTGCGGGACGATCCGGATCGTCCGCATCAGCGTGACGATGACCAGGAGTAGGACGATTGCGATGACGATCCAGACGACCATGCTGAGTCTCGGCTCCTATCTGTACACGAGCGCGGTTGCGCCCTGTATCTGCGCGACCTCGACCTCCGTGCCGGCTTCGAACACCTCGTCCGGCACGTAGGAGCGGGCGCTCCACTCCTCTCCCCCGATCTTGACCCTGCCGCCGCGGCCGTCGACCTGTTGCAGAACGACCGCCTTCGCGCCCTCGAGCGCGGCCGCGCCGGTGCGGATCGCGCGGGGCATCGTCAGATGCGCGCGCGCGATGGGACGCAGGACCGCGACCGCGGCGAACGAGCCGAGGCCGAAGATCAGGATCTGCGCCCAGACCGCCGCCCCGGCGGCCGCCGCGATGGTTGCGGCGACGGCGGCCAGCGCGATCGGCCCCAGGAAGAACAGGCCGGGCGTGAAGATCTCGCCGACCGCGAGCACGACGGCGAAGATGGCCCAAGCGACCCAGGCGGGCATACCGAAAAGACTACGCCCGGGGTCGGAGTATCGGAAGCAGATCGTCGAGCGTCCGGATCCGAGGCTCGAAGCCCGGGTTGATCCCTTCGCGGTCGAGGAGGATCGCGCTCATGCCGAGCGCGAGCGCGCCTTCGATGTCGTCGGCGATCGTGTCGCCGACCATCACGGCCTCCTCGGGCTCGACCTCGAGCAGCTCCAGAACGGCCCGGAAGATCGAGGCGTGCGGCTTGGTCCGCCCGTGATGGAAGGAGCTGATCCCCGCGTCGACCTCGAGGCCGTGGTGGCGCGCGAACTCGCGCACGTCACGGGCTGAGTTCGAGACGAGTCCGATGCGGAGGCCGGCCGCGCGAAGCGCCTCGGCGGCGGGAAAGACGTCCTCATAGAGATCGAAGTTCTCGTGCCGCTCCCAGCCGCGCGTGATCTCGACGGCGCAGTCGTACGCGGAGTCGGCGTCGCCGCCCATGCCGCGCACGATCCGCTCGGTGAAGCGGAACCAGATCTCGTCGTCGTGCTCGAGCTCGGGATGGCGGCGGAGGTCGACGAGCGCGGCGTCGCGGGCGGCGTCGTAACGTGCCGCGTCGAGCCGAAGCCCGTGGCGCTCGCCGGCGCGGACGTAGCCCTCCGGCCCGAGCTCGGGCCCCGGGCGGGCGAGCGTGAAGTCGACGTCGAAGAGGACGGCTCTCAGCTCAGCCACTCGATCACCTCCCGACGGCCGGCGGCTCCTTCGCCCGCCAGCCATGCGGCCGTGTGCACGATCGTCCAGCCGCGGGCGCGTTCGCGATCGAGCCCGAGCTCGGCGGAGAGACGATCGAGCCGGTGGAGGACGTCCCGCCTCGAGTGGCCGAGCTCCCGGGAGCGGACGATCGGCGCGACGGCGAACTCGCGCTCGGCGGCGAGCGGCTTCGGGTCGATCACGAGCCAGGGCTCCCGCTCCGCCGCGAGGACGTTGTCGCCGTGCAGGTCTTGGTGCACGAGCACGAGCTCGCCCTGCGTCGGCGCCAGCTCGCGCGCGAGCGCGACGGCTGCGTCGCGGAGAGGCCCCGGAGACATCCGCGAGAGGTCGCCCTGCTCGAGCCACCACGCGGACTCGTCGGCGAGCGTGCGGAAGCCGGTCGCGTCCTTCCAGAGCCGCGGCAGGAGCTCGATCAGCACGCCGAGCGGGTCGTCCGCGTCGCGGGAGAGGGGTGTCCCGGGCTCGCAGCGCTCCAGCAGGAGCGCGTGCCGCTCGTCGTCGCGGGCGAGCAGGCGGATCGCGCCGTCGCCGTCCCAGCGCTCGAGGGCGTCCGCCTCCTGCTCGTCCTCGCGGTGCGAGTGCTGGAGCTTGAGCACCGCCGGCGTCCCGTCCTCGAGCTCCGCGGGGACGACGTAGCCGGCGGCACCGGGCGGGTAGGGCTCGCCGAGCTTCAGCCCCCAGTCGCGGGCGACGGCGGCGGCGAGCGGCGGCGACATCCCCGCTACCCTATGGCGCGGTTTCGGGGTGTGGCGCAGCCTGGTAGCGCGCTCCGTTCGGGTCGGAGAGGTCCCCAGTTCGAATCTGGGCACCCCGATTTCCTCTTCGCAGCGCGAGGGCGGCTCGCGCCGCCTGACCGCACCGCGGGGGGTGTCAGACTTCTGGGGATGAAGCGCTCACCGTCTGGCCGCGACGACGGCGCCATCTGGAAGCCGGTCACCATCACGGCCGGAGCGGTCACGGTCGGAGGCTGAGTGGGGAAGCCACCGCGCTCGCCGTATCCGCCCGACCTGGCCGACGACGCCGAGCCGGCCGTCGAGCTCGTCGACCTCGAAGACGCGATCGCGACCGACCTCGACTGGTCGAACCAGCAGACGAAGCGCCTGGGCGCGCTGCGCGCCGAGGTCCGGCGGTGCCGTCTGACCGGGACCGAGCTCGCCGAGGCGGCGCTGATCGACGTCACGTTCGGCGACTGCCGCCTCGATCTCGTCGGACTGCGTTTCGCAAAGCTCGAGCGGGTCGTCTTCCGCGACTGCCGCATGGACGAGTGCGACTTCTACGGGGCGACTCTCACCGATGTGCTCTTCGAGAGCTGCGAGCTCCGAGGCGCGAGGTTCAGCGACGTGAAGGTGAAGCGGGTCGAGCTGCGCGGCTGCGAGCTCGCAGAGCTGGAGGGAGTCGACGCGCTGCGGGGAGCGCGCATGCCGTGGCACGACGTGCTGCAGAACGCTCCGCTCTTCGCGACCGCGCTCGGGCTGGAGATCGTCGACTAGGGCGTAGGATCGGCCGGTGGACGGGCTCGTCTCCCGGCGGCACCTCTCGCTCGACCTCGCGCTGTCGCTGCTCGCGCGGGTGCGGGAGGAAGCCCAGGAGCGCGGCCTCTCGCTGGCGGCGGCGGTGGTGGACGACGCCGGTCACGTGCTCGCGAGCCAGCGGATGGACGGCGCCGCGCTCGGCGCGATGCAACTCGCGCTCGGCAAGGCGTTCACGGCGGCTTCCTGGGGGACGCCGAGTGGAGAGTTCTCGGGCAGCACGCAGCCCGGCGGCGACGACTGGGGCTGGAACACGACCGACCCGAGGATCGTCGTCTACGCGGGCGGCCTCCCGCTGCTCGTCGACGGCGAGCTCGTGGGCGGGATCGGCGCGAGCGGAGGGACGGCGGCCGAGGACGAGGAGTGCGTCGCCGCAGCCGCCTCCGGCCTCGGCTTCGCCTAGGCCCTCCTCAACCGAAGTTGTCGCGGAGCCAGCGCAGGCGCTGCTCGAGCACCCGGGCGAGCTCCGGGCGCCGGGGCAGCGCGGCCATGAACGACGCGTAGATCCAGGCCGCGTAGACCGGCAGGCACTCCTGGAGCAGGTCGGGGTCGTGGTCGCCGTACGCCTCGAGCGCGATGCGCGACGCGTCGTCGGCGCCCACCTCGTCGGACAACGTCAGCGCCGCGAGGTCGAACTCGCGCGGGCCGCGGCACGCCGTCTCGAAGTCGTGCCACAGCGGCCCGGGCAGGCAGTTCGCCAGGTGCGCGTCGCCGTGGATCGCCTGCGTCGTCCCGCGCGGCTCGCGCATCCCGAGCTCGCGGAGGAACTCGGCGTCCGCGGACGGCTCGAGGCCGTCGAGGATCCCGGCGAGGTCCTCCGTGTGCAGGGACGGCAGCTCGCCCGCGTAGTCGGCGAGCGCCTCGTGGATCGCGCGCAGGGCCTCGCCGGCCGCCGTCGGCTCCACCTCGCGCGGCCGGCCCGCGTACTGCCAGAACGCGACGACGTGACCGCCGCGGCGGTGCGGGCCGGGATCGAGCAGGTCGGACGGCGGCACGACGGGCGCGCCGGCGCGCGCCGCGTGCGACGCGACCGCGAGCTCGCGGATCACGTCCTCCTCCGGGGGCCCGTCCGGGTACGGCCTGCCGTTGGACACCCGCGCCACGAGCGGCAGCGGACGCAGGTGGACGAGCACGTGCCAGGCGTCGCGGAGCACGACGGGATCGTCCGAGCGCAGCCCGTGCTCGGCCGCGACCTCGACCGCGGCGGCGACGGCGCTCTCGCTCATCCGAAACCGTAGGTGCCGGGGAACCGCTCGGCGAGCAGACGCACGAGCGCGGACACCGGAAGGCCGACGACGTTGAGGTAGTCGCCCTCGATCCGCTCGACGAGCGCCGCGCCCCGGCCCTGGATCGCGTAGCCCCCGGCGCGGCCCTCCCACTCGCCGCTCCCGACGTACCACGCGGTGTCGCGCGGCGTCAGCCCGCGGAACGTGACGCGCGTGACCTCACGCCGCACCTCCTCCCACGCGGGGGTGAGCAGGACGAGCCCGGAGACGACCTCGTGTGTGCGGCCGGCGAGGCTCTCGAGCATCTCCTCCGCTTCCTCCGGGCCCGCCGGCTTGCCGTAGACGCGGCCGTCGCAGACGACCTCGGTGTCGCAGCCGAGCACGGGCCGCCCGTCCGCCGCGGCGAGCACCGAGCGCGCCTTGCCGACCGCATGCGCGACGGGATCCTCCTCGGTCTCCTCGAAGTCCGGCGCGACGACGTCGAACGGGATCCGCAGCTGCTCGAGGATCTCCCGCCGCCGCGGCGAGGTCGAGGCTAGGAGGAGCGGGGCCGCAGGCGGGCTCGCCAAATCTCCTCCGCGGGCCACTTCCGCGCCCACTCGGCGGACGGCTCGGCGTAGTACTCGTGGGTCTCGGCGCCCTCGGGCGCGTAGAGATCGCGGTAGTCGACCAGCTCGAAGCCGTTGTCGCGCAGGATCGCGAACATCTCGCCGAACGGCGGATGGAACTCGCTTCCCGACGCGTCCCCGTCCTGCCAGTCGATCCGGTAGAGGCCGTTCTGGGGCAGGAGGAGCCGGTCGGTCGCGGGGCCGGAGTCGGGGACGCAGAGGTTCCGCAGCGTCGAGCCGCGCATGAAGACGAGCTCGCCCTCCGGGCGCAGCAGGCGCGCGGCCTCCGCGATCCAGAGCTTCGGGTCGCACCAGATCGAGGCGCCGTACTCGGAGACGACGAGGTCGAAGGACTCGTCCGGAAGCGGGACGTCCTCGGCGTTCGCCTCGATCAGCTCCAGCCCGAGGCCGAACTCCTCGTCCATCCGCCGCGCAGTGTCGAGCTGCGCGGGCGTCACGTCGACCCCGACGACGCGACGCGCGCCCTCCCGCTTGAGCCAGGCACCGAAGTATGCGGTGCCGCAGCCCAGCTCGACGACGTCCTTGCCCACGAAGTCGGGGAGCATGCGGATCTCGCTCTCCGGCTGGTGCCACTGCCCCCAGCCGATCTCCTCCCGCGCCCACGCGTCGTGCGCCGCCCGGTCGGTGTACTCCGCGTTCGCCTGCGTCCAGCTCGCCCGGTTGAGCGCGACGTACTCGGGCTCAGCCACCGAACCAGAGGGCGATCTCGCGCTCGGCCGACTCGGGCGAGTCGGAGCCGTGCACGAGGTTGTCGGGCATCGAGGAGGCGAGGTCGCCGCGGATCGTCCCCGGCGCGGCGTTGGCCGGATCGGTGGCGCCGATCGTGGCCCGCAGCGTCGCGATCGCGCCTTCGCCCTCGACGACGAGCGCCCAGGTCGGGCCCGAGGTGATGAACTCGACGAGCTCGCCGAAGAAGGGCTTCTCGCGGTGCTCGGCGTAGTGCTCCTCCCCCAGCTCGCGGCTCGCGGTGAGGAGTCGCCCTTCGCGGATCACGAACCCGCGCGCTTCGATGCGCCCGAGGATCTCGCCGGCGAGCCGGCGCTCCACGGCATCGGGCTTGATCAGGATCAGGCTGCGCTCGACGGCCATCAGCGCAGACGGCGGCGTCGGGTACCCAGGGCCGGGGGCGTCCCCGGAACGGCCGGCTCGATTGGCGTCTCGCAGTAGGGGCAGATCTGCCAGATGGGCTCCAGCGGGGAGCCGCAGCTCGCGCACGCGTGCTTGAGCTTCGTGGTGCAGACGGGGCAGACGAGATAGCTCGGGTCGGCCTCGGCGTGGCAGACCGGACAGCGCTGGTCGTGCGCCGTGATCCGCTCCTCCATCGCCTTGATCTCGAGCTCGCGCTCGCGCACGTCCTCGAGGTACTCCGGCGGCCGGAACAGCATGTAGATGAACGGACCGACGAACGGGATGATCAGCGCGAGGATGGTCGACAGCGCGATCAGCAGCGGATCCTCGATCCGGCGCTTCGCATCCTTGTACGTCCAGTAGCCGAGCGACAGCCAGAGCACGAAGCCGAAGAAGCCGAGCCCGTTGATGACGGCGTGCGCGGTGCCGGAACTGATGAAGCTCGCGAGCATCAGAGGAGAATCCTGCCTATAACCCAACCGAACGCGAAGGCGGTACCCACCACCACGGCGAGGGCGGTGGTACCGAGAGCGAGCATGGAGAGCTTCTCGGCCGGGCTAAAGGTCGCGGTGTTCCCCACTGAGATCCGCCAGAAGGTACAGGGAGCCCGTGACGAGCAAGGCGCCGCCGGGGCCTGCGAGCGCGAGGCCGCGGGCGCGGGCTTCGGTCGGGTCGGGTGCCGTCTCGACCCGCTCGAAATGGGCGGCACCGAGCGCGGCGAGCTCGGCCGCGGAGAGCGTCCGGCCGTTGCTGCTCTCGGTGGCGACGAGCGTCGGGCCGAGCACGGACAGCGCCTCGAGCATCATCCCGGGACGCTTGTCGCGGAGGATGGAGGCGACGATCGTCCAGCCGCCCGGCGCCGGCGGGAGCCGCGGCAGGAGCCAGCCGATGCCGGCGAGGTTGTGCGCTCCGTCCCAGATCTCGAGCGGCTGCTCGCCGCGCCGCTCGAGCCTCCCGGCGAGCTCGACCGCGTCGGCGGCGTGCGGGTCGACGGGGCGGCCGAGGAACGACTCCGCCGCCGCGACGGCGAGCGCGAGGTTGCTGCGGCCTGTGACGACGACCTCGGCGGCGCCGTTCTCCTCTGCGAGGTCGCGCCACTCCGGCTCGCCGAGCACGACGACGCAGCCCCGTTGGACGACGGCGAGCTTCTCGGCCGCAATCGCCTCGCGCGTGTCCCCGAGCACGTCCATGTGGTCGAGCGCGACGCTCGTGAGGA
>DASSZE010000003.1:0-20852 GCA_035713675.1 Gaiellaceae bacterium | reverse complement strand
GACGTCGCGCTCGTGCACGGGGCACCAGCGCTTCTGCTTGATCGGCGTCCCGCATTCGCGATGGAGCGTGCGGAACGACACGTCCTGCCGCTGGGTCGCGAGAGCGAGCCCCACGGGGATGTTGACGAGCCCGAAGCTGATCGATCCGTTCCAGATGGTCCGCATGAGAAGTCCCAGTTTAGTCGGGGACCGGCCCTGTTCTCGATATTCATCGGCTTCCCTGCATACGATTCGGGCCATGGAAAGGCGCACCGCGCCGGAGCTGTGGCGCGACGCCGTCCGCGGCGCGCCGGCCGAGCCCGCGTACCTCGAGGAGCAGGAGGGCGGCGACTGGCGCCCGGTGCCGTGGGACGAGGCGGCTGAGCGCGTCGACGATCTCGCCCACGGGTTGGTCGCCCGCGGCGTCCGCAAGGGCGACCGCGTGGCGGTGCTCTCCCGGACGCGCCTCGAGTGGATCCTGCTCGACTGGGCCCTGATGTCGATCGGGGCGGTCGTCGTCGGCCTCTACCCCACGAGCACGGCGAAGGAATGCGAGTACGTCCTCGGGCACTGCGAGGCCGTGCTCGCGTTCGCGGAGGACGAGGATCAGACCCGAAAGCTCGTCTCTGTCCGCGGCACCCTCCCCTCGCTGCGGGAGATCGTCCCCTTCGACCGGCTTCCCAAGCTCGAGGCGGAGGGACGACTCGCGAGACATCTCCACCCTGACCCGGTCGAGGAGGACGATCTCGCGACGCTCATCTACACGTCGGGCACGACGGGACCGCCGAAGGGATGCATGCTCACCCACCGCAACCTCGTGACGGCCGCGACCCGCGTCGTCGAGAGCCTGCAGCACCCGGGCGACGTCGTGCTCCTCTTTCTGCCGCTCGCCCACAGCTACGGCCGGCTCGCGCACCAGGCGGCTGCGCACCGCGGCGCGACCGTCGCGTTCGTCGCCGACGTCACGCGCGTGCCCGAGGCGATGTCCGCCGTGCGGCCGACGATCCTGCCGTCCGTCCCTCGTGTGTACGAGAAGGTGCACGCGAACACCCTCGGCGAGATCGAACGCGCGGGCGGGATGCGGCGGCGGATCGGGCTCTGGGCGCTCGGCGTAGGCGCGCGGGCGAGCCGCGCCCGCCGCGAGGGACGTTCGGTCTCGGGCGCTCTCAGGCTCGAGGAGCGGCTGGCCGACCGGCTCGTGTTCGCGAAGGTGCGCGAGCGTCTCGGCGGACGGCTGAGGCTCGGCATCTCGGGAGCGGCGCCGCTCTCGCCCGACGTGATGGAGTTCTTCCACGCGCTCGGCGTGCCGGTGGTGGAGGGCTACGGGCTCACCGAGACGGCGAGCTCGGCCACCGTCAACGAGGCGGACGACTTCCGGATCGGGACCGTCGGCCGCACCGTCGAGGGCACGGAGGTCCGGCTCGCCGAGGACGGCGAGATCCTGATCCGCAGCGATTCCGTCTTCGCCGGCTACTACAAGGAGCCGGAGGCGACGGCCGCGGCGCTGACCGGGGACGGCTGGCTGCGCACCGGCGATGTCGGCGAGATCGACCCCGAGGGGTTCCTCCGGATCACCGATCGCAAGAAGGACCTCATCATCACCGCCGGCGGCAAGAACATCGCGCCGCAGAATCTCGAGAACGCGCTCAAGGCGTCGCGCTTCGTCTCGCACGCCATCGTCGTCGGCGACCGGCGCCCCTATGTGACCGCGCTGGTGACCCTCGACGACGCCGAGGTCGCGGCCCGCGGCCGCGACCCGCACGCGCTCGTTCAGGAGCTCGTCGACGAGGTCAACCGCGACCGGGCCCGGGTGGAGCAGATCAAGCGGTTCGTGATTCTCCCGCGCGACTTCTCACAGGAGGAAGGCGAGGTGACGCCGACGCTGAAGCTCCGCCGCAATGTCATCCACGAGCACTTCGCGGACGAGATCGAGCAGCTCTACGCCGGCGAGCCCGGCTAGCCGAGGATCCGCTTCGCGCCGTCGTACTCCGACGAGTACCAGCCGGAGTTGAGGCTGTCGATGCGGACGACGTCGCCCGTGTGCGGCGCGTGGATGAACTGGCCGTTGCCGACGTAGATGCCGACATGCCCGAGACCGGCGAAGAAGACCAGGTCCCCGGGCTGGAGCTCGTTACGGGGCACCGAGACGGCGTTCGGGTAGTTGTACTGCCCGACCGTGTAGTGCGGAAGCGAGACGCCGACCTGCGCGAAGACGTACATCACGAGGCCGGAGCAGTCGAAGCCGCTCGGGCTCGCGCCGCCCCACACGTACGGGACGCCGAGGTACTGCATGGCGATTCCGACGACGCCGCTGTAGTGGCCCGACGGCACCGTGCCGCCGGTGGGATCGCCGACGCCGAAGCTCCCGGTCGGCGCCGCCGCCTGCACCTTCGCCGCGACCCGCGCCTGCTGGGCGGCGGCAGCCTGCGCGGCCTGCTGCTGCGAGATCATCTGCTGCAGCTGCGCCTTGACGGAGCCGTAGAGCCGGCGCTCGGAGGCGAGGCGTCCCTCGATCCTGCTGCGCTCCGCCGCGCGCTCGGAGACGAGCGCTCGTTGCCGGGTGCGCTCCCGGCGCAGCAGCGTGCGGCGGACCACGATCTGGTGCCGGTATCCCGCCACCTGGTGGATCAGCGCCGAATCCTGCTTCGAGAGGGAGTTGACCGTCTCGATGCGGGAGATCAGGTCGTCGAGGCTGCGGGCCCCGAGGATCACGGCGAGTGACGACTGCTGGTCCTCCGACGTGTAGATCGCGACGAGCCGCTTCGCGAGGATGCGCTGCGCTCGCGAGAGGTTGGCGCGGGCGACTCCGAGAGCCTGCCTGGTGATCGCGAGCCTGCGGTCGACCCGGTGCAGCTTCGCGCTCGCCGCCCGGTAGCGACCGTTGGCGAGCTGCGCCGATGCGTCGAGGCGCTGGAGCTGGACGAGCACGGAGCGAGCCTGCGCGCGCTTGCCGGAGATGGGGTCGGCGTGGGCCCCCGCAGCAGTAGCGAGCAACAGACCGATGAGCAGCGCCGAGATCGCAGCCGGCCGCCTCGGCACGCGGAATGACGTCCTCCCGCCCGTCACGAAGTCGGGACGGTAACAAGCTTGCCGGACGGTCGCAACGGAGAACCGTCGCGAAAGTGCCGCAATCTGGGTTCCGGCGTCCGCCTGGCGACGCACGGGTTCGCCGGGTCGACTACGGTCCAGCCTTCGTGCCTCGGCCTCACAGACCCCGCGCCGCACGGCTTGCGGCTCTCGCAGCAGTGCTCGCGCTCACGGCCCTCTCGGCCGCCCTCGCGGCTCCCGGGAGCTCCGGCGCGCAGGGCTCTGGTGTCCCGGCGCAGGCACTCGACACGAAGACGCACCAGGCGCTGCTGGGCCTCTACGCGCTCGACTCGCAGGTTCAGGCGTGGCGCGCTCGAGTCGCCTCCCTCGGCGCGGCCACAGCCGACTTGCGGCGCCGGCGCTCGGCGCTCCGGCAGCGGCTCGCGATAGCCCGCTCGTCGCTCGCGGTTGCGCAACGGCAGCTCGCGGACAACATCCGCACGATCTACGAGGCGGGCAACGTCGACCCGGTCGCGGTCATGCTCGGCGCGACGTCGCTGAGCACCGGGCTGCGGCGGCTCGACGACCTGCGCAGCGTCGCCGACGAGAGCCGCAAGATCGTCGCGGCGACCGGAGCGGCGCGCACGCGCCTGCTGCAGGCGCGTGTCCGGCTCGCGGCGGAAGCTCGGCGGCTCGCCCGCTCGCTCGCAGCTGCCCGGCAGGCCGAGCGGAGAGTGGAGGGCGCTGCCGCCGCCAGAGCTGCATACGTCTCCTCCTTGCGGGCGAAGGCCAGGCTCCAGGCCTCGCAGGTTCGGAGCGTCGTCGCCACCGCGCAGGCCGTCCAGGAGAAGTCGCAGACGTTGCAGCCGCCGGCGACCGCGGCTCCGCCACCGGCTCCGAGCGGAGGACGGCAGCTCACCGTGAGCGCCACCTGCTACGACCTGCAGGGGAGAACCGCGACGGGGATGCCGGTCGGCCCGGGCGTCGTGGCCGTGGATCCCTCCGTGATCCCGCTCGGCAGCCGTATGTCCATCCCCGGCTACGGAAACGGCGTCGCCGCCGACACCGGCGGCGGGATCCAGGGAGCGACGATCGACCTCTGGATGACGCCGTCGCAGTGCTCCGCCTGGGGACGCCGCACCGTCACGATCACCGTTTACTGAGTAGACTGAGCGCCGCGAAAAGGGGGAATTCGCGGTGACGGAGCGCGTGCAGACGGCGGAGGACCGGCAGACGGAGGCGCTCCGCGTCGTCCTCGTCGACGATCACGACCTCTTCCGGACAGGCCTACGGAACCTGCTCGAGGAGCAGAGCCTCTCGATCGTCGGCGAAGCGGCCACGGGCACGGAGGCCGTCGCCCTCGTCCGCGACCTCACGCCCGACGTCGTCGTCATGGATCTCAACATGCCGGCGATGGGCGGCGTCGAGGCGACGCGCCACATCGCTGAGGTCTCGCCCCTCACGCGGGTCGTCATGCTCACGATCTCCGACGAGGACAGCGACGTGACCGACGCGATCCTCGCCGGCGCGTGCGGCTACCTCCTCAAGGACGCGTCGATCCAGGAACTCGTGTCCGGCATCCACGCGGCGGCGCGCGGCGAGGCGCTCATCTCGCCCAACATTGCCGCCAAGGTGCTGCAGCGGATCCGCGCCACCAGCGCCCAGCCGGAGATCGAGGAGATGATCCGCGCGGAGCTCTCGGAGCGCGAGATCGAGGTGCTGAAGCTGATCGCGAACGGCAAGGACAACGCCGTCATCGCGTCCGAGCTCCACATAAGCCCGAAGACGGTCAAGAACCACATCTCGAACATCCTGATGAAGCTCCAGATCGACAATCGCATCCAGGCGGCGGTCTACGCCGTCCGCAGCGGGATCGTCTAGGAGGGTTTGACGGAAGGCCGCTCGTCGTCGGCGTGCGATGGTCGTCCCCGACAAGGACGCAGGGAGCTTGAATAGCGGCGCTATTCGAGCGACTGAGGACGCCGCTCAGCGGGCGAGCAGCGGGCGCCGGCGGCTCAGCCTGGCTTCTCGGCAAACTCTCCCTGGCCGCTGGTTGCGCGGCTGAGCTCGCGCCGGCGGGCCTGGAGGTTGCGGAGGAGCGAGCGCAGGCCCGCGAGCTCGCCGTCGGCGCTCTCGAGCCGCTGCGAGAGCCTCGCGAACTCGCGCACATCCTCGGCACGGGCGACCTCGCCGAGGCGACGCTCGATCCGCCAGCGCTCGGCCTCGAGCTCGAGCGCGGCGGCGTAGCCGTCCGTCAGGGTCGTCTCGATCGTGTCGATGCTCGGCGCGCCGGCCCCGTTCTCGGGCAGGGTGAGCAGCTCCGCGATCCGGTCCCGCAGCGCCATGGCCACGGATTATCGAGCGGCGAGGCGGGCGCGGGAATGGGTCGCACGGCCCATCTTCGAAAGTGGGCCGACCCATGCCGCTTGACGTTTCGAGAATCGCTTGAAAAATGGAAAGCCGTGCGTCTCCGCCTCGGCGCAGCAGTCGTTGCAATCGTCGCGTTCTTCCTCGTCCCGGCCGCGCGGGCCGGGTCTCACAACGCGTTCCAGCAGCAGCTGGCGCGAGCGCTGCTCGCGCGCCACGTGAGCCCGGCTCAGACGGGCGCGGTCGTCCTCGACCTCGGCACCGGCCGCACGCTCTTCGCGCAGAACTCGCAGCGCCCCCTGCGGCCCGCGTCGAACGAGAAGCTCGCGACGACCTACGCCGCGCTGACCGCGCTCGGGCCCGCGTTCCGCATCGAGACCGACGTCCTCGGCGAGGGTCACCAGGCCGGAACGACCTGGCAGGGGGATCTCGTCCTCAAGGGCTACGGCGACCCCGCGCTCACCTCCTCGGAGCTCGTCTCGCTCGCGCGCCAGGTGGCCGCCGCCGGGATCCGGCACGTGAGCGGACGGATCCTCGGCGACGAGAGCTGGTTCGACGCCCGCCGAACGGGCGTCGGCTGGAAGGCGAAGTTCTATCTCCACGAGTCGCCCGCGCTCTCGGCCCTGATCGTCGACCGCGGCTGGACCGGGCGCTACGAGACGGGCCGCCCCGCGCTCATGGCCGCACAGCTCCTCCGGCTGGATCTCCGCCACGCCGGCGTCACGGTCGCCGGCGCCGCGTCGGTCGGCGTCGCCTCGAGCGACGCGGTCCAGCTCGCGGAGGTCGAGTCGCCGCCGGTCTCGGCGCTCGTCCGGCGCATGGACGTCTACAGCGACAACTTCTACGCGGAGATGCTGATGAAGGAGGTCGGCGCCGTGCAGGGCCGCGGCGGCTCGGCGGCCGCCGGGCTCGCGGTGACGAGGGGGCTCCTCGCAGCGGCGGGCGTCCCGCTCGCCGGGGTACGCATGGTCGACGGGTCCGGCCTGTCGCTCGTCGACCGCTGGACGGCGGGCGCGCTGGCTGCTCTCCTGCGGGCGATGTGGCTCGACCCCGACCTGCACCCCTACGTCGTCCCGGCCCTGCCGATCGCCGGCGAGACCGGGACGCTCGAGCACCGGATGCGCAAAGGCCCTGCACACGGGCTGGTTCGGGCGAAGACGGGCACCACGGACAACTCCTCGGCGCTGTCGGGTTTCGTCGGCGACCGCTACGTCTTCTCGATCGTCGAGAACGGCCGCCCGGTGCGAACGCGCAATGCGGAGGGCTCCCAGAACCGCTTCGCGGAGGCGCTTGCGCGCAGTAGCTAGCTCTCGCCGAGCAGGGCGAGCAGGTCGCTCTCGGAGAGGATCGGCACCTCCGCCTTCTGCGCCTTCGTCAGCTTCGACCCACCCGGCTCCTCGCCGACGACGAGCCCGGTCGTCTTCGCGGACACGGAGCCCGTCACCTTCGCGCCGAGCGCCTCGAGCCGCGCCTGCGCCTCCTCGCGGGAGAAGCGCTCCAGCGTCCCCGTGATGACGTACGTGCTACCTGTGAGCGGCCCCTCGCGCGGCCGCTCGTCGGCGCTCAGGGTGAAGTTGAGGCCGAGACCGCGCAGATCCTCGACGAGGGCTCGGTTCTGCTCGTCCGCGAACCAGTCCACGACGTCCTCGGCGCGGTCCGAGCCGAAGCCCTCGACCTCTGCGACCCCCTCGGGAGTTGCCGCGATCAGCCGATCGACGGTCTCGAAATGGGCGGCTAGGTTGCGCGCGAGCACCCAGCCGATCCCGGGGACGTTGAGGCCGAGGAGGACGCGCGAGAAAGGCACCTGCTTGGAGCGCCGGATGGACTCGACGGCGGCGTTCGCGGAGATCTCCGCGAACCCGTCGAGCTCGAGCAGCTGCTCCTTCGTCAGTCGGTAGAGATCGGGCAGCGAGCGGACGAGGCCCTTCTCCCAGAGGATGCGGATCGTCTGCTCGCCGACGCCGTCGATGTCCGCGACTCCCGTCCAGTTGATCAGCGTCTCGAGGCCGCGCGAGGGGCAGGCGCGATTCGGGCAGCGGTGCATCGCCTCGCCCTCCGGCTTCACGATTTCCGTGCCGCAGAGCGGGCAGTGGGTCGGCATCCGGAACTCCTTCGTCCCGCGCCGGTGCGGGCCGGCCGGCCCGACGATCTGCGGGATGACGTCGCCGGCGCGCTGGACGATCACGTCGTCGCCCCGGCGGATCCCCTTGCGGTTGATGTCCTCCTCGTTGTGCAGCGTCGCGCGGGTGACCGTGACGCCGCCGACCTGGACCGGCTCCATGATCGCCCACGGGTTGAGCGCGCCCGTCCGCCCCACGCGGATGCGGATGTCGAGCAGCCGCGTCACGGCGGTCATCGGCGCCCATTTGTAGGCGCGCGCCCAGCGCGGACGCGAGTGCAGCGCGCCGAGTCGTCGCTGCTGGTCGAGGGAGTCGACCTTGATCACGACGCCGTCGATCTCGTAGTCGAGCTGCATCCGCCGCTTCTCCCACTCGACACACGCAGCGGCGACCTCCTCGAGCGATTCGAGCCGCTCGGCGTAGGGGTTCGTGCGCAGGCCGTGCTCGCGCAGCCACTCGAGCATCTGGAACTGGGTCTCGAACTCGACGCCCTCGCGGTGGCCGGCTCCATAGACCCAGATCGAGAGCGGCCGGTCGGCGGTGATCGCCGAGTTCTTCTGGCGGAGGCTGCCGGCCGCGGCGTTGCGGGGATTCGGCGCGAGCTTCTGGTTCGTCCCGGCGAGCCGCTCGTTCAGCTCGCGGAAGCCGGAGAGCGGCAGGTAGACCTCGCCGCGGACCTCGATCACCGCCGGCGGGTCGCCCTCGAGGCGCAGCGGGATCGCCTTGATCGTGCGCAGATTCGCGGATACGTCCTCCCCCTGAACACCGTCGCCGCGAGTCGCCCCCCGCACGAACACGCCGTTCTCGTAGGTGAGGTTCACGGCCAGCCCGTCGATCTTCGGCTCGAGGACGTACGCGACCGGCTCGTTGCCGCCCAGGCGCTTGCGGATGTCGTCGCCCCACTTCAGCAGCGCTTCCTCCGTCGTGACCTTCTCGAGCGACCCGAGCGGCTCGAGGTGGCGGACCTTCACGAACTTGTCCGAGATGCCGCCGACCCGCCGGGTGGGCGAGTCCGGCGTCGCGAGCTCGGGATGCTCCGCTTCGAGCGCGACCAGCTCGTCGAAGAGCACGTCGTAGGCTGCGTCGTCCATGATCGGGTCGTCCTCGACGTGGTACGCGACGAGCGCGCGGTTGAGGATCTCGCGCAACTCGGCGGCCCGGGCGGCGGCAGTCGTGCTAGAGGACGCCAAGAAGCCCCTCCGCCGTGTCGACGATCGCATCGGGCTGCTCCGCCTCCAGGCGCGACCGGTCGTGGATCCGGCCCCACGTGACCGCAACGGCGAACATCCCCGCCGCCTTCGCGGCCCGGACGTCGAACGGCGAGTCGCCGACGTAGGCCGTGTCGGCAGGATCGGCCCCGAGGCGCTCCGCCGCGAGCAGGAGCGGCTCCGGGTCCGGCTTGTGGCGCTCCGTCTCGTCGCCGCCGACGATCGTCTCGAAGAGATGGCGGAGCGGCACGCGGTCGAACGCGAGCTCCACGGTCGCGCGGCGCTTGGCCGTGACGATCCCGAGCCGGCGGCCCGCGTCCTGGAGGCGGACGAGGACGTCCTCCATCCCCACGCACGCCTCGAGCTCGTCGTGGAGCGGCTCGTTGTGGGCGCGGTAGACGGTCACGAGCCGTTCGACATGCTCGGGCGCGAGCGCCGACATCTGCGCCTCGAGCCCCGGCCCGCCGACCGCCTGCAGGAGCTCTTCGTCGGAGTAGTCGCGGCCGAGCACCTCGCGGGTCGCGTGCCGCATCGAGGCGAGGATGATCGCGCCGGAGTCCACGACGGTGCCGTCGAGGTCGAAGAGGACTGTGCCGAACCGCATGCGCCGATCGTATCGACGGCCCCACTAGGCTCCTCCCCGGTGGCAGAAGCCTCCGATCTCCGCTTCCTCGTCGTCCCGCACACGCACTGGGACCGCGAGTGGTACCTGCCGTTCGAGCAGTTCCGGCTGCGCCTGGGCGCCGTCGTCGACGGCGTGCTCGACACGCTCGAGAGCGATCCCTCCTTCACGACGTTCACGCTCGACGGCCAGGCGATCGTGCTCGAGGACTACGTCGAGGTGCGCCCGGAGAACGCGGTGCGCCTGCGTGCGCTGCTCGACGCCGGACGGCTCGAGGTCGGCCCGTGCTACGTGCTCCCGGACGAGATCCTCGTCGGGGGCGAGCCGCTCGTTCGCAACCTCCTGCTCGGGCGCGAGGTCTGCCGGCGGTTCGGCGTCGAGCCGAGCGGCGCCGGCTATCTGCCGGACAGCTTCGGCCACCCGGCGCAGATGCCCCAGATCCTCGCCGGCTTCGGCCTCCGCACCTGCCTGTTCTCGCGCGGGATGGGCGACCAGATCGACGACGTCGGAGTCCTCTTCCGCTGGCGCGCCGGGCCGGCCGAGGTCGTCGCGTGCCAGATGCATCCGCACTACGACAACTTCGCGCGCCTGACCTGGCACCACGACGCCGAGCAGCGCGTGCGCGGGATCGTCGACGCGTTCGGCGACCTGCTGCTGCGGGCCGGCAGCGACGAGATCCTGCTCGCGAACGGCTCCGACCACTTGCCGATCGAGCCCGAGCTGCCGCGGATCCTCGCCGAGCTGTCCGAGGCGTTCGGCGCCGGGTTCCGAATCGGCCGCTACGACGACCACGAGCCCGCGAGCGAGGAGCTGCCGGTCTACGAGGGCGAACTCGTGGGCAGTCGCCTCCAGAACGTCCTGCGAGGTGTCAACTCGGCCCGGATCCATCTCAAGCAGGCGAACGAGCGCGCCGAGCGGCGGCTCCTCTCGGTCGAGACGGCGGCCGCGCTGCGGACGCTGCGCGGCGACGCGGAGTATCCGGCTGCCGACCTGCGGCTCGCGTGGCGCGACCTGCTGCGCAACCACCCGCACGACTCGATCTGCGGCTGCTCGTGCGACGAGGTGCACCGCGACATGGTCGTCCGGTACGAGCAGCTCGACCGCACGCTCGACTACGTCGAACGGGAGGCGTTGGGCGTCGGCAGCGCGCCCGTGAACACGCTGCCCTTCGCGCGACGGCGGCTCGTGGACGGAAACGTCTACGAGCTCGAGGGGTTCTCGGGTGGGCGGCCCGAGCCGTTCCACTCGCGAGGGCCGCTGACGCGCCCGGAGGCGATCGCGGATCTGCTCGTCTTCGAGGACGAGCCGGACATCGGCGACCTGTACACGTTCTGTCCCGCCGGGAAGACCTCTTCGGCTCAGCTGGTCGCGTCGCGCCACGAGGACGACGCGTTCGTCGTCGAGCACGAGCTACCGGGGATCCGGATCGAGACGACAATCCGCTTCGTGAGGGCGCTTCCCGGCCGTTACGAGCTGACGAGCGTCGTCGAGAACGAGGCCGATGACCACCGCCTCCGTATCCTGATCCGCTCGGCGAACGACGCCGACGAGGTGCGGGCCGAAAGCCAGTTCGCCGTCGTGCGGCGCCCGCTCGTGGCGCCGCCGCCGCGCGTGAAATGGGTCGAGCCGCCGGTGTCCACGGCGCACACACTCGGCGCCGTGGCGCTCGGTCCGCTCGTCCTGCTCACCAAGGGCCTGCCCGAGTACGAGGCGAGCCCGGAGGGGCTGCGACTGACGCTCCTGCGTTGCGTCGGCACGATCTCGCGCCCGGCGGGGCTGGCGACCCGCCCGGTCGCCGCAGGCCCCGACATCGCCACGCCGGACGGCCAGTGCCGCGGCCGCCACGTCTTCGAGTACGCGCTTCGCTTCGACGGCGACGAGCTCTCGAACGCCGCGCTCGTCCGGGCGAGCGAGGACTACCGAACCGACTTCCTCCGCGGCGACCCGTTCGAGCCACCCCTCGAGCTGGGCGGGGACGTCGTCTTCTCGTGCCTCAAGGGCGCGGAGGACGGCGAGGGGCTCGTCCTGCGGGTCTTCAACCCGAACCCCCAGCCGGAGGAGCTGACGCTGAGCGTCCCCGCACGCCGCATCCGGCTCGACGAGGCCGCGAACGCGGAAGGCGGCTTCGAGCTCGCCCCGGGCGAGATCGCGAGCTTCTTCCTCCCAAGTAACACTTAGCCACTTAGTAGGACACGGCCACGAGGTACAGGCCCCACGGCGGAGCCGTGGCTCCGGCGTCCGAGCGCGAGCGGCCGTCGAGGAGCTCGGGGACCGAGCCCGGCGTCTCGACCATCGTCCCGACGAGGCTCCGCACCATGTGGCGGAGATAGCTGTCCGCCGTGATCTCGAAGTCGAGATGGTCGCCGCGGCGGATCCACCCGGCGCGTTCCACGACGCGGACGAAGACCTCGTGCTGCGTCTGCGTCGGCGTGAACGCGCGGAAGTCGTGCTCCCCCGAGAGCGCCGCGGCGGCGGCGACCAGCGCGTCCTCGTCGAGCGGGCGCGGCAGCCACCAGCTGCGACGCACTTCGAACGGCGACGGCGTCGAGCGGGTGAACAACCGGTAGCGGTAGGTGCGCGAGCGCGCGGAGTGGCGGGCATGGAAACCGCCCGGAGCGGGTCGCGCGCCGACGACCGTGATCTCGTCCGGGAGGCGCGGGTTGAGCGCGCCCGCCGCACGCTCCGGCGGCGGCCCGCCCTCGACATCGACGGAGACGACCTGGCCGAGCGCGTGGACGCCGGTGTCGGTGCGGCCGGCGACGGCGAGGCTGTCGACGGAGGCGAACGTCTCTGCGAGCGCCGCACGGAGCGCCGCCTCGACCGTCGGCAGGCCCGGTTGCGCCGCCCAGCCGTGGAAGGGCGTGCCGTCGTACTCGAGCGTCAGGATGAGTCGCACGTCAGGCCGCCCTGACCTCTCTTGTCAGGTCTTCCTTATGCTCTACTAGTTTGCACAATGTTTGCTACACTCTAACTGATGTCGGACGAGCATGCCTTCCTCCTCCAGCGCGTCCAGCCGGCGATGGTCGGGCTCATCGACGGCTCGCTGTCGACGCTGGCGCCGATCTTCGCAGTCGTCCTCGCCTCGCACGACACGCGCTACGCCTTCATCGCCGGCCTGGCGACGTCGCTCGGCGCCGCGATCAGCATGGGCTTCTCCGAGGCGCTCTCGGACACCGGCGAGCTCACGGGCCGGGGCACGCCCCTGTCGCGTGGGCTGATCACAGGCGGAGGCACGTTCTTCGGGGGGATCCTCCACACGCTCCCGTTCCTGATCCCCCAGTACCACGTCGCCCTCTTCTTCGCGGTCGCCGTGGTCGGGTTCGAACTGTTGACGCTCGCCTATCTGCGCTGGCGGTTCTTCCAGGACACGTTCATTCGCGCCCTCGGCATCGTCACGTTCGCAGGGATCATCATTGCCGGCATCAGCGCCGGGCTCGGCAGCCTGCTCGGCAACCCCGTCGGCTAGCGACTACGGCTCGTAGTCGACGAGCTCGAGATAGACCATCTCGGCGGCGTCCCCGGCCCGGTGGCCGAGCTTGACGATGCGCGAGTAGCCTCCGGGCCGCTCCGCCATCCGCGGGCCGACGTCGGCGAAGAGCTTGTGCACCGCCTCCTGCGAGAGGAGCACCGAGAGCGCCTGCCGGCGCGCGTGGAGGTCACCGCGCCGGCCGAGCGTGATCATCTGCTCGGCGAACGGCTTCACCGCCTTGGCCTTCGCCTCGGTCGTCCGGATCCGCCCGTGCTCGATCAGCGAGCACGTCAGGTTGGAGTAGAGCGCCCTGCGGTGCGATGCGTCGCGGCCGAGCTTCTTACCTGTGCGGGCGTGACGCATCGCGTTCCCTACTCGAAGCCGCCGGAGCCGTTCTCGCCGCGGAGATGGAGGCCGTGCTGCGAGAGCGTCTCGCGCACCTCCTCGATCGACTTCTTGCCGAAGTTCGGGATCGCCGCCAGCTCCTGCTCGGTCTTCATCACGAGGTCGCCGATGGTCTCGATCCCCACCCGCTTGAGGCAGTTGTACGAGCGGACGCCGAGCTCGAGCTCCTCGATCGGGAAGTTCTCCATCCCGTGCGCGAGCGCGGCTTCGGGCGAGACGCCGCCGCCGTCGACGGGCGCGGCCTCGCCGAAGCCCTCGATGCGGTCGAGGTCGGTGAAGATCGCTAGCTGCCGGATCAGGATCTCGGCCGCCTCCGCGAGCGCGTCCTTGGGCTCGACCGAGCCGTCGGTCGTGATGTCGAGCGTGAGCTTGTCGTAGTCCGTCCGCTGGCCGACGCGGGCCGCCTCGACCTGGTAGGCGACGCGGCGCACCGGCGAGAAGATCGAGTCCATCGGGATCACGCCGATCGTGTGCTGCGGCCCCCGGTTCATGTCCGCCGGCGCGTAGCCGCGGCCGCGTCCGATCGTCAGCGTGATCTCGAGCCGTCCCCTGTCGGACAGGTTCGCGATCTCGAGCTCCGGGTTGAGGATCTCGAGGTCGGCCGGCGCCTCGATGTCTGCCGCCGTGACAACGCCCGGGCCCTTTTTCGCGATGTGCACCTCGATCTCGGGCGACTCGCCGTGGAGCCGCGCGATCAGGTTCTTGAGGTTGAGGATGATGTCCGTGACGTCCTCGCGGACGCCCGGCAGGGTCGTGAACTCGTGGGCCGTCCCCTCGACCTTGACCGAGGTGACCGCGGCGCCCTCCAGCGAGGAGAGCAGCACACGCCGCAGCGAGTTGCCGAAGGTGTGGCCGAAGCCGCGGTCGAGCGGCTCGATTGCGAAGACCCCACGGTGGTCGTCCACGTCCTCGTGGACGATCTTCGGGATCTGGAAGTCCATTTCTCTAGTCGCCAAAGAAGTTCCCTCTTTCCGTTACTTCGAGTAGAGCTCGACGATCAGACTCTCCTGCACGGGCGTGTCGATCTCGTCGCGCTCGGGCTGCTTCAGAACCTTGCCGGTCAATCCGTCGTGGTCGGCCTGGAGCCACGGCGCGACCGTCGAGACGAGGTCGGTCGCGTCGCGGATCACCTGCTGCGCCGAAGAGCTCGACGGGACGGTTATCACGTCGTCGGGCCGCACCTGGTAGCTCGGGATGTTGACCCGCCGCCCGTTGACCTGGAAGTGGCCGTGGCGGACGAACTGGCGCGCCTGGGCGCGCGAGGCCGCGAAGCCGAGCCGGTAGACGACGTTGTCGAGGCGCGTCTCGAGCATCCGCAGCAGCTCCTCGCCCGTGACGCCGGAGCGCTTGGACGCCTTCTCGTAGTAGGTGCGGAACTGCTTCTCGAGCAGGCCGTAATAGCGGCGCGCCTTCTGCTTCTCGCGCAGCTGCAGCAGGTACTCGCTCTGCTTGATGCGCCCGCGGCCGTGCTCGCCCGGCGGATACGAGCGGCGCTCGATCGCGCACTTCTCCGTCAGGCAGCGCTCCCCCTTGAGGAACAGCTTCATGCCCTCGCGGCGGCAGATGCGGCACTTCGGGCCCAGGTCGCGAGCCATCTAGACCCTCCGCCTCTTGCGCGGGCGGACGCCGTTGTGCGCCTGCGGCGTCACGTCCTTCACGGACAGGATCTCGAGCCCCGCCGCCTGGAGGGAGCGGATCGCCGTCTCGCGGCCCGAGCCCGGGCCCTTGACGAAGACCTCGACCTTCTGCAGGCCGTGCTCCATCCCCTTGCGCGCCGCCGCGTCGGCGGTCACCTGCGCGGCGAACGGCGTCGACTTGCGAGAGCCCTTGAAGCCGGCCGAGCCGGCCGACTCCCACGCGATGACGTTCCCCTCGCGGTCGGTGAGCGCGACGATCGTGTTGTTGAAGCTCGTCTTGATGTGCGCCTGGCCGATCGCGATGTTCTTGCGCACGCGACGCCGCGTGCGGCCGCGGGTGGCCGCCTGCCTTCTCGCTCCCGGCACGCTACTTCGCCTTCTTTCCGCGTCCGACGGTCTTCTTCGGGCCCTTGCGGGTGCGCGCGTTCGTCTTCGTGCGCTGGCCGTTCACGGGCAGGCCGCGCCGGTGGCGGATGCCGCGGTAGGCGCCGATCTCGGAAAGGCGCTTGATCGCCTGCTGCCGATCGCGCCGCAGGTCGCCCTCGACCTCGAGGTCGGAATCGATGTAGTTGCGGAGCTTGGTGACCTCTTCGTCGGTGAGGTCCTTGACCTTGGTGTCGGGGCTGAGGCCGAGCTCGGCGGCGATCTTGCGCGCGGTCGGCTGGCCGATGCCGTAGATGTAGGTCAGCCCGATCTCGAGCCGCTTCTGGTTCGGGAGGTTGACTCCGGCGATGCGTGCCACTGGGTGCCTATCCCTGCCTTTGCTTGTGACGCGGGTTGGTGCAGATGACCATGGTCGTGCCGTGCCGCTTGATCACGCGGCAGCGCTCGCACATGGGCTTGACGGAAGGGCGGACTTTCATCTCGGTTACCTGTGCCTGTAGGTGATCCGGCCGCGGCTGAGGTCGTACGGGCTGAGCTCGACCTTGACCTTGTCGCCGGGGAGGATCCGGATGTAGTGCTTCCGCATCTTCCCGGAGATGGTCGCGAGGACGGTGTGTCCGCCCCCGTCGAGTTGCACCCGGAACATCGTGCTCGGGAGCGCCTCGACGACCTCTCCTTCGACCTCGATCTTCTCTTCCTTGGTAGGCAAATTCCCTTCAGTGAATAGGGGTCTCAGACGTACACGCGCGCACGGCAGAGCCGTGCGCGGAAGGCGATCATCGTAGCAAAGCGGCTTTGGCGGTTGTCAGGACGCGCGGACCCTCGATGGTGACCGCGACGGTGTGCTCGAAGTGGGCCGCGAGCGACTCGTCGACCGACGAGATCGACCACTCGTCGGCGTGCACGTAGACGTCCGGCTCGCCGGCGGTGATCATCGGCTCGATCGCGAGCGTCATGCCCTCCTGCAGGAGCGGGCCGCGCCCGGGAGGCCCGTAGTTCGGGATCTGGGGGTCCTCGTGGTACGAGCGGCCGACACCGTGGCCGACGAGGCTGCGCACGACCGAGAAGCCCGCCTCCTCGACGACGACCTGGACGGCGTGCGAGATGTCCGAGAGCCTGTTGCCGACCCGCGCCTGGTCGATCCCGGCCGCGAGCGCCTCGCGGCAGACGTCGAGCAGCCGCTGCGCGTCGGGCGATATCTCGCCGACCGGCAACGTGACGGCGCTGTCCGCCACGAGGCCGTCGAGGGTGACGCCGAGGTCGACCGAGATCAGGTCTCCCTCACGCGCCCGGTAGTGGTCGGGGATCCCGTGCACGACCATCGAGTTGGGCGAGATGCAGAGCGCCGCCGGGAAGCCGCGGTAGCCCTTCGAGGTGGGGGTCGCGCCGTTCGAGGCGAGGTGCTCGTCGGCGATGCGGTCGAGCTCCAGCATCTCGACGCCGGGCTCTAGGTGCTCGGCGACGAGGGCGAGCGTCTCGGCGAGGAGCGCGCCCGCGCGGGCCATGCCCTCGATCTCGGCCTGGGACTTGCGGATGATCACGCCCGCCCCTCCACCGAAGAGAGCGACTGCTCGATCTCGTGGAAGACCTCGTCGATGGTGCGGTCGGCGTGGATGCCGACGAGGTTGACCTGCGTCGAGCGGTAGTACTCGATGAGGGGCGCGGTCTCGCGATCGTAGAGCTCGAGCCGGCGCTGAATCGCCTCGGGCGTGTCGTCGGAGCGGTTCTCCTCCGCCGCGCGCTTGAGCATCCGCTCGAGCAGCTGGCTCCGGTCGGGCACCTGGAAGTCGAAGACGACGTCGAGCCGGCGTCCCAGCGCGCGCAGAAGCTCGTCGAGCCCCTCGGCCTGGGCCATCGTGCGCGGGAAGCCGTCGAGGACGAAGCCGGCGACGGTGTCGCCGCGCGAGAGCCGGTGGCGGATCAGCCGGATCATCAGCTCGTCGTCGACGAGGTCGCCGCGGTCGTAGACCTCCTTCAGCTCCCGGCCGAGCTCGTCGGGGACGTCCTTCATCTCGCGGATCATGTCGCCGGTCGCGATGTGCGGGATCCCGTACACCGCGTTGATCCGCTTCGCCTGCGTGCCCTTGCCGGAGCCCTGCGGCCCCAGCACGAGAATGTTCAGCGCAAGAACCCTTCGTAGTGGCGCATGACCATCTGCGACTCCATCTGCCGCATCGTCTGCAGCGCGACGCCGACGACGATGAGCACCGAGGTGCCGCCGAGGGCCCGGTACGTCGACTGTGGGAAGTGGAAGTACGAGATGAAGATCGACGGAGCCACGGCGACGGCCGCGAGGAAGAGCGCGCCCGGGAACGTGAGGCGCTGCAGGACACGGTCGAGATAGGCGGCGGTCGGCGGGCCCGGCCGGATGCCGGGGATGTAGCCGTTGTACTTCCGCAGGTTGTCGGCCTGGTCGACCGGGTTGAACTGGACCGACGTGTAGAAGTACGTGAAGACGATGATCAGGATCGCCTCGACGAGCAGGTACTTCCAGCTCGTGAAGCCGAAGTTCAGCTGGATCCAGTTGTTCCAGGCCGGCTTGAAGCTGCCGATCGTCTGCGGGAGCGCGAGGATCGCGGCGGCGAAGATGACCGGGATCACGCCGGCCATGTTCACGCTCAGCGGCATGTAGGTCGCGCCGCCGGTCGTCTGGCGGTTGCCGAGCTGGCGGCGCGCGTACTGGATCGGGATCCGGCGCTGGCCCTCCTGCACGAAGACGACGGCGACGACGATGCCGAGCGCGACGAGCGGGAAGAAGAGCCTCGCCGACGTGCCGCCGTTGATCCAGCCGCTGATGCCCGTCGGGGCGTAGGCGAGGATCGAGGCGAAGATCAGGATCGAGATGCCGTTGCCGATGCCGCGCTTCGTGATCTGCTCGCCCATCCACATGAGCAGCGCCGTCCCCGCGGTGAGGGTGAGGATGATGATCACGAGCCGGCCGGCATTCGTGTTCGGCAGCGCCTGCTGCGACTTGAACAGGAACGCGTAGCCGGTCGCCTGCGCCGCGGCGAGGGCGACCGTGAGGTAGCGCGTGTACTGCGTGATCTTGGCCATCCCCGCCTCGCCTTCCTTCTGCAGGCGCTCGAGCGACGGCACGACGACCGTCATGAGCTGCAGGATGATCGAGGCGGTGACGTACGGCATGATCCCGAGCGCGAAGAGCGAGAAGCGGGACAGCGCCGAGCCGGAGAAGAGGTTGAGCAGGCCGAGCACGCCGCTGCCGGCCGCGCCGCCGAAGAACTGCTTGAGCTGCGTCTGGTCGACGCCCGGGGCGGGAATCCAGGAGCCCAGCCGGTACACGGCCAGGACTCCGGCGGTGAAGAGGACACGCCGGCGCAGCTCGGGGACGCGCCAGGCGTTGGAGAGCCAGGCGAACACCTATTCCCCCGTCGCTTCCGTCTCGCCCGGCTCCTCGGCCGCCGGCTCGGCGGCGGCGTCCGTCTGCTCGTCGGCGATCGCCTCGCGCTCCTCGGCGCGGGTCGGCTTCGCCTTGCGGTGGCGCACCTTCTTCACCTTCGGCTCGCGCAGGAGCTCGACGGTGCCGCCGGCACCTTCGATCTTCTCGCGCGCGGTCGCCGAGATCGCGTGGACGCGCACCGTGAGCTTCTTGGACACCTCGCCGACGCCGAGCAGCTTCACGTCGGTTCGCGTGTTCTTGATCAGGCGCTTCTCGACGAGTGACTCGGGCGTGACCTCGTCGCCGGCGTCGAACCGGTCGAGGTCGCGGATGTTGACGGGCACGGTGTACGTGCGGAACGGCCCGATCGGCATCGCGTCCTTCGACGTCGCGCCGCGCAGCTTGCCGAGCCGCATATAGATGTTCGTCTGGCCGCCCTCGAAGCCTGCGCGCATCTTGTGCGAACCGGAGCGCGACTTCTGGCCCTTGATCCCGCGACCGGAATAGCGGCCCTTGCCGGAGCCGAGCCCGCGGCCGACGCGCTTGCGATCCTCGCGCGGCTGCGCGGGCGAGAGGTTCGAGAGATTCAGCTGCTTCTCGGCCATGAGGTCAGGCGTTCTCGATCTTCACGAGGTGGCGAACCTTGCGGAGCATGCCGGCCAGCGCCGGGGACTCCTCGTGCTCGGCGCTGCGGCCGATGCGGCCGAGCCCGAGCGCACGCAGGGTACCCCGATGCCGGCCGGACTGCCCGATCTGGGACCGGGTCTGCGTGATGCGCAGCTTGGCCACTAGGACTCGTCCTTCTTGCGGCGGAGCGAGCGGCGCTTGGGCTTCTCCTCGGCCGCAGGCTCGGCAGGAGCCGCGGACTCTGCGGGAGCCTCGGCTTCCGGCTCGGCTGTGGGCTCCGCCTCGGCGGCGGGCTCCTCGGCCGGGGCCCCCTCGGCGGGAGCCTCCTCCACGGGCGTCTCCTCCACGGGCGTCTCCTCGACGACCGTGGTCGCAGCAGGGGCTTCCTCGGCCGGCGCTTCGACTTCTTCCTCGGCGGCGATCGCCGGGAGCGGCAGAACCTCGCTGATCCGCTTGCCGCGGATCTTGGCCACGTCCTCGGGCCGGCGCAGGTCCTGCAGCGCGGCGACGGTCGCCTTCGCCATGTTGATCGGGTTCGTCGTGCCGAGGCTCTTGGCGAGCACGTTGCGGACGCCGCCGAGCTCGAGCACCGCGCGGACGCCGCCGCCGGCGATGACGCCGGTTCCCTCGGAGGCGGGGCGCAGCAGCACCCTGGCCGCGTCGAACCGCCCGAGCACCTCGTGCGTGATGGTCGAGCCGTGCTTCGGCACAGTGAAGAGGTTCTTCTTCGCGTCCTCGACAGCCTTCGTGATGGCGAGCGGAACCTCGCGCGCCTTGCCGTAGCCGACGCCGACGCGGTCGACCTCGTCCCCCACGACGACGAGGGCGGTGAACGAGAAGCGGCGGCCGCCCTTGACGACCTTCGCCACGCGGTTGATCTCGACGACGCGCTCCTTGAGCTCGCGTGTCTCGGTGTACTCGATCGATCCCATCAGAACTGCAGGCCTCCTTCGCGGGCGCCGTCGGCGAGCGCCTTCACGCGTCCGTGGTAGAGGTAGCCGCCGCGGTCGAAGACGCACGTCTCGACGCCGGCGCTCTTCGCCGCCGCCGCGAGCGCCTTGCCGACCGCCTCGGCCTGTGCGGTCTTGTCGCCCTTGAACGACTTCGCCAGCGCGAGATGCGACGCCGACGCGACCGTCCGTCCCGAGTCGTCGTCGATCAGCTGCGCCTCGATGCCGCGGTTCGAGCGGAAGACGGTGAGGCGGGGCCGCTCGGCCGTGCCGCGCACCTTCGCGCGCACACGCCGGTGCCGCCGCTCGCGGGCTTCTCTCACAGTCAGGCTAGGCACGCTTGCCCACCTTCCTCCGCACGTACTCGCCCTCGTAGCGAATGCCCTTGCCCTTGTACGGCTCGGGCGGGCGCACCTTGCGGATCTCGGCGGCCGTCTGGCCGACCATCTGCTTGTCGGTTCCCTTGACCAGGATCTCCGTCGGCGCAGGCACCTCGAACGTGATGCCCGTGCGCGGCTTGATCGTGACCGGGTGCGAGTAGCCGACGTTGAGCTCCAGGTCGGTGCCCTTGAGCGCCGCGCGGTAGCCGACGCCCTGGATCTCGAGCTTCTTCTCGAAGCCCTGCGTGACGCCCTGGACCATGTTCGCCACCAGCGTCCG
>DASSZE010000002.1:0-13091 GCA_035713675.1 Gaiellaceae bacterium | reverse complement strand
GGTGCCGACGAGGGCGACAACACCGCCGACCGCTCGGCCGCCTCGGCCTCGCTCGGCGCCGGTTCGTACTCGTACAAGGCCTCGGTGGCCGGTAACGCCAACTACCTGGGCGACAGTTCCGACTGTGAGAACTTCTCGGTCAGCCAGACCGAGACGCAGATCTCCACCGCTGCTACCTCGGCCACGATCGGTGGCGCGATTCACGATGTGGCGACGCTGTCGGGTGCCTCGGCGGGCGCGGGAGGGACGATCACGTTCAACCTGTACGGGCCGAGCGCCACGCCTGACTGCTCCGGCGATCCGCTCTTCACGAAGACCGTCGACGTGAGTGGGCCGGGCGACTACAACTCCGGTGACTTCATTCCGGACACCGCCGGCAACTACTACTGGATCGCTTCCTACTCAGGTGACTCGAACAACGTGGGATCGACCGGGAAGTGCGGTGACGAGGGTGAGACCTCGACGATCGGCAAGCAGCCGACCGCCATCAGCACCGCCGCCACCTCGGGCTCGCTCGGTGACGCGATCCACGATGTCGCGACGCTGTCCGGCGGGGCGAACGTCCCGCAGGGGACGATCACGTTCAACCTGTACGGGCCGAGCGCGACCCCGGACTGCTCCGGCGAGCCGGTCTTCACCGACACGGTGAGCGTCGACGGCAACGGCGACTACCAGTCCGCCGACTTCACGCCGGACACGCCGGGCAACTACTACTGGATCGCCTCGTACTCCGGCGACGTCAACAACCAGCCCTCCACCGGGTCCTGCGGTGACGAGGGTGAGACCTCCACCATCAAGTCGGCGGAGATCCACATCGTGAAGACGCCGGACGCCGCGAAGGTGAACGTCGGCAGTCCGATCGGGTTCACGATGACGGTGTACAACGCCGGCACCGGTGACGCGCACGGCGTGACCCTGACGGACAAGCTGCCGACGAACGCCGGCCTCTCCTGGACGATCGCTTCCCAGGGCTCCGGCTGGGGCGGCAGCTGCGCGATCGCGGCGGGTGTCCTCACCTGCGGGCCGGTGACGGTGCCGGGCGGGACGACTCAGGGCTCGAGCACCTTCACGGTGCACATCACCTCGGGCACCACGGCCGCCACCGGCGGCGACTGCCCGGGCTCCGGCACGGTGGACAACACCGGCACGGTGACGACCACGAACGACGGCTCGGATCAGTCGAGTGCGTCCACCTGCGTGCAGGCGCTCGTCGACCTGTCGATCACGAAGACGGGCTCCCCGGCCGTCCAGGATCTCGGCAACGGCAACATCACCTGGACGATCGTGGTCAAGAACAACGGCCCGAATGCGGACACCGGGGTGACCATCACGGATCCGATGCCGGCCGGTAACACCTTCGTCTCGGCGACGTCGACGAAGGGCACCTGCACCGGCGGCGCCATCCTGACCTGCAACATCGGGGACATGGCCGCCGGCGAGACGGTGACCATCACCCTGGTCACGACGCCGTCCGCGACCGGCAACCAGGTGAACACTGCGTCCGTGTCCGGCAACCGGCCGGAGACGAACACGGGCAACAACCAGGCGACGGCCACGGTGCAGGTGAACGCGTTCATCCCGCCGCCGGTCGTCTACTGCGTCGCGGTGAGCAAGGTCACGCCGAAGCAGCTGTTCGTGGGCCGCAAGACCACGCTGACGATCCACGTCACGCAGCACGGCAAGGCGAAGGCGGGCGTGAAGGTGCTGATCAGGGGCCCGCACTACCTCAAGCGCACCAAGCGCTCGAACCACAGGGGCGTGATCAAGCAGAAGGTGAAGATGAAGAAGGCCGGAGCGATGATCTTCACCCCGATCGCCAGCAAGCGCTGCAACACGAAGCGCATCGGCATCACCAACGTCTTCACCCCGCCGGTGACCGGGTGAGGAAGCCCTCGGAGGGGGTGCGGGCGCAGCCCCGCACCCCCTCCGTCGAGACAGGGGTCAGCCGGGGCCGCGGCTCAGCGGTCGTCGATCGGGCTCTCGACGAGCCCGTTCTGGTACGCGAGCCTCGCAGCCTCGGTGCGGTTCGACACGCCGAGCTTGCGATAGATGTTCGTGAGGTGGAACTTGACGGTCTGTTCCGCCACCCACAGCTCCTTGCCGATCGCCTCGTTCGAGAGACCGCGGGCGAGGGCGGAGAGAATCGCGGTCTCGCGCTCGGTGAGGCCGGCGGCGCGGGCGGCGCTCTCGCCGGGATCGGGCAGACCGATCGCGCTGTAGACCGTGCCGTCGACCGCCTGCCGCAGCGCGGAGGGCAGGTCGATCGGGTTGATGCTCTTGACGATGAAGGCGCTCGCGCCGCGCTTGAGCACGGTCTGGATCACGTTCTCGTCGGTCGAGACCGAGAGCACCACGACCTTCACGTCGGGATGCTGCTTGCGGATCCGGCTCAGGCAGGCGAGGCCGTCGGCGCCCGGCATGCGCAGGTCGAGCAGCACGATGTCCGGGTTGGTGCGCCCGACCATCGGGAGCACCTGGGAGCCGGAGTTGCACTCGCCGACCACCTCGAAGTCGGGCGCTGCCTCGAGCGCGCGCTTCACGCCCTCGACGATCAGCCGGTGGTCGTCTGCGATCAGAACCTTCATGCCTCAACAATCGTAGTCCCGCGATCGGTCGAATCGTGAACGCCGCCGCTCCTCCGCGGCGCGCGCACGTCCTGATCGCGGCCGAGCGGCTGCCGACCCGCGTCGGCCTGCGGCTGGCGCTCGAGTCGGAGGCGCGTTGCACCGAGGCCTCCGACGCGCAGTCCGCGGTGGACACGGCGGTGCGGGAGCGCCCCGACGTCTGCCTGCTCGGGCTCGACACGTCGGCCCAGGGCCTGCGGGTCGCGACCGAGATCGCGGCGCGGGTCCCCACGGCCGCGGTGATCCTGCTCACGAACCGGCCCGACGAGGAGGAGTTCATGGCCGCCGTCCGCGCCGGCGCGAGCGGCTACCTCACGCAGAGCCTCGATCCCTCCCGCCTGCCGTTCGTGGTCCAGGGCGCCCTGCGCGGCGAGCCCGCCGTGCCGCGCCGGTTCGTCTCCCGGCTGCTCGAGGAGCTGAGGACGCGCGAGCGCAGGCGCTCGGTCGAGGTCGCGGGCAAGGGCCGCGTCTCGCTCACCGCGCGGGAGTGGGAGGTCGTCGAGCTGCTGCTCCGCCCGGCGTCGACGTCGGAGATCGCCGAGGAGCTCGGCGTCGCCGCCGTCACCGTGCGCCGCCACCTCGGCTCCGTCGAGCGCAAGCTCGGCGTCACGACACGCGCTCAGGTCGTCGAGCTTCTGAGCGCGCAGCAGTCGGGCGCCGCCCCCGCGCTGCTCTAGCGCTACGCCGCCGGGAGCGTGAAGGAGACGCAGGCGCCGCCCTGCGGGCGGTTCTCGGCCCAGATCCGGCCGCCGTGCGCCTCGACGAGACCGCGCGCGATGGCCAGGCCCAGCCCGGCACCGCTACCGCTGCGAGCCCGGTCGGCACGCCAGAAGCGCTCGAACATTCGCGCCGGCGCCTCGCCCTGCAGCCCGTCGCCGTCGTCCTCGACGCGCAGCAGAAGGTCGTCCTCGCGCCGCTCCACCCGGACCGCGACCGAGCCGTCGGACGGCGTATGCCGGAGCGCGTTCGTGACCAGGTTGAAGAGGACGCGCTCGAACTTGTCCGGCGCCAGGTCCGCCTCCACGTCCTCGTCGACCTCGGCGGTGAGCGCGATCCCGCGGGCGTCGGCCTCCGGGCGCAGCTGCCGCAACGCGGAGGCGACGAGCGGTGCCACCGGGGTGCGGTGCAGCTCGAGCGTGAGCGCTCCCGCATCGATCCGCGCCAGCTCGAACAGGTCGTCGACCAGCGTCGAGAGCGTGCGCACCTGCTCGCGCAACGTCGGCAGGTAGTCGTCGGCGGAGGCGAGGCCGTCCTCGATCGCCTCGAGCATCGCCTGCATCGACGCGATCGGCGCGCGCAGGTCGTGGCTCGCCCAGGCGACGAGCTCGCGCCGCGCGTCGAACAGTTGCTCGAGCCCCGCGGCCATGGCGTTGAACGACGCCGCGAGCTCCGCGATCTCCCGCGCGCCCTCGACCGGAGCCCGCGCCGAGAGCTCGCCCGCCGCGAGCTCGTGCGAGGCGTCGCCGACACGCCGCAACGAGGTCGTGATCGAGCGCGCGAGCACGAGCGCCGCGACGACGGCCGCAGTGGCCGACCCGGCGGCTACCGCGAGGATCTTGACGTCGGCGCCCATGTGGAACATGACCCAGCCCGAGAGCAGGACGGCGCCGAGCGGGACGCAGACGGCCAGGAGCGCGAGCCCCGCCAACTGGACGCCGACGGTCGGCGCGCGGCGCAGGAGGAACGCGAGGACGAGCCCCGCGGCGAGGCTGCCGGCCGCGACGACGAGGGCGAGTGCGATCACGGGTCGAAGCGGTAGCCGACGCCCCACACGGTGTGCAGGTGGCGCGGCCGGCTCGGGTCGGCCTCGATCTTCTCCCGCAGCCGCCGCATGTGGACGGTGACGGTGCCCGTGTCGACCGCCGCCTCATAGCCCCAGACGCGGGACATGAGCTGGTCGCGGGAGAAGACGTGGCGGGGATGGGAGGCGAGGAACCAGAGCAGCTCGAACTCCTTCGCCGTCAGCCGAACCGCGGTGCCGGCCCGGTGCGCCTCGCGGCTGCCGCCGTCGAGCTCGATCTCGCCGAAGGAGACCGTCTCGCGTGGCGGCACCGCGCCGTTGGAACGGCGGAGCACCGTGCGCACGCGTGCCGCGAGCTCGCGCGGGGAGAACGGCTTCGTGACGTAGTCGTCGGCACCGAGCTCGAGCCCCACGATCCGGTCGGCCTCCTCGCCGCGCGCCGTGAGCAGGATCACCGGCAGGCTGGAGCGCCCGCGGATCCAGCGGCAGAGCGAGAGACCGTCGGTGCCGGGCAGCATCACGTCGAGCACGACGAGGCTCGGCTCTCGCTCCTCGATCAGCGAGCGCGCCGAGTCGCCGTCGGACGCCGTCAGCGTACGGAAGCCGTCCCGCTCGAGATAACGGACGACGACGTCCCGCACGATCGGTTCGTCATCGACGACGAGAACGGTCTGCATCGGCGAATTCTGGCTTCCACCTGCGGCTTTGTCGCGGCCGCCAGTCGACCTGGACGCCTTCGGGCTGCCACTTCGAGTGGTGCCGGGCGGCCCACTCGACGCGCACGTCTCCGCGCGTCATCCCGCGCAGGGAGTGCCGCGTCGCGGGATGGATGAGCGCGAGGTAGAGGTGCCCGGCGAGCAGCAGCAGCGAGACGTACATGAGACCGTCGTGGAGGATCACGGTGCTCGCGAAGCGGTAGCGCGTGTCCTGCTCGCCGAACCAGAGCAGGAGCCCCGAGACGCCGAACAGGACGGTGAACGCGGCGGTGAGCGCGGCGTTGATCTTCTGGCCGGCGTTGAACCTCCCCTGGGGAGCGCGGCGCCCGCGCAGCCAGCGCAGGTCGTCTCCGTCGAACTGCTCGAGCTCGCGCGCCGTGGTGAGCAGCCGGCGGCCGCCGAGCACGATCACGGCGGCGAGTGCACCGAGCCAGCCGACGCCGCCCCAGAAGTGGATGCTCTGAACCGTCTGGCGCCGTGAGACGGCCATCGACAGGGTCGGGAGGTAGAGGATGAGCCCGGTCGCGAGCAGGAAGAAGAACCCGAGCGCGTTCACCCAGTGCAGCAGCCGCTCCAGCCGCGAGAACCGCGGGACGTACCCGGGCTTCCTCACGTGCCGTACCCGTTCGAGCGCCCGACCCACGCGTCCTGGTCGTAGCCGAGCTGCTCCCAGTAGCCGGCCTCGACCCGCGGGACGACGTCGATCCGCTCCAGCCACTTGACGTTCTTGTAGCCGTACATCTCGGGGATCACCAGCCGCAGCGGGGCGCCGTGCTCCTGCGCGAGGGGCTCCCCGTCCATCTCGTACGCGAGCATCACGTCGCGGAGCGACGCCTGTTGCAGCGTCAGGTAGTCGACGTACGGCACCTCCATCGAGGTGAATCGCAGCGCGTGGCCGGCGGCGAGCGGCTTCGCCTGGGCGAGCACGTCGTGCAGCCGGACGCCCGCCCAGCGGACGTTGTCGACCGACCAGCCGGTGACGCAGTGGAAGTTCGAGACCTGCTCGACGCGCGGCAGGGCTTTCAGCTGCCCGTAGGTGAGCGAGGCCGGCTGCTCGACCTGCCCGCCGATCGTCAGGCGCCAGGTCGCCGGGTCGAATGCCGGCATGTGGCCCGAGATCGTGTAGATCCGCCAGCCGCCGGTCGGCAGGATCGGCGCCACGGCCGAGGCGACGGGGGAGACGAAGCCGGTGACGTGATCCCACGCGGCCTTGCCCCAGAAGAGCGACGTGAGCCCCCCCGCGACCGTGGCCAGGAAGACTCCCCGGCCGTAGCGCCTGGGTGCGGGATCCTGCTCGCCGGTGAGGGACGGCGGCTCCATCTACATGTGCGCCATGCCTGCGAACAGCTTGCCACGCAGGTCACCGGGATGGCCCGGCGTCGCGACCCAGACCCGGTACGACATCGGCTTCGCCTCGATCAGCCGCAGCGCCTTCTTCGCGACCGCCGCGCAGCCCTTGGGGCTGTACATGTGCCCGAGGCGGGCGACGATCATGCCGTGCGCGTCGCGGATCGTCGCGCTGCTCGCGTGCATCACGTGCAGGTCGAACTTCCAGCAGAGCCTGCCCGTCTTCTGGTGCGACTGGAGGTTGACGATGCCGTGCTCTCCCATGCCCGAGAGGCGGGCGCCGAGCTGGGGGTGCATCATCCCGGCCGCCGCGACCGGAACGGCGGCGAGCGCCGCGGCGGCGGCGACCGCGACAGCGAATCTCTTCGAGAGCATCACTACTCCTTTCGGCGCGAGGAACCCGGGTGGTTTGCACCATGGCCGGCTCTGCTTGCGTCGGGGTTAGCGCGGCCTTACGGGTTCCTTAAATCCGTGCGCGGCGGGCGGCGCGGCGCAGGTAGAGCGCGAGCGTGCCGACGAGCACCCACTTCGGCCAGAAGTCCCCGCCTCCTCCGGCCGCCCAGACGGCGATGCAGATCGCGTTCACGACGCCGTACTGCAGCGCGAGCGAGCGCCAGCGGACGTCGCGCGGGCGGAGGGTCGCGGCGGGGGCCTCGCGCGGGAGCTGGCGGAAGGCATGCTCGAGGTCGCCGGCGGTGCGGGACTTGTGCACCTCCTCGAGGCGGGACTCGAACTCGTCCACCGTGAGCCGGCCGCTGTCGTAGTGCTCGCGAAGCTCGACGGCCGCGCGCTCGCGGTCGGCATCCGCGACGAGCGTGTCGAGCTCGCCGGCCATCAGCCCTCGGGCGTGACGTACGCGGCGGTGAGGCCGCCGTCCACGACGAACGTCGCGGCGTTCACGTAGCTCGACTCGTCGCTCGCGAGGAAGAGCGCCGCGTTGACGATCTCGCGCGGTTGCGCCATCCGGCCCATCGGCAGGTGGACGAGCCGCCGCTCGGCCGCCCCCGGTGTCTTGCCCCAGATCCGCAGCAGCAGCGGTGTCTCGACCGGTCCGGGGCAGAGCGCGTTGACGCGCACCCCCTGCCGCGCGAACTGGACGCCGAGCTCCTTGCTCAGCGAGAGGACGGCGCCCTTCGACGCCGTGTACGAGATCTGCGAGGTCGCGGCGCCGACGAGTGCCACGAAGGAGGCGACGTTGATCACCGACCCGCCGCCGCGCTCGAGCAGGTGCGGGATCCCGTGCTTGCAGCAGAGGTAGACGCCGCGCGTGTTGACGGCCTGCACGCGCTCCCACGCCTCGAGGTCGGTCTCGAGGATCGAGTCGTCGTCGGCCGGGGAGATGCCGGCGTTGTTGTAGAGCACGTCGATGCCGCCGAACCGCCCGGCGGCCGCGGCGTACATCGCCTCGACCGACGCCTCGTCCGAGACGTCGACCTGCACCGCGAAGCCGCCGACCTCCGCGGCGACCTTCTCCGCGGCGACGCCGTCGAGGTCCGCGACGACGACCTGCGCGCCCTCCTCGGTGAACCGCACGGCCGCGTCCGCGCCCATGCCGCCGCCGGCGCCCGTGATCACGCAGACCTTTCCTTCGAGACGCCGGCTCATTCGGTCGAGTAGAACACGTTCTTGACCTCGCTGTAGCCGGCAAGGCCGTGCATGCCGAGCTCGCGGCCGAAGCCGCTGCGCTTGAAGCCGCCGAACGGCGTGGACACGCGCACCGACGAGTTCGAGTTGATCGAGAGCACGCCCGTCTCGATCGCGCGCGCCACGCGCAGCGCGCGGGCGCCGCTCTCCGTCCAGATCGACCCGGAGAGCCCGTACTCGGAGTCGTTCGCGATCCGGATCGCCTCGGCCTCGTCGGCGAACGGGATCAGCGCCGCGACCGGGCCGAAGACCTCCTCGCGCGCGATCCGGTCCTCGGGCCGCGCCTCGACGAGGGTCGCGGGGTACCAGAATCCTTTCCCGTCCGGGGTGTCGCCGCGGAAGAGCGGGTCGCCCTCGACGAAGCCCGCCACCTGCTCGCGGTGGGAGGCGGAGACGAGCGGGCCCATCTCGGTCGCGTCGTCCTCCGGGTCGCCCACCTTCACGTTGCGCGTCGCCTCGACGAGCAGCTCCGCGAAGCGGTCGTACACGCTCGCCTCGACGAGGATCCGCGAGCGCGCGCAGCAGTCCTGGCCGGCGTTGTCGAAGACGGCGTACGGCGCGGCCGCCGCGGCGCGCTCGAGATTCGCGTCCGCGAAGACGACGTTGGCGGACTTGCCGCCGAGCTCGAGCGTGACGCGCTTGATCGTCCCCGCGGCGCCCCGCATCACCTCCTGGCCGACCTCGGTCGAGCCGGTGAAGCCGATCTTCGCCACGTCGGGGTGCTCGACGAGCCGCGTCCCGACGACCGAGCCCTTGCCGGGGAGGACGTTGACGACGCCCTCGGGGATGCCGGCCTCGAGGGCGAGCCCGCCGAGCCGCAGCGCCGAGAGAGGCGTCAGCTCGGCCGGCTTGAGGACGACCGTGTTGCCGCACGCGAGCGCCGGCCCGAGCTTCCACGACGCGATGTTGAGCGGGAAGTTCCACGGGACGATCAGGCCGACGACGCCGAGCGGCTCGCGGAAGGTGAGGTCGACGCCGCCGGCGACCGGGATCGTCTCGCCGAAGTGCTTGTCCACGGCGCCGGCGTAGTAGTGGAAGACCTGCGCCACCATGCCGACCTCGCCGCGCGCCCCGGCGATCGGCTTGCCGACGTTGCGCGACTCGATCCGCGCGAGCTCCTCGCCGTGCTCCTCGACCAGTGTCGCCAGCCGCCGGAGCAGGCGCGCCCGGTCGGCCGGAGCGACGTCGCGCCAGGCGGGGAAGGTGTCCTTCGCGCGGGCGACGGCGGCGTCCGTCTCCTCGACGCCGGCCGCCTCGATCTCGGTGATCGTCTCCTCGGTCGCGGGGTTCAGCACCGTCGTCACCTGCGCGCCGCCTCCACGAGTTCCTCGAAGAGGCGCTGGTCCTCTCCCGCCTCGGGATGCCACAGGACTCCGACGACGAACGGCTTGTCCGGATCCTCCAGACCCTCGACGGTTCCGTCCTCGGCCCAGGCCACCTCGCGCAACCCTGCGCCGACGCGCCCGAGCGCCTGGTGATGATGCGACTTGACGGCGCCGTCGACCTCGCGGATCCGCGACGAGGGGTCGACGCGCACCGCGTGCTCCGAGAACTCGCCGACCACCTCCCGGTGCTCCTCGTGGCCGACGACCTCGGGGAGGTGCTGGACGATGTCGCCGCCCCGGGCGACGTTCAGCACCTGGAAGCCGCGGCAGATCGCGAGCACCGGCAGGTCCCGGTCGAGCGCGGCCTTGAGAAGCGCGAGCTCGCCCCGGTCGCGCTCGGGGTTCGTGCCCACGGTCGCGGGATGAGCGTCGGCGCCGTACCCCTCCGGCTCCAGGTCGTTGCCGCCCGAGAAGATCAGACCGTCGAGCGCGTCGAGAACCTCGTCGACTCCGTCGTCGTCCGGCGGTACGAGCACCGCCCGCCCGCCCGCGCGTTCGACGGCGCGCACGTAGTCGTACGGGACGAGGGCCGCCTCGGCGTCCCAGTGTCCCCATGAGGCGCGCTCGACGTACGTCGTGACCCCGATGAGCGGCCTAGCCACGCTCGAACATCCGCTCCCGCTCGTAGCCCGTCACGGTCTTGTCATAGAGCTCCTGCTCGGTGCGCGCGTAGTTGAGGTAGTGGTCGATCACCTCGGCGCCGAGCAGCTCGCGGGCGACGGTGCTCGACTCGAGGCGGGCGATCGCCTCGCGCAGCGCGTGCGGGAAGCGCTCGGCGTCGGAGACGTACGCGTTTCCCTCGAGCGCCGGCGCAAGCTCGAGCTCGTGCTCGACGCCGTACAGGCCGGCGGCGAGCAGCGCGGCGAACGCGAGATACGGGTTCGCGTCGGCGCCGGGGATCCGCGTCTCGGGCCGCGTCGCCGAGCCGTGGCCGACGACCCGGAAGCCGCACGTGCGGTTGTCGTAGCCCCACGCGAGCGTCGTCGGCGCCCAGCTCCCGGCCGAGAAGCGCTTGTACGAGTTCACCGTCGGCGCAACGAAGATTGCGAGATCGGCGAGGCACGCGATCTGTCCCGCGAGGTAGTGGCGGAAGAGCTCCGACTCGCCGGCGAACACGTTCTCTCCATCGCGCCAGAGCGAGGAGTGGATGTGGCACGACGAGCCGACCCACTCGTGGTGCGGCTTCGCCATGAAGGTGACCGAGCAGCCGCGCTGGAACGCGATCTCCTTGATCCCGTTCTTGTAGACGACGTGGTCGTCGGCCGCGCGCAGTGCGTCCTGGAAGCGGAAGTTGATCTCGTGCTGGCCGGCCCACGCCTCGCCCTTCGACGACTCCACGACCATCCCGGCCGCCTTCATCGACGTCCGTACCTCGCGCAGGAACGGCTCGTCGAAGCTCGCGGCGAGGATGTGGTAGTCGAGGATGTACGGCACCGAGGGCGTGAGGTCGTGGTAGTGCTTCGCGTGCGCCTCGAGGTAGCTCTCGCGGAAGAGGAAGAACTCGAGCTCCGAGCCGAACATCGGGTCGAAGCCGAGGCCACGCGCCTTCTCGACCTGCGCCTTCAGCACCTGGCGCGGTGAAGGTGCGACCGGCGTCCCGCCGTGCCATTCGACGTCGCACTGCACCATCACCGTCGCCTCGTGCCACGGGATGCGCCGCAGGGTGGACAGGTCGGGCCGCAGCCCGAAGTCGCCGTAGCCGCGCTCCCAACTGGCGATCGCGTAGCCCGGCATCGGGTCCATCTCCATCTCGAGCGCGAGCAGGTAGTTGCAGCCCTCGCTGGGATGGCCGGCCTCCTGCTCGCCGAGGAAGAACTCGGCGTCGAGCCGCTTGCCCATCAGCCGGCCCTGCATATCGGTGAAGCAGGCGATGACGGTGTCGACCGCTCCCGACTCGACGTCCGCCCGCAGTTCGTCGAGCGCCAGCATGGCCCCGACCCTACACCGGTAGCGGCGGTTGCAACGTCCGGCGCGTGCAGTTAGCGTCGCACGAACCAGGTCGAAACGAAGGAGGCGGACGTGAGCTCAGCAGCACCCGGTGCCGTCCCGCAGGACGAGGACGAGCGCACCCTGCATGGCCTCGGCTACGCCCAGGTGCTCTATCGTGAGATGGGCGGGTTCTCGAACTTCGCCATCTCGTTCACGATCATCTCGATCCTCGCCGGCTGCCTGACGTCGTACTACATCGGCTTTCAGTGGGGCGGGCCGGTGGCGATCACGTGGGGCTGGCTGCTCGTCGGGTTCTTCGTCACGCTCGTCGCCCTCGGCATGGGTGAGATCGCCTCGGCGATGCCGACCGCGGGCGCCCTCTACTACTGGGCCTCGAAGCTCGGCTCCCCCGCGTGGGGCTGGTTCACCGGCTGGTTCAACCTCATCGGGCAGATCGGCGTCACCGCCGCGATCGACTATGGCGCAGCGATCTTCTGGACGTCGCTGATGAACCTCTGGTTCCCAAGCGTGAGCACAGGTAGGCATACGGTCTTTCTCACGTTCACGATCATCGTCGCCGTCCACCTGCTCCTCAACCTGAACGGCGTGCGGGTGCTCGCGCTGATCAACTCGGTTTCGGCGTGGTGGCACATGGCCGGCGTGCTCGTGATCGTGCTCGCTTGCGCCTTCGTTCCGACGCACCACCAGTCGGCGCACTTCGTCTTCGCCCACACGATCAACAACTCCGGCTTCAGCGGCACGAACTTCGCGAGTCCGGTCTTCTGGTTCGTATTCGGGATCGGTCTGCTGATGGCGCAGTACACCTACACGGGGTATGACGCGTCGGCGCACATGAGCGAGGAGACGCGCAAGGCGTCCCGGGCGGCTGCGTGGGGCGTCGTCATGTCCGTCGTCATGTCGGTGATCTTCGGCTTCATCCTGCTCGTTGCGGTGACCTTCGCCGTTCCGGACCAGAAGGGCACGATCGCCGCCGGAGGCTATGCGGTCACGTACATCTGGCAGAACGGCCTGAGCACGAAATGGGCCGAGGCGCTCCTCCTGATTGCCTGCGTCGCACAGTTCTTCTGCGGGCTTGCCTCGTTGACGGCGGCATCGCGGATGATGTTCGCGTTCTCGCGCGACGGCGCAGTGCCCGGTGGCCGGACCGTCTTCCGCAAAGTGACGCGCACGCATCGCGTGCCGGTCAACGCGGTGATTGGGATCGCTGTCCTCTCGTGGCTGCTGATGCTGCCGACGTACTGGAACAACACCGTGGGCTACCTCGTGGGTACGTCGATCGCGGTGATCGGCCTCTACATCGCCTATGCGACGCCGATCTTCCTTCGCTGGCGCGCAGGAGACGCGTTCGTGCCGGGCGCCTGGTCGCTCGGCCGCCACTACAAATGGGTTAATCCGATCGCGTTCCTGTGGGTCGTGCTGATCGTGATTCTTTTCATGATGCCGATCACACCGACCGGCATCCCCTGGCACGCCAACTTCGACTGGAACGTGGTCAACTACGCCCCCATTACGGTGGGCGGAGTGATCTTGCTGACCGGCGTCTGGTGGCTGGTCTCCGCCAGGAAGTGGTTCAAAGGCCCGATTCGCGAGGGCACCGAGGAGGAACTCGAGCAAATCGAAGCCGGCCTCGCCGGACCCTCGACACCTGCTCCGGCGACCGGGTCGTAAAGACGCAGTCGCGGCG
>DASSZE010000001.1:0-22077 GCA_035713675.1 Gaiellaceae bacterium | reverse complement strand
TGCTGAGCGCACCGGAGCTGCTGGAGCTGCGCCGCGCCAACCCGGTCACCCTCGACGAGGCGAGGCGCCTCGCCGACGAGCTCGGGCTCGACGAGCTGCAGCCGCCGGGGGCGCAGCCGGAGCGTCGGGCCCGGACACGCCGGCTCGTCTGGGTGCTCGCGGCGGCAGTACTGCTCGCGGCGGTCGTCTTCGCCACGCCTGCCTGGGGACTCGTCCGTGGGGTCATGCCCTTCTGGGACCAGCCGCGCGCGCCGCAGCCCGTGCAGGTCGCGTTCTGGCAGCTGAACCTCGGCTTCCCGGCCGGCATGAGCCCCGAGGCCGTGAGCGGCGAGACCCGTGAGGTCGGGCGCTTCGACTTCGGCGGCTCGATCCGCACGCTCTGGGTCGCGCCGGCCAAGAACGGCGGCTTCTGCTCCCTCTGGCTGCCGGAGGGCGGCGGGGGCTGCTCGACCTCGGGCAAGCCGCTGAGCACCGGCGCCCTGCTGCGCGCGGGCTTCCCGGAATGGGTCAACGGCGACGCAGCCGCACCGTCCGCCGACGTCGTCATCCACCTCAGTGACGGCACCGAGGTGCAGCCCCGGATCGTCTGGGTCTCCGCTCCGATCGACGCCGGCTTCTTCGCGTACGACGTCCCGGCGGCCGAGCAGACGAGCCGGGTGCACGTCACCGCGGTCGACGCCTACGACCGGAACGGAAGGCTGCTCGCGCACCAGACCTTCGCCGGCTGAGCGGTGGCCCGCTTCGTCGTCGCCCGCCTCCTGTGGGCGCTCTTCCTCTTCGTCGTGGCGACGCTCGTCACGTACCTGATCTTCTTCGTGATCCCGAACGACCCGGCCGGGATCACGGCGAAGTACGTGTTGACGCCGGCGCTGCTGGACCACATCCATCACGAGCTCCATCTCGACGTGCCGGTCTACCAGCAGTACTGGATCTTCCTCTGGAACATGATCCGGCACGGCTCGCTCGGCTACTCGTTCGCGAACGGCGCCTCGGTGCGCTGGATCATCGGCCAGGACGCTCCCGTGACCGCCTCGCTCGTCCTGGGCGGTGCCTTTCTCTGGCTCGCGGTCTCGATTCCGATCGGGATCCTGTCGGCCCTGCGTCCGCGCTCGCCCGCCGACCGGGCCGCGATGGCCGTCGTCCTGGTCGGCATCTCCGCTCCCGCCGTGTGGATCGGCCTGATCCTCGCGTACGTCGTCGGCTTCAGGCTCGGCTGGACTCCGATCGCCGGCTACTGCGACTTCTTCCCCGCGCATCAGGTCGGCGCCTGCTCGGGACCGGGCCAGTGGGCGTACCACCTGCTCCTCCCGTGGACGACGTTCATGTTCCTCTTCGCCGCGCTGTACGTGCGGCTCATCCGGGCCAGCGTCATGGAGACGATGACCGAGGACTACGTCCGCACCGCCCGCGCCAAAGGCGCCCCCGGATCGCACGTGCTCGTTCATCACGTGCTGCGCAACAGCCTGCTGCCGGTGGTGACGATCCTGGGGATGGATCTCGGGCTCGCTCTCGGCGGCGCCGTCTTCACCGAGAGCGTGTTCGACCTCCACGGCCTCGGCGTGGAGCTGGTCACGGCGGCCCTCAACCACGACCTCCCGCTCGTCGTGGGGATCGTCGTCTTCGCGACGATCGCCGTCATCGTCTGCAACTTCGTCGTCGACGTCACCTACGCGTGGCTCGACCCGCGCATCCGGCTGGAGGCCTGAGGCTCCGCGCGAAGACCCACCGTGGAGACGTGTGTGATCGGTTGCCGGAACGACACGCACACGCGAACCAGGTCGTCCGTCCGCAGCCAGCGCGAGGGGCGCTGCGGGGCGGTGACGAGCACTATCTCGTCTGCCGGGAACTCGCGGAGCGCGTCGGCGATCGCCTTGACCGGGTCGGGATCGCAGAGCTCTCCTCGGACGCGGACCCCGTAGCTGTCCAGGCAGCCGACGCACGTACGCAGCCGATGCAGAGCCTCGGCGCGGGCGGCGACCTCGTCGACGTACCACTGACTCGAAAGCGTGCCGTGGGCAGGCGCGATGACGAGCGCCTCTATGGACGCACCTTCTGCCGACACCCGGAGACCGGCGCAGAGTTCCGGCGCAGTGCACGCGTCGTCCGCGACGAGGAGGAGGAGGCGCTCCTGCTTCATCGGTCGAGCTCGGCTGCGATGCATTGCCACGCCGGCTCTCGGACGACGAGCGTCGAGCACTCGGCATCGTGTGCGACACGTTCCGACACCGAGCCGAGACGCGCGAGACCGTGCAGTCCGCGGCTGCCGACGACGACGAGATCCGCGCGTTCCGCCGCGCGCATCAGCGCCCGGGCCGGCGGTTCGTGATCGTCGTCGTGGTCGCCCCCGGTGATCGTGGCCGCGAGACGTTCGTCGGGGCTCTTGCCGCCCCGAGCGACGACGGCGCGGAGCTCGGCGTCGAATCGTTCGGCGACGTAGCGAGCGGCTGCGTACGCGGCCGCCGACTCCACCGATCCGTCGACTCCTACCACGATGCTGCGCGGGAAGCCGTTCCTGGCCGGACGGGCGACGAGCACCGAACAGGGGGCGTGCCGGATGATCGCTGTGGCAACCGAGCCCTCGACGATGCCGAGCAACCGGCCGATGCCGCTGCTCCCCACGCAGACAAGCGTGTCCTCGTCGCGTTCGATCTCGTCGAGCAGCTGATCGGCTGGTGCGCCCCGGCTGAGTTTCGTCGTTGCGGCTGCGTACGGAGCGACGTGGTCGCGCGCGGCGGCGAGCGACGCCTGAGCGGCAGCTCGCTGCGAATCCTCGTCGAGGTAGTAGGGCACGTAGCTGCCGGTGGCGCCCATGACCGGCCCGATGTTCCAGGCCGCGAACAGGGTCAACTGCCCGTCTATGTCCTGGAGGAGGGAGGCTTGCCGTGCGGCGTCGAGGCTTCGCTGCGAGCCGTCGATGCCGACGAGAATGCGCGTGAAGACACGCCGACCCGCTTCGAGGGGTTTGGGGTGCATCGTTGTCGCCATCTGCGAACCTCCTGGGTCGCAACCGTCCTCCCGCGACCATCTCGGCGACGGCTCGGCGATTCGCCGCAGCGCGGCCGGGGGAACTACCGAACGGGCTCGGCTCCTACGCGACGGCGCTGAGATCGCAGGCAAGCTCGCGCAGTGCCTCGTCCTTCAGCGCTCGCGTCCGCTCCGGGCTGAGGCGCAGATCGGCGGCGATGTCGGCAAGCGTCTCCGGGTCCCTGTCGATGCCGTAGTGGCGCTCCACGATCGCCTGCTTGCGTGGCCGGAGTCGCCGCAACGCCGTTCGCAGGGCGCGCTTCTCGACCGCCCTCACGGCGAGCGCGTCGGGGCGGGCGGTGGGATCGTCGGCGAGGCGGTCGCCGAGGGGGGTGCCGTCGGGGAGCGTAGCGTCGAGCGAGAGAACGGCAGTCGGCGCGAGCGCCTCGGCGACCTCGATCGCCGGAAGCGCGGTCGCCGCCACGAGTTCGTCTCTCGCCGGCTCGCCCGCGGCCGAGGTGAGCGCGCTGCGTGCAGTCATGACCTCTCGCCGCCGGTCGAGCACCCCGCGAGGGACCCGGACGAGATTCGCACGGGCGGTCACGGCATGGGTGACCGCGGCGCGAACACGCCAGAACGCGTAGGTGGAGAATGTGGCGCCGCGGTTTGGGTCGTAGTCGTCGATTGCAGCCAGGAGCCCGATCGCCCCCTCCTGCACGAGGTCCTCGACGGGGAGTCCGAGGCCGCGGTAGCGCGACGCGATCGCGCGGACGAGGCCCATGTGCTCGTCGAGCAGTGCCGCACGAGCTGCGTGGTCGTTCCGGCGAGCGCGAGCGGCGAGCCGCTCGGAGTGCCCGCGGAGCGGGGCACGGGCAGGCGCCGGAGACGCCGAGCCGACGAGCAACAGTGCCGCGACGAGTGCGATGGCGCTACCCATGGCGCCTCCCTCGGTGGGGTTTCCCGAAGGTCTCTCCCGGCTGGAGCCGCTCGCGTCCGGGCGCTCGGCCGTGTTGGCGGGCGCGTGCCGAGGGGATACTCCCCTTCGCTTCTCGCCTCCTGATATCGCACGGCTCCCGGCCCGGCGTCGGGGATGTCCCCTACCCGGGTGCGGAGATGTACCGGTTGCCGTGCCGATGCGTTCGCAGGCGCTTCGTTGTTTCGACGACGAGTGAGGGAACGGTCGCCAGTGCGACTGCCGTCAGCGCCGGAGCGAGCGGAAGGGAGACCGTGGCGAACGGCTCGTGGGCAAGCGGAAGGTAGATCGCGCCCGCGAGGAAGCCGACGGAGGCGAGGACGCTGGCGTCGAGCCACTTGTTGGAGGGCAGGCGCCAGGCGGCGAGCGTCGGTGAGCGGATGCTGAACACCAGGACCAGCTCGGACAGGGCGAGTGTCGTGAACGCCATCGTCTGGGCGCTGTCGCCGCCGTAGTGCGTGCCGGCCAGGTATGCGGCGGTCGAGGCGGCGCCCACGAGTAGCCCGATGAACGCGAGTGCCGACCAGGTGCGGCGGTCGAACAGATAGTCACCACGACGCGGAGGCGTCTGCATGGTGAGCTCGCTTGCGGGGTCACGGGCGAGGGCGAGCGCGGGGAGGCCGTCGGTCATGAGATTGATCAGCAGGACCTGGATGACCGCCAACGGCGGGTCGAGCCCGGCCGCGACGGCGACGGCGAACAGCACCACCTCGCCGAGGTTGGCCGAGAGAAGGAAGGCGACGAACTTGCGGATGTTGTCGCCGATCCGGCGGCCCTCGGCCACCGCGGCGACGATCGTGGCGAAATCGTCGTCGGTGAGCACGACACCCGCCGCCTCGCGCGCGGCTTCCGTGCCGCCGAGGCCCATCGCGACGCCGACGTCCGCCTTCCGCAGCGCCGGCGCGTCGTTGACCCCGTCGCCCGTGACGGCGACGATCTCACCCGCTTCCTGGAGCTCGCTGACGAGCGCCAGCTTCTCGGCAGGGGTCGCCCGCGCGACGACCGCCTGTTCGTCCAGACCGAGCTCGAGGCCGATCGTCCGCGCGGTCGCGGGATGGTCGCCGGTCAGCATGCGCACGTCGAGCCCGGCCGCGCGTGCGGCCGCGACCGCCTCCTTTGCCGTGGGACGAAGGGGATCGTGCAGCGCGACGATCCCGACGAGCTCGAGCTCCTCCTCGACCGTCTCGTCGAAGGCGGTCTCGAGACTCGTGAATCCTGCCGCGATCGCCAGCACCCGCAGCCCCTCCCCCGCCCAGGCGGCCGCAGCCTCCAGCGTCGCCGGGTCGTCTCGAGCCGCGGCGATCATCTCCGGGGCTCCCTTCGAGAAGACGCGATGTCGTTCTCCCTCCGCGTAGACGGTGGTCATGCGCTTGCGATAGGCGTCGAAGGGGATCTCGTGCAGCAGGTCCCGCTCCGCGAGGAGGCGCGAGAGCGAGACTCCGCGGCTCGCTGCAGCCTGGAGCAGCGCGACTTCGATGGGGTCGCCGCTGAATCCCGCGGCAGTCTCGCGTGCCGACGACGCGAGCGCTGCGGCAACGAGCAGCTCCCGCTCGTCGAAGCCCCGCGCCGGTTTGAGTGCGGCGACGTGGATCCGGTTCTGCGTCAGTGTCCCCGTCTTGTCGCTGCAGACGACGGTCGTCTCGCCGAGCGTCTCGATCGCCTCGAGGCGGCGGACGATCGCGCCGCGCGTCGCCATCGCACGACCGCCGAGCGCGAGCGCCGCGGTCACGATCGCCGCCAGTCCTTCCGGAACGGCTGCGACGGCTACGGCGACTCCCAGAAGGAAGGCCTCGTGCGCCGGCTCCCCGCGCACGAGCAGAAGGCCGGCCAAGGTCACCGTGAGCACGACACCGAGGACGACCATCTGCCGGGCAAGGCGCGAAAGCCGTCGCTCGAGCGGTGTCGTCGGCGGACGGGCCGCGGCCGTCAGTCGCTCGATTCCTCCGAGCTCCGTCGCCTGACCGGTCGCGCAGACGAGCGCGTGAGCATGGCCCCGCGTGACGGCGCTGCCTGCGTAGACCATGGGAGTGCGTTCGGCGAGAGGTGTCTCCGCTGCGACGGCGAGCGGGTGCTTTCCGACAGGCAGCGACTCGCCGGTCAGCGCCGACTCGTCCACCTCGATCGCGCTCACGCTCAGGAGCCGGGCATCGGCGGCGACGCGGTCACCCTCTGCGAGAACGAGCACATCACCGGGCACGACGCACTCGGCGTCGACTCGGGTCTCCTTGCCCGAGCGAACGACGTGCGCGCTCTGCGTGAACGCCTGGGAAAGCGAACGTACGGCCCGCTCGGCTGCCGCTTCCTGCCAGAAGCCGAGAATCCCGTTCAGGACGAGGATGGCCGCGATCGCCGCTCCCTCGATGTGATTGCCGATCGCGATCGAAACCAGGCTGGCCGCGAGCAGCAGCAGAACGAGCGGATCGAGCAACTGGTCGAGCGCGAGCCTGGCGTACGGTGGCCGGCTGACCTCGTGTGGACGGTTCGGGCCGCATTCGGCGAGACGTCGTTGCGCTTCGACTTCCTCGAGCCCACGGTCGAGATCGCTCGCGAGCGCCGCGGCGAGCTGAGCCGGAGTGAGCGCGTGTGCTGCACGACTCGCCTCCGGCGGCGGCGTTGCCGCCGGCACCGGGAGCTGAACGGTCACAGCTCGATCGTCCTCCCGGCACTCCGAGCTCGGCTCAGCGAGAGGCCGCGCGTGCGGTGCGGGTTAACGCGGAGCGCGCACCGAGGCGACGGCTGATCCGTAGTAGCTCCCGCAGGGCTGCGGCAAATCGCCGAGCGGCCCTCCTTCCTGCGGGAGGAGGAGGAGAGAGACCTACCACCGTTCGCTTTGCCGAGCCCGAAAGGAAGTGACACCGGTGCAAGCCGCAGCTCCGCCCATCAGTCCGCCGTTTCCCGCACGGCTCGAGGGACACCTCGAGCAGCCGTCGCGCTGGCTCTGGCTCGTCAAGTGGCTGCTCGCCCTGCCGCACTTCGTCGTCCTCGCGTTCCTCTGGCTCGCGTTCGCCATGCTCTCGCTGGCTGCATTCGTCTCGCTGCTGTTCGGCGGCGAGTACCCGCGCGGGATCTTCGAGTTCAACCTCGGCGTGCTCCGTTGGACGTGGCGGGTCTGCTTCTACGCCTTCAGCGCGAATGGGACCGACCGCTACCCGCCCTTCACGCTCGCCGACGTCCCCGACTACCCCGCCCGGCTCGACGTCGTGTATCCGGAGCGGCAGCGGCACGGGCTCCGGCTGGTCGGATGGTGGCTGCTCGGCATCCCGCAATACCTCGTCGCCGGCATCTTCGCGGGCGGGGCCGGAAGCATCGGAGCGGCCGGTCACGCCGATCCGTTCGACGCCGCGGCGCGGACCGGTGGGGTGATCGGCATCCTGGTCTTCGCCGCCGTGCTCGTCCTGCTCTTCCGCGGCGAATATCCGCGCTCGATCTTCGACTTCGTGCTCGGTCTCAACCGCTGGGTCCTGCGCGTCGGCGCCTATGCGGCGCTGATGACGCCCGAGTACCCGCCCTTCCGGATCGACGGCGGCGAGACCGAGCCCGGCGGTCTCGCGATCGGCCCAGAGGCGCCGATACCTTCGCCTCCGGCCGCGCAGACCGCAGCGACCGCCGAGCGCCGGAGCTGGGGCGTGGGCCGCGTGATCGCCGTGATCGCCGCCAGCCTCGCAGTGCTCGTCGGTCTGGCCGCCGTGGCCGGCGGAGCAGTCGTGCTCGTGTACGACCAGACGCAACGCGACGCGAGCGGCTACCTGATGACCGACCCGCGGACCTATTCGACGAACACGTACGCGATCGTCTCCGACAGCTACCGCACGGGCGCCGCCGGCGACGCTTTCGTGGCGCGTGACATGCTCGGCACCGTCCGCATCCGCACGCAGAGTGCGCGGCCGGTGTTCGTCGGGATCGGGCCGGCTGCCGCCGTCGGCTCGTACCTCGCCGGGGTCCGGCGTGAGGTGGCCACGAACTTCGACGCCGCGCAGAAGGACTTCCGCCTGCTCGGCGGCGTCGCACCCGCTGCCGCACCGTCAAGCAAGGAGTTCTGGGTTGCGCAGTCGCTCGGCTCCGGTACCCGGACGCTCTCCTGGTCGCCCGCGAACGGCGCATATCGGATCGTCGTCATGAACGCGGACGGCTCCGCCGGAGTTCGGGCGGATCTCGCCGTAGGCGCCCGCTTTCCCAATCTGCTCCCGATCGGGATCGGCGCACTCGGCGCAGGCGCGGTGCTGCTCCTGCTCGGCGGCGCCGGCCTCTTCGCAGCGGTTCGCCAGACGAGGTGAAGTGATCCTGCATGAGCAGAGGAGCCGTAATGGCGATCGAAGCCCTGCCGACTGAGTCACCTGCGCGAGGCGCCCGGCCCGCCGCGGCTTTCCCGGTCGTGCAGGCGGAGCATCTGACGAAGAGGTTCGGGGACGTCCTCGCGGTGGACGATCTTTCGTTCGCGCTCGAGCGGGGCACGGTCACCGGCTTCCTGGGGCCGAACGGGGCAGGCAAGACGACGACGCTGCGCATGCTGCTGCACCTCGTCGAGCCGACGGATGGACGTGCGCTCGTCTTCGGGGGCCGCTATGGCGATCTCGAGCGACCGGCGAGCCGTGTCGGCGCGGTGCTCGAAGCGGCGGATTTCCACCCCGGTCGCTCCGGTCGCGACCACCTGACCGCGCTCGCGCTGGCCCTCGGGCAGGAGCACAGCGACGGCAACTGGTTCGTGGAACGTGAACACGCAGCGTCGAGACGAGTCGATGCCGTCCTCGAGCTCGTCGAGCTCTCCGCCGCTGCCGATCGTCGCGTCGGCAGCTACTCGCTCGGCATGCGGCAGAGGCTCGGGCTGGCCGGCGCGCTGCTCGGCGACCCGGAGCTGCTGATCCTGGACGAGCCGGCGAACGGGCTCGACCCCGAGGGCGTGCGCTGGCTGCGTGACTTCATGCGCAGCTTCGCCGCCGAGGGCAAGACGGTGCTCGTCTCCAGCCACGTGCTCGCCGAGGTACAGCAGAGCGTCGATCAGGTCGTGATCATCAACAAGGGCCGGCTCGTCACGTTCGAGCCGCTCGCCCGGTTGGTCACGCACCTGAGCAGCAGCGTGCGCGTGCGGGCCCCCGGCGCGCGCCTGCTGCACACGGAACTCGAGAAGCAGGGGATTCGCGCGGCGCTGATGAATCGCGACGAGTTGCGCATCGAGGGCACCTCGAGCGCACAGATCGGCGAGATCGCCTTCGCAGCCGGGATTCCCGTGCACGAGCTCGTGCCGGAGGCGTCGAGTCTCGAGGACGTGTTCCTCGAATTGACCACCGAGGAGCCGTCATGACCGATCAGCTGCTCTCGGAGCTCCGCAAGATGCGCTCGACCCGCACGAACCTCGGCCTGCTCGGCGGCATGATCGCGCTCATCCTCGTCTTCCTGCTCACCATCGGCCTGACCGGGACGGGCAGTGATCTCGCCGACCACGACCATCAGCATCGCCTGTTCTCGATCGGGACGCAGGCGGCGCTGTTCGCCACGCTGATCGGCGTGATGGCGATCACGAGCGAGTTTCGGCACGGCACGATCCGGTCCACCTTCGTCGTCACGCCGCGCCGCAGCCGCGTCATCGCCGCCAAGGTGATCTCGAGCCTGCTGATGGGTCTGATGTTCGGCGCACTCGCGATCGGGCTCTCGTTCGGGATCGGCTACGCGATGCTCCTCGCCCGCGGCGCTCACTTCGTCCTCGACACGAACGACGTCCTGCTGCTCGTGCTCGGCACGATCGCGATGACGTCGCTCTGGGCCGTGCTCGGAGTCGGTTTCGGCGCGGTGATCCGAAACCAGGTCTTCGCGGTCATCGCCCTCATCGTCTGGACGGGAGTCGTCAACCCGATCATCGACAGCGCGGTGCCCGGAGCCGGTCGCTACACGCCGATCGCCGCGAGTGCATCGCTGACGGCCGACCCGGCCGAGTATCTGCTCTCGCCGCTCGGCGGCGGCCTGCTCCTGGTCGCATACGCCGCTGTCTTCGTAGCCGCCGGGAACTTCCTGGTCGCGCGCCGCGACGTCACCTGAGATGTTGAGCATCGTCGACATCGGCAAGCGATTCGGCGAGGTGCAGGCGCTCGACGGCTGCTCCTTCACGGTGGAACGTGGGGTGATGCTCGGCTTCCTGGGGCCGAACGGCGCCGGCAAGACGACGACGATGCGGATGATCTTCGGGATCGCCGAGCCCGACTCGGGGGCGGTCCTGTGGGACGGACGGCCGGTTCAGCTCGAGGACCGGTTGCGCTTCGGCTACATGCCGGAAGAGCGAGGCCTCTATCCGCGGATGCCGGTCGCCGAGCAGGTCGCGTACTTCGGCCGCCTGCACGGAATGGCCGCCGACCGAGCGAGTGCGGCCGCACTCGAGTGGCTGGAGCGGCTCGACGTTGCCGGGCGGGCGACCGCGAAGCTGGAGGAGCTCTCCCACGGGAACCAGCAGCGGGTACAGCTTGCGGCCGCGCTGGTGCACGAGCCGGAGCTGCTGGTTCTCGACGAGCCCTTCGCCGGCCTCGATCCGATCGCCGTGCGGACGCTGGCCGAGGTCCTGCGCGGGGAAGCCGAACGCGGCGCCGCAGTCCTCTTCTCCAGCCACCAGCTCGACCTGGTCGAGGACATCTGCGAGGACGTGGCGATCGTGGATCACGGCCGCGTCGTCGCGACGGGCAAGCTCGACGCGCTGAGACGGCGATCACGGCACCGCCAGATCGAGCTCCGGCTCGAGGGTGCACCGCCGCGCTGGCTGCCGCACGTCGCCGGTGTCGAGCTCGTGGCACGTCACGACGGCAGCCTGCGGCTCGCAGCCGGGCGCGAGGTCGACCCCGAGCTGGTCCTCGCCGAGGCCGAGCGAACTGCGCAGGTGGTCGGGTTCAGCTACGGGCCGCCCTCGCTCACCGAGCTGTTCCTCGAGCTGGTGGAGCGATGAAGGCGCGGCAGGCAATCTGGCTCGTGGCGTGGCGTGAGCTCGACGAGCGCCTGCACAGTCGGGCCTTTCTCGCGTCGACTCTGCTGATGCTGGCACTCGTCGGCGCCTCGAGTGTCCTGAGCCTGGCGCTGTCGCCGGAGACGACGTACAAGGTTGCGATTGTCGCCCCGGTGCCGAGGGGGCTCGACGCCGCACTGCAACGGGCGGCAAAGCCGTTCGAGGCGAAGGTCGAGGTCCGAGCAGTGCCGTCGGCGACTGTCGGGCGGGAGCAGGTGAGAGCGAAGAAGGTCGATGCGCTCCTGCTCCTCGCGAACGACCGACTCGTCTTCCGCAGCGACGTCGACGCCCAGGCTGCCGCCGCGGCAGACTCGGCCGTGCGGGCGCTCCGGCACCATCTGCCGCCCGCCCCCGAGCTCCGCGCGGTCACCCTTCAGCCTCCCGAGCAGAAGCCGACCGATGCCGAGTCGCTCGCGGCCTACGCCGGAGCCTTGCTCCTGCTCACGACCATCGCCGTCTACGGCCAGTGGGTGCTCACCGGCGTCGTCGAGGAGAAGAGCAACCGCGTCGTCGAGTTGATTCTCTCGACGGTGCGGCCGCGGCACCTCATGGCCGGCAAGGTGATCGGGATCGGCCTGCTGGGCTTCGGCCAGGTGGCGCTGATCGGAGGGCTGACGGCGATCCTGTTCGCCGCCGGCCTGTTCGACGCGCCCGCCTCGATCGGTGCGAATCTCGCGCTCGTGATCCCCTGGTTCGCGCTCGGGTTCGCTCTCTACGCGGTCGCCTACGCGGCGGCGGGCGCGCTCGCATCGCGGCAGCAGGACGCCAACTCGGCCGGGATCGCGGTCACCTACACGCTCCTCGCCGCGTTCTTCCTGGGCTACGTCGCACTCGCGAGCGACATGAACGGCCTGCTTGCGAACCTGCTGACGATCTTCCCGGTCACCGCGCCGCTCGTGCTCCCGGCGCGCAGCATCCTCGTCGGCGTCCCGCTCTGGGAACACGCGCTCGCGGTTCTCCTCGTCCTCGCCACGATCTACATCCTCGTCCGGCTCGCCGGCCGCATCTACGCGCAGGGGTTGCTCCGCAGCGGCCCGCGCGTCGACCTCCGCACGGCATTGCGGCTCGCCCGCGACGGCTAGAGGAGGAAGAAGGAGGTTCGATCCTCGTGCGCGCTCATACACCGAAGAGAAGCGCATGCGACTCCAGGAGGGAAGGAGGCAAGCCACGATGACCGTTCTCGTCACAGCAGCCACCAGGCACGGCGCGACCGGGGAGATCGCCGACCGCATCGGAGCCGCTCTCGTCGACCGCGGCCTCGAGGTCGACGTCAGACGCCCCCAGGACGTCACCGACACGAGCAGCTACGAGGCCGTCGTCCTGGGAAGCGCGATCTACCTCGGCAACTGGATGAAGGAGGCGCGGACGTTCCTCGACGCCCACGCCGACGAGCTTGCTCAGCGGCCGACGTGGCTGTTCGCCAGCGGCTCGATCACCGGGGATCCGCCCGTCGCCGACGACCCGAACGCACTCCGGCCGTCGCTCGCCGAGACGCTCGTCTCGGCCACGCATGCCCGCGAACACAAGCTGTTCGCCGGGAAGCTGGACAGCAGCCGGCTCGGTCTCGCCGAGAGGCTGCCCGTGCGGATGGCGCGAGGGCGCGAGGGCGACTGGCGCGACTGGCACGAGGTGGACGAGTGGGCCGGCGCGATCGCGCGCGAACTCGGCCACTGAGGCCTGACCGTCAGCGTTCGTCGACGAGCTCCAAGCATCGCGCGACCGCGCCCCGGATGCTCTGGGTGCCGAGGCTGAGGTCGACGACGCCGTCGAAGCCCAGGAAGGCGCGCTGCGCAAGGAGGTAGATCGAGATGAGCGTGCCGGCCTGGTGGCTGCCCGCGAATGCCGCGGCGACCACGACGGCGATCGGGGCGAGCTTGGCAAGACCGCCGGAACCCTGCAGGTTGAAGGCCTGCAGCCAGCCGTAGCGGATCTCGGCGCCGAGCACGCGCTCGGCGGCGACGCGGAAGCGGGCCGGCGCAGCGGGGTCGTCCCCGTTGTCGAGCTCGTCCACGAGGGCGCGCGTCATCGTCTCGAGTTCCTCCTGGCGGCGCTGTCCGGCGACGGCCGCGGGCTGCTGCATCCGCCTCGTCAGGATCCAGGTGAGGAGGAGAATCGGGGCGACGACCGGCAATGTCCACGGTTCCAGCGTCCCGAGCGCGACCAGCGCACTCACGAACTCGACGGCGAGCATCGCGCCCGTGTCGAGGATCGAGAGCGTTGCCCGCTCGAGCGTCTCGGCGTCAGAGATGAACCGCGACGGCAAGCCGGTCGTGTCCTCACCGCGGCGGGCGCGGGCGAGGGCGCCTTCGAACATGGCCAGCCGCAGGTTCCGGTAGAGGCGGCCGGCATTGCGTGCGTACAGGCCGTCCGAGGCGATGTAGAGCCCCGCTTCCACCAGCGTGGCGAGCGCGATGAGGACCGCCAAGAGAGCGGCCTCCCGACGATCGTTGCGGTCGACGAGGGCGTTCACGAGTACCCCCAGGGCCAGCGGTGGAACGAGGCCCACGAGGACCCCGCCGACCGAGAGCGCGACCATCGCTGCCGTCCCGCGCCAGAGCGGTCGCAACAGCCCCGCGAGCCGGCGCCACGGAAGCGGCGGTGGGGGGATCTCGGCCACGAGAGTCACGGGCCCAGCCTCGCGGGAGCCGGCCTGGGCGCCATCGGGGCCGACGCGCACGGCAGCTGCGGACAGTCCGGCCTGGCCCGGCGGCCGGTTAACCAACTCTTGGCCGCGGCGCCGTCAACCCTTGCCGAATCGTGTCCCGGCCTTGTCGCGAGTCGTCGTACAACTGGGCCATGGAACCGAAGACCGCAGCAACTGCCATCCGCACAACCAGATCGGAGGCAGAAATGACTCGCTACCGCCTCACCTTCGACCCGAACCCGAAAGAGCTGGCCCGCCGCGACGCGGCCGGTAGTCACGTCGCGCTCCTCTGGAGCCGACGCCGGCACCGCGCAGGCGTGGTCGTCGAGGAGGACGCCACCGGCGAGCTCGTCGAGCTCGACGTCCGCCCACGCGAGAACGCGCTCGAGCTCTACGAGCACGCGTACGCCTATCTCCCGACCCGGGGCCATCCCGGCAAGCGCTCGGGCGCCACGGAGCCCGCCGCAGCGTGACCGCATCCGACACGAGTCCGAGGAGGTGACACCGATGAAGAAGCACGACAGGCGCGACAGCAAGAAGGACAGCCGCCGCGACCGCTAGGCCAACAACGTCACAGACCCCCCATCGAGCGGGTCGCGATGCGATCTCCCCAGCCAGGATCGTGTCGCGACCCGCTTCACGTGCTCCGGCGAACGACGAGCACCGAGCAGCCCGCCCGGTGCGCGACGCGTTCGGAGACGCTGCCGAGCGCCCTCGGACCATGGAGGCCGCGGCTGCCGACCACGAGAAGGTCGGCACAGACGGAAGCCTCCACGAGCGCCGGCACAGCAGCTGCGGTGGAGACCTCGACCCTCCGATGAAGGCTCGCGACCTTCCCCAGGTCGACGTGCTTGCCCCCGAGGGCGACCACGCTGCGCAGGATGCTGTGCCGCCGCGTCGCAAGACCCCGGGCCGTCTCGAAGGCGTACTCGGCTCCGTCGGAGCCGTCGACGCCGACGACGATCTCGCGCGGGAAGGTCTCCGGGTCCGGCACTGGGCGTGCGACCAGGACCGCGCACGGCGCCTTGTGCAGCAACTCGCCGGCGACGCCGCCGAAGACGATCTCCCCGACCCTACGGTGCTCCTGCGTCCCGATCGCGAGGAGGGTTGCCTGCAGTCGCTCGGTCTCGTCGAGCAGGGTGTCGACGGTGAGACCGTAGAGTCGGCGCAGCTCGGTGTGCGGGCCGAGAATCTGTGCCGCCGCAGACAGCGCGGCGCTCGCTGCGCGATCGAGACGGGTGTCGAGATCGCCTCCGTCGTCGAGTCCTTCCGGGGGGAACAGCGAGACGGTTGCTGCCTCGACGGTGCTGCGGGGCTCCGCGAAGGTGCCTGCCTGGCGGCACGCGTCGAGGGATTCCTTCGTCGCGTCGACCCCGACGAGTATCCGTTCGAAGATCGACGGTCGCGTGGCGACGTTCCGGCGAACGGGCTCACGCTGTGTGGTCATGAGTGCGCCTCCGGTGAGTCGGTGAGCGCGCGGAGCGCGTTGAGGATGACTGCGACATCGATTCCTTCCTGGAGGAGCGCTCCTGCGACAGGAGGCAGGTAGCCCGCCGCCGCGAATCCCATCGCGATCAGCGAGGCTCCCATCCCGAGCATGACGCTCTGGACCGCGATGTGGAGGGCGCGCCGGCTGATTCGGATCGCGTCGGCGATGCGGTCGACCCGGTCGACGAGGACGACAGCATCGGCGGTCTCCGAGGAAACGGTGGCGCCGGCCGAGCCCATCGCCACCCCGACGTCGGCAAGTGCGAGAGCGGGAGCGTCGTTGATCCCGTCGCCGACCATCACGATCGAGCGGAGGTCGGGCAGCGCCTGCAGCGCGCGGACGATCTCGAGCTTCTCGTCCGGGGTCTGCTCGGCGTAGACGCGGTCGACACCGAGAGTCTCGCCCACCCGCTCGGCGACGGCGGTCTTGTCGCCGGTGACGAGCGCGACGTGGCGGATTCCGGCCGCTCGCAGTCGTGGGACGAGGCGGTCGGCGTCCGTCCGGAGGTGGTCGCCGATCAGCGCGACGCCCGAGGCCTTGCCGTCGACCGCGACGAGCACCTTGGCCGAGCCGTCGAGCTGTTCGGGGACCTTCGCGTCGACCCCGTGCTCGCTCAGCCAGCGGCGGCTGCCGACGAGGACCTCGTGGCCCTGCACAGCGCCGCTGACGCCGTGCCCGAAGGACTCCTCGACGTGCTCCGGCACCCCGAGCCGGAGTCCCTTCGCGTCCGCCCCGGCGACGAGCGCGTGTGCGAGCGGGTGAGCCGAGAGCCGGTCGACGCTGGCAGCAAGGCGAAGCGTTTCGTTCGGGTCGAGGCCGTCCAGCGGGACGAGCCGCTCGAGCTCCGGATGGCCGAGTGTGACGGTGCCGGTCTTGTCGAGGAGGACGGAATGAGCCTCGCCCAGCTGCTCGATGGTGCCGGCGCCCTTCACGACCACGCCGGCGCGCGCACATCGCGACAGGCCGGACATGAGGGCGATCGGGGCAGCGAGGATGAGCGGGCATGGTGTCGCGACGACGAAGACGGCCAGCGCCCGCACCGGATCGCCCGAGACGGCCCAGGCGACGCCGGCGACCACAGCCGTGACGGGAAGGAAGATCGCGGCGTAGCGGTCGGCGAGCCGCACGAACGGCGCCCGCTCCTGTTCCGCCTGCTCCACCAGGCGCACGAGCGCCGCATACGCGCTCTCCGCGGCGGGCCGGATCGCGCTCAGCTCGAAGGCGCTGCCCGCACTCGTTGTGCCGCTCCGCACCTGGCCGCCCCGATGGACGGTGACAGGCAGCGGCTCGCCGGTGAGGGCCGACTCGTCGACGATCGCCTCCCCGCTGTCGACCATGCCGTCGACCGGGACGACCTCGCCCGGCCGCACCAGCACGTGGTCGCCGACCTCGACCTCGTCGACCGGTACCTCGTGCAGGCCGTCGCCTCGTCGCACGAGCGCGACACGCGGTGCTCGCTCGACGAGTGCGGTCAGCTCGCGCCGGGCGCGCCGGTTGGCCGCCTCCTCGAGCGCGTTGCCGCCCGCGAGCATGAGCGCGATGACCGCGCCGGCCAGGTATTCGCCGAGGGCGAGCGCGCCTGCCATCGCGACGAGCGCGACCGCGTCGACTCCGACGTCGCGGCGCAGCAGCGACCGGAGTACCGAGACCCCGAGCGGAACGAGGAGCAGCGCCGTCGTCGCCGCCCAGAGCCAGTCCGCGGCGGACCGCCGGTCCACGGCCCAGAGCACGATTCCCCCGAGGACGCCGGCGAGCGCCGCCGCGGCGACCAGGCGGCGACTGTGCGCGCGTAGCCCGTCGAGCGACAGCCGGAGCGTGGGCGACTGCGTTCCCGCCGCGCCTGGTCGCGCGACGCTCGCGAGCAGCGCGCCGCTCAGGACGAGGAGGCTGAAGGCTGCGAGCTGCAGGCCGCCTTTCGTCCCTTGCGGAAGTTGCTCCCCGAAGACGACGAAGCCGGCGGCGATCGGCACGGCGTTGGTTGCGAGCGTGGCGAGCCCGGCGCCCGTGAGGGCGTTCCCGTTTTGGAAGGAGCCCTGAAGGACGCTGGTGCCGAGCCCGTAGAAGACGATCAGGGTCGCGACCGCACCCAGCCACGGGCCGCCGTACACGACGAGCTTCGCCGAGATGTCGCCGCCGGCGAAGAGCAGTCCTGCCGCGAGCCCCAGCGCGGGTCCGACCGCAAGACCCGCGTGCCGGCGCCCGAGCACGACGGCGACGGCCAGAAGCGACCCCAGCCAGACGGCGAGGGCGGCCGGGTGCGGCGGGTGGTCGGCCTGGTGCGTGTCGACGAGCGACAGCGAGAGGAGAACGAGGCCTGCGAAGGCCACGGCGACCGCGAGCTGCTCGTGCCGGGCGAGCCGCCGCGGATGCCCGTGGACGCTGACCAACGCCAGCACGGCGATTCCGGACGCACACACGGCCTGGACGAGCGACAGGGGAGCGAGCGCCAACGCGGCGACGTAGATCGACCAGCCGACGCTCTCGGTGGCGAACGCTCGCACCCAGAAGCGATCCGCGAGCAGGAGCCGTATGAACTCCAGCGGGCGGCGCGGAGAGAAACGCGGCATCGCGGCAGCCGCGTCGTGCTCCTTCGAGTACGCCCAGTTGACGAGGACCGCGGAGACGAGCGCAAGTGTCAGTCCAACTGCCGTCTCCACGACGTCACCTCGCTTCAGCCCGCGCTGCGGGCAGTTCAGCCAACGTCATCAATGCTCCGCTCCGACGCCTCGGGCGGCCTCGGGAGTTCGCCGCAGCCGGTTCGCGGGTTCACGCCGAACCGCGGCGCCGCTCATCGCGGTATCAAGACGGCGAGGACCCCAGTCATGGTGGCCGGCTCATCCCTTGCGGCTCCGGCGGACGCGGAGCGGTCGCCTGGGCTGTCACAGCTCGAGGCTGCGCAGCGGCTTGCGGCAAGTGGTCGCCGAGGCGCTCGGCGCAGCAGCCGCTCCTACGCGAGCATCGTCCGCGCCAACGTCTTCACCGTCTTCAACCTGATCCTCGCCGTCGCGGGCGCCGCCACGCTCGCGTTCGGCGAATGGCAGGACGCGCTCTTCCTCGGCGTCCTGGTCGCCAACGCGACGATCGGGACGGCTCAGGAGGTGCGGGCGAAACGTGCTCTCGACCGGCTCAGCGCCTTCGTCGCCCCGCACGCCACCGTCGTACGAGACGGCGCGCCGCAGGTTGTATCCGTCGAGGAAGTGGTCGTGGGGGATGTGGTGCGGGTCGGGCCGGGCGACCAGGTCGTGGCCGACGGATCCCTGCAGCGGGCGGAGTGGCTGCGCCTCGACGAATCGATCTTGACCGGCGAGTCGCGGCCGGTGTCGCGCACGGCGGGGGAAGGCATTCGCTCGGGCTCGTTCGCGGTCGAAGGGCAGGGGGAGTACGTGGTGACCGCCGTCGGCCCCGACAGCTACGCAGAGCGGCTGACCGGGCAGGCGCGTTCCTTCCGCCACCCGCGGTCTCCGCTCGAGCGCGCGCTGAATCGGCTCCTCTTCGTCCTCGTCGCCGTGCTCGTCCCGCTCGGCGTCATCCTCGGCTACGCGCTGTGGCACCGCCACGCGGCCGTCGGCACCGCCGTCCCCACCGCCGTGGCCGCCGTGGTCACGCTGATTCCGGAGGGGTTGATCCTGCTCGCGAGCCTGACCTACGCCGTCGCCGCGCTACGGATGGCTCGGCTGGGGGCCCTGGCGCAGCAGCTCAACGCGACCGAGTCGCTCGCAGCGGTCGATGTCGTCTGTCTGGACAAGACGGGCACGTTGACGCAGCCCCGGCTGCGCGTCGTCGAGCTCGTCGGCCCCGAGTCCCTCGCCGGCGACCTCGGCGTCTACGCCGCCTCGGCCGCGACCCGCAACGCGACCCTGGAGGCGGTCGCCGAGGCCTACCCCGCGGATCCGGCGTTGGTCGAGGAAGAGGTTCCCTTCTCCTCGCGGCGCCGCTTCGGTGCGCAACGGATCGCCGGTGTCGGCTACGTGCTCGGAGCCCCGGAGCACTTCGGTCTCGGCGAGCTGGCGGCGGATGCGGGCCGCGGCGCAAGCCAAGGCCGTCGTGTGCTCGCCTTCGGCACGGTCGAGGACCTGGAGGATCCGCGGCCGGCCGCGCGCGGCCTCGTCCTGCTGGGCGAGGACCTCCGGCCCGAGACGCGCGAGACGGTTGCCTGGCTGCAAGACCAGGGGGTGGACCTGAAGGTTCTCTCCGGCGACCGGCCCGAGACCGTCGCCTCGATCGCCCACGACGCAGGCATCACGGGCGACGCCGTCGATGCGGCCGAGCTGCCCGAGGATGCAGAGGAGTTGCGTCGGCTCGTACTCGGCACGGCGGTCTTCGGACGCATCGCTCCCGACGAGAAGCGCCGCGTGGTCGAGGCCCTGCGTGCCGCCGGTCGCTATGTCGCGATGGTCGGCGACGGGGTCAACGACGTGCCCGCGCTCAAGGCTGCGCAGCTCGCGATCGCCCAGGGCAGCGGCACCCAGATGACACGCGCGGTCGCCGACGTCGTCCTCGTACGGAGCGAGTTCTCGGCGGTGCCGGCCATGGTCGCCGAAGGCCGGCAGATCCTGCGCAACGTCCAGCGCGTCGCGAAGCTCTTCGTGACGAAGTCCGCCTTCGCCGCGTTCCTCGTGCTCTCGGTCGGGCTCACTCCGATCGCCTACCCGCTGCTCCCGCGCCACCTCACGATCGCCGCCTCGCTCACGATCGGCATCCCGGCCTTCTTCCTCGCTCTCGCGCCGAGCCACGGCGGCTACGGCACGCAGGGCTTCCTGCGCGAGCTCGCACGCTTCTCGCTGCCGGCGGGAACGGCGGCGGGTCTCGGCGTGCTCTCCAGCTACTTCTTCGCCCTCAACGTCCTGGACCTGTCCGTCCTGGAGGCACGAACGGTGGCCACCACGACGCTCGTCCTCGTCGGTCTCTATCTCATCCTCGCGCTCGAAGCCGAAGGTCGGCTGCGGAGCAGCGCCGTGGGGGTGCTCGTGCTCATGCTGCTCGCCGGCTATGTCGCGGTGCTGCTGGTGCCGTTCGCCCGCGACTTCTTCCTGCTCGCACCCCCGTCGCTCGCGATCGTGCTGCCTGCGGTGGCCGGAGCGGTGCTGGCTGCGCTCGGACTTGCCGCCCTCGACCCCCGGTTCGTTCCATTCCTCGGTGTGCGTGAGCGACCGGGGATCAGCGAATGACAACAGGCGTGTGGAGCAGCGTCGCCGCGTAGACGAACGGCGCCTCGCTCATCGGCATCCGGACACAGCCGTGCGAGGCCGGATATGCCGGTACCGAACTGAAGCCGTGAATCGCGTAGCCGCGGCTGAAGTAGAGGGCGTACGGCATCCACACCCGATACGGAACGGACCAGCTCAAGCGCTCGCGACGGTAGACGTAGAAGCGACCGCGCGGGGTGATATATCCCGGCGCCGCGCCGGAGATGTGCACCGCGCGGACGGTGCGGCCGCGGCTCACCACGAGGAGGACCTGACGCTCGAGGTCGAGCTGGAGGCCTCGCTCGAGGGGAACCCAGGGTCGCGGCCTGACAGCAGAGACAAGCGCCGCCTGCGTCCGAGCTCCCACGACGCCGTCACGACGAAGGCGGTGCCAACCCTGGAAGGCGACCACGGCGTGCCAGGTCCGCTGTCCATAGGCGCCGTCCGCCGAGCCGGGCGGGAGGTAGCCGAGCGCGATGAGCCTCTGCTGAAGCGCACGGACGCGGATGCCGTGCGTGCCGGGACGAAGTGGAGCCGGGTCCGCCGTGGCCGTTGCGCCGGCATGCTGTGGCTGCCGGTCCCCGGCGTAACTCTCGGCCTCGACAGCCTCGAGCGACACGAGGACGGCAAGTGCCGCGGTGGTTGCAGCCAGGGCGATGACCAAGCCGCGTCCGCGCATTGCGTTCCTCCACCGCCATCGTGGGCGGAAGCCCCGTGGGGCGCATCGGGGTCGCAGGGGATTCCGCGTGCCCGAAACTACGAGGTCGCCGCGGATGTGACCGGCTGGCTGGGACGCCAGGCCGGGCCGCTTGCGCCGTTCATGATCCGGTGCGCGTTGCGGCCGTCGGCGTCCATGATCCAGATCGCGTCACCGGCTGCGGTCTGACCGAGGCGGGCGTAGACGATGTGGCTGCCGTCAGGTGACCAAGTTCGTCTTGTAGCCGTGGCCGAGGATGCGGCGCTTGCCGGTGACCTACGGCTTGCAGCCGGAGACCGTGGGGATAGCCGCAGGACACCGGATCGCCAAGGGCGCTCACGCCCGCACCTTCGTAGATGGGGGCGCAGGAATGTGCTCAGCGTTACGGCTGCGGGCCCGGCACGTGTGCCGAGGGCGGCGGGCTGGTGGTAGGCGGTGCCAGGGCGCCGCCGGCATGCAGCCCTGTCCCAAACAGACGGACAGTTTCGTCTACGCCGAGAGTTGGGATCCCGTACCGCTCGTTCATCGCTTCTGCCCGGATCAGTCCGGCCCGGTATTGCGGATGCGTCGCCGTGGTGGGGTGTCCCAGGCCGTAAATCACATTGAGCGCGTGCGAGCGCAGCTGACTCGCCTGATGCTGCTGGTCAGGCGGTGTCCGGCCGAACGCCGGCGCTGCTGCAATTGCGGCAAGCGAGGCCCCCAATCCCAGTCACACTCACACTTCGCTGACCCCCGACTCACGCGCCGGTCAACGGGCCTCGCACGGTGGGGTCCCCGGCTGGCAGCGCGCAGGGCGCGGGAAAACGCCTCCCGTGGTCTCGGCGCTGGCCGCGGTCCAGTGGGCCACGAGCGGGCCGCCGGTCCACAGGTGTCGCCAGCGCCGGAAACGAGAGAGGCCGTCAGCCCGCTTGGGAGACGGCCTCAGAGAGGTGGAGCGTACCGGGATCGAACCGGTGACCTCCGGCTTGCAAAGCCGGCGCTCTCCCAGCTGAGCTAACGCCCCGGGGGAGCTTCAGTGTAGAGCGCCGGTCGGCTCAGGCGGCCCGCTCGAGCCGCTCCTCGACCCGCGCTCTCGCGACGATGTGGTCGCGGTCGCCGAAGCGGAGCCGGGCACGAAGGGTCCGGTGCTCGTCCCAGAGGCGGTC